>NZ_LT629758.1:2451428-2757857 GCF_900104725.1 Actinoplanes derwentensis
AGCACCGGGTCCTCTCCGGCGCCCTCGATGATGCGGCCCCACCGCGGGTCACGGGCGATGTCGACCATCGGAGCGAACGTCCAGTGGATGCCGACCGCCCGCGCCTCCCGGGCGGCGACGGACTGGCCGCGCTCGATGATCTCCGGATCCCAGGAGGCGGCCATCGCGATCGGCACCGGGAGGATGGTGCGCAGGCCGTGGATGACGTCATAACCGAACAGCGCGGGTACGCCGTGCCGGTTGCCGTCGATCGCCAGGCGCTGCAGCCGGTTGATCTCGGCGGGGTCGTGGACGAACAGCAGCGAACCGGCCCCGCCGCGTTCCAGCGCCGCTTCCACCGCCTTGGGCTGCTGATCCTTGCCGGGCGGTGCCGCGAAGTAGAAGTACTGGATCATCTGGCCCGCCTTCTCGGCAGCCGTCATCGTCTCCAGCAGCTCGTCGACCCGTTTGTCGGTCATCGGCTCTCCCCACGTCCACTCGGCGTTGCGTGTCCGAGGCGCACGCTACCGATGGGAGCGCTCTCAAATCCAGGGTTCAGGTCGCGGCGGGGGCGGGGATGTTCACGTTTGCGCCGTTAGGCACCGGCAGGAAGGTCGGGCAGCCCGCCCGGGTCTCACCGGTCAGGCACTGCTGCATGACCTCGTAGATCACGTAGCCGTCCGGGCCGAGCACGTCGACGAGCTTCTTGATCTGCTTGAGCTTCTCGTCGACGGTGGCGTTCTGCTCGATCACCGCCTGCCGCTGGGTGATCGCCACCTGCGCGGCGGCCAGCCCGTCCACCAGTTCCTTGCGCGGCTGCGGTTTCTGCAGGGTCAGGTTGAAGTCCACGAAATACCCTTTGCCGCCGGTCGTGGCGGACACCGCGGCACTGAGGTTGGCGTTGATGTCGGTCTCGAACCGGGTCCGGGTCTCCGGATCGTTGTAGAGCGCCATCCAGTCGTACTTCTGCGCCTCGGCGGCCAGCGCCCGGCTCAGCGGGTGGCCGATGTAGAAGCGCAGCATCTCCAGCCACGTCCCGGTGGTCTTGCCGTCCTCGTCGATCACCGGCTGGAACTTCAGCCCGATGTCCTCGTGGAACCGGCGCAGCATCCCGCCGTCCGGCTCGCAGCCGGTGTCCAGGTGGAAGGTGAGGCCACCGGCGACCGTCATCTCCTGGTTGTCCTTGGACACCACGGTGTACGGGGCGCTCTCGGAGTCGTCACTGCCGGTGAAGTCGAAGTTCCGCTGCCCGGCCGGGTAGGTGTAGTACTTCTCCCCGAGCCCGTCCCAGGCGCGGTTGTTCTGCGTCACACATTCCTGGTAAGTCGTACTGGAGAAGGAACCGGCGTCGTAGTGCAACGCCACCTGGTCGGATTCCGTGCTCACCGTGGTGCAGCCCGCCAGAAGCAGAGCCGCCACCACGACCACCGTCGAGTTCCACCGGCGCATATGGCCTCCCCGAGACGTTCCGGCCCTCAGCATAGAAATGAACGTCAATACGGCCGTCGGTGCAGAGGACGACGGTTCCGAATGTGCTTTCCTGATCTCTCGTTCAGAGTCACGGAGGTTGTACGGTGTCCGCCTTCAGTTCCCACCTGCGCGCGCTGCGGCAGGACGCCGGGATGACGATGGAACGGCTCGCGGAGACGTCGGGTGTCAGTGCCCGCGCGATCAGCGACATGGAGCGCGGGCACAGCCGGGCCGCGCAGGCGCGTACGCTCGCCGCTCTCGCCGACGGGCTCGGCCTGGACCCGCGGCAGCGCGATGAGCTGGTGGAGATCGCGCGGCAGAGCCGGTCCCGGACCGGTGCCGGGCGGCCACGCCTCTGCGAACTGCCCCGTGCGGTGGGCGACTTCGTCGGCCGGACCGCCGAGTTGGAGCAGGCCGCCGCGCTGGCCGGACCTCGGCCGCCGGACGTACCGGCGCCGGTCGTGGTGGTGCACGGGCAGGCGGGGCTCGGTAAGACGGCGTTCGCGGTGCGGCTGGCCGACGAGGTGGCCCCGGAGTTCCCGGACGGCTGCTTCTACCTGGATCTGCGAGGCACCGACGAGACCCCGATGCCGGTCGGTGAGGCCCTGATCCGGCTGTTGCGGGCCGCCGAGGTCAGCCCGCGGCGGATCGCCGAGACCGACGAGGAACGCTCCAGCCAGCTGCGGGCCGTGCTGCGTGAGCGGCGCTGCCTGTTGGTGCTGGACAACGCCGCGAACGAGGCACAGGTCCGGCCGCTGTTGCCGGGCGACGGCCCGGGGCTGGCCGTGGTGACCAGCCGACGCCTGCTCGGCGGGCTGGACGACGTGCTGCGGATCGGGTTGGAGCCGCTGGCACCGGCCGAGTCGGCACGGTTGCTGGGCGGGATCGCGGCACAGGCCGTCGACCCGGGTGCCGCCGGTGAGGTGGCGTCGGTCGCCGACTTCTGCGGGCATCTGCCGCTGGCGCTGCGGATCGCCGGGACCCGGCTGGCCACCCGCCCGGCCTGGACGGTCGCTCACCTGGTGTCCCGGCTCGCCGACGCGGACCGGCGGCTGGCGGTGCTGACCACCGGTGACACCGGGGTGGCCACCGCGTTCGCCCTGTCGCACGCGCAACTGCCGGAGGCGGCGGCCACGCTGTTCCGCAGGCTCGCGCACGTGCCGGGTGTCGACTTCGCCGCGCCGATCGCGGCCGTACTCACCGGGACCAGCCTGCCCGAGGCGGAGGACGGCCTGGACCTGCTGGTCGACCTGGGCCTGTTGCAACCCGACGGCGCCGACCGGTACCGGTTCCACGACCTGATCCGGTTGTACGCCGCGGAACGGTTGCGGATCGAGGAGCCGCCGGGCGGCCGGGCGGCGACCGCGCTACGGATGCGGGAGTGGCTGCTGGAGACCGCGATCGTGGCCGGGCGGTGGTTCGAACCGGAGTACGGATGCCTGCCCGCGGGCTGGACCGGGCTGGTGCCGCTGGCCACCGAGGAGGAGGCCGACGCCTGGTTGCAGGCCGAGTCGGACAACTGGCTGGGCGCGCTGCGCGCGGCGGCCGCCGCCGGGGACGACCGCCGGGTGGTGGACGTGGCCGAGGCGATGCACTGGTTCTCCGACCGGATGGTGTTCTGGGCCGGCTGGTACGAGGTCTACGGTTTCTCCCGGGCCGCCGCGGCCCGGCTGCCCGACCGCCTTCAGGAGCTGACCCACCTCAACTACTTCGCCTGGGCCGCCACGCACGGAGCCCGGCGGCCGCAGGAGGGCGCCGAGATCGCGATGGCGGCGTACGAGCTGGCGGTGCAGATCGGGGACCGGCGGCAACAGGGCTGGGCGTTGCAGTACGCGGGCACCGCCTGGCGATTCAGCCGGATCGACCGGGACCGGGCCCTCGCGGCGTACCGGCAGGCGCTGCAGTTGTTCGACGAGATCGGCGATCACGACGCGTACGTGCAGCAGTTCCAGGGCATCGGCCTGCTGCTGATGGAACAGGGCCGCTCGGACGAGGCGATCGAACAGTTCCAGACCGCGATCCGGGAGGTCGGTGCCCGTCCGGTGGCGACGGCACCGGCTCGGGGCGCGCTGGCCGGGGCGCACACGTTCATGGCCGAGGCCCTGGTCCGAGCGGGCCGGTGGGCTGCGGCGCTGGAAACCGCGCAGGTGGCGTTGCCGCTGGTCCGGGACTACGCGAGCACCACGATGACCGGTCAGGTGCACCTGACGCTGGCCCGGGCCCGGATCGGCCTGGGCATGCCCGCCGAGGCTCGTGACGATCTGGTGCTGGCGTTGCGGATGCTCGACGACAACCTGCCGGAACACCTCGACCTGGCCCGGGCGGAACTGGCCGCACTCGACGGTTCTGCCTAATTTCCTGCGTGGTCCCGGCCGCCGGGTATTGGTTGCATAGTGAGGAGGCGGTGCCGCTCCGGTACCCCGTACGAAAGGACCCTCATGGGTTTTGTCACCACGGCCGACGGCACGCAGATCTACTTCAAGGACTGGGGCGCCGGCCGGCCGGTCGTGCTCAGCCACGGCTGGCCGCTGAACTCCGACAGCTGGGAGGCGCAGCAGTTGTTCCTGGCGAGCAACGGCTACCGGGTGATCGCCCACGACCGTCGTGGTCACGGCCGGTCCGAGCAGACCTGGCACGGCAACGAGATGGACACGTACGCCGCGGACCTGGCCGCCGTGATCGAGCACCTCGACCTGCGGGACCTCACCCTGATCGGGTTCTCCACCGGCGGCGGCGAGATCTCCCGCTACATCGGCAACCACGGCACCGCCCGCGTCGCCCAGGCGGTGCTGGTGTCGTCCGTACCGCCGCTGATGTTGCAGACCGACGACAACCCGGGCGGTCTGCCGCTGTCGGTGTTCGACGGCATCCGGGCCGGTTCGCTCGCCGACCGCTCGCAGCTCTACCAGGACTTCGCGAACGGCCCGTTCTTCGGCGCCAACCGCCCCGGCGCGCAGGTGTCGCAGGGCATGAAGGACGCGTTCTGGCTGCAGGGCATGACCGCCGGGCACCGCAACACCTACGAGTCGATCGCCGCGTTCTCGGCCACCGACTTCCGCGGCGACCTGGCCAAGTTCGACGTTCCCACCCTGGTCATCCACGGTGACGACGACCAGGTCGTGCCGTTCGAGGCGGCCGGCAAGGCGTCGGCGGCGCTGATCAAGGGCGCCGAGCTGAAGGTGTACGCGGGTGCGCCGCACGGCATCACCGACACCCACAAGGACCAGCTCAACAGCGACCTGCTGGAGTTCCTGAACTCGTACGCCGCCTGATCCCGGCCTCCGGTGCCGCCCTCGCGGCGGCGCCGGGCACGGTCAGCGCGGCCACCCGGCGAACCGGGCCCGGATCGCCACCGCTCCGGCCGCGTCGACACCGTAGGCGACGAAGGCCCGGTCCGGGGTCCGGTCCAGACGCCGGCCGGCCGCGGTGACGTCCTCGTCCTCCAGCGCCGGATCGACTCGGCGCGCGGCGTCCAGCAGTTGCCCGGCGTCGCGGTCCGCCAGGAACACGGCCACGTCGATGAAGTCGCGGACCTCGGCCCGGCCGACCAGCGCCGCCACCTTCCACGCCAGCAGGTCCTCGACCGCCATGACCGGGCCGATGTCGAGCACCACCGGCGGGTACGACCGGTCCAGAAACCCCAGACTCACCCGTAACCCGTCCCGATCGTCCGGGTCGCGGAACACCGTCAGCTCCGCCATCTGGTAGGCCATCCCGGCGATCAGTTCCGCCAGGTCACTGTCATGATCGACCGCTTCGACCCGCAGACCGGCGCGCACCAGCGCATCCGTCACCGCCGCGGTCGCCGCGGCCACCGAGCCCTCCCCGGACGCGAACAGGTCGACGTCCTCGGTCGGGCGGACGACCAGGCCGTGTTCGATCAGGGCGAGACCGCCGCCGAGGACGAATCCGTACCGGTACGCGGCCGTCAGCGCCGTTCGTGCCACCAGCTCGTGAAACGGGTCGGGACGGTCGGTCAACCCGCGACCCGCACCGCGGCCAGCACCGGATGCCGCTGCTCCCACGCCGCGCGGACGCCCCGGGGCAGGAACAGCTCGGCCCACACCCGCGAGAGCACTCCGGCGTTCAGCATGGTCCGCAGCTCGTCCCATCGGACGGCTTCCCGGAGCACGATCTCGCACATCCGGGGGCGGTCGTAGTCGTCGGCGAGGTCGAACCGGCGGTCCCGCGGCGGCAGCCACAGCATCCGGTGCGGCAGTTCCACCACTCCGGTGTCCGGGCCGCGCAGCTCAGCGAGGTCGGCGACGACCAGCACCGCCCGGCCGGGCCGGGCCGCCGGCCGGCTCGGGGAACTGTGCAGCACCGATGTCATGCCCCCAGCGTAAGCGACCCGCCACTTCATCCACCAGGACGGCGCCCGGACCGGCTGGTTCACCGGACCCGGCGGCCGTTCCGGCGGACCCCGAATGGGCCTGTCCGGAAACCCGCCGGGCAGATCTCGGACGGGGGTTCGTTCCTGTGCTGCCGTGCCGGAGCCATGACGAGGGTGCGATACCTGCTGGTGTCCGGCCCGGACAGCAGCAACCGAGCCGCAACCGGAGACGCAACCGGTTCGAACCCACGGCCGGCAAGCATGGAGGCTCCCGAGCTGAGGAGCTTCTCCATGCGGATGCGCCGTACCGCTGTCGCCCTTGCCATGGCCACCGCCGTCGCTGTCCCCGCCGTCACCACCGGCATGGTCGCGTACGCCCAGACGAGTTCGCCGTCCGCCACAGGCCACATGTCGGCGGCTGAGAAGCCGACCGCGAAGCCGACCCGGAGCCCGTCCAAGAAGGTGAAGGTGAAGTTCTCGGCGACCGGCACGGTGACCACGGTCGACGCCGCGGCGAGCACGATCGCCCTCGTGGTGAAGGGCGGCACGAAGGACGTCAAGGGCAAGACCGTCACCGTCAGCGTCCCGACGAGCGTGCGGATCCTGCTGAACGGCAGGAAGGTACAGCTGAGCGCCCTCATGGCCGGGCAAAAGATCACCGTGACCGGCACCCGGATCGACACCGCTTACACCGCCGCGAAGATCCAGGCGACGGGCAAGGACAAGAACAAGCCGGCACCGACGCCGAGCGCCACCGCCACACCCACCACGCCGGCGTCGCCGACCGCTACACCGTCAGCGTCGCCGACCGAGTCCGGCGACCCGGAGACAGCCGAGGCGCCGTAGGTGCGAGACCCCACGGCCGCTGTCAGTTCCGGAGTCCGGTGAGAGAGGAAGCCTGGGGCGTGGCGATGTCAACGTCATCGAGCGGCACGCCGGCGACGGCGTTCGTGGTGACGTGCCGGAAGTGGCTGAACAGGAACGGCGGCGGGCCCGCCAGCCGAGCCGATGCGGAAGTCACCGCGTCGGCATCCGCGATGTACGGGGCACGCTCGGCGTCCCGCGACGGTGTCGCCGGGTACCAGACCTGTGCCATCAGCTCTCGATGGGCGGCCGGGTCGGCGGTGAAGAGCTCGGGCCTGGCCTGATCCACCCAGTGGTAGGTCACGGTGCCGATGCCGTAGCGCCCGGTCGGTACCGGGAAGTGAAACACCGGCAATGCCACTGACACGACCAGCATGATCACGCCCCCCGCCAGACCGGCGACCGTCGCGGTGCGCACGATCCACACCCGGGCGTCGAACCGCCCCACCATCGGCCGACGCAGTAGCCGGACAAACGGCAACACCAGTGCCAGCACGTACGCGGGTACCACCTGGCACCGGAAGTCTTCGGGTGGTGAGCCCACTGACGCACGACGGGGTCAGGTTGTTGTCAGGTCTCTCGACGGAACTTCGTGTTCCTCGACACAGGCTTTCGTCCACCGATGGGCATCTATATTGACGGGCAATGATTCCCGTTCCCATGGGAGGACACATGCGCCGACCGAGTGTGCCCGCGGTACTGCTGGGCATAACCACCGTCGTCTTAGGGTCCACGGTGGCCGGCAATCCGGCCGCTGCCATTCCACCAGAGAAACCGGAAAACACCACCGCGACGACCGCGACCGAGCGGGCCGCCACCGCCAAACCCGTCACCGTCACCCTGATCACCGGCGACGAGGTCACCGTTCGCGCCGGCGGCCGGCCGTCGGTGCGGCCCGCGCCCGGCCGGGAGAAGGTCGGCTTCGTGTCGAGCCGGGCCGGTGGCCGCAACCTCGTCGTGCCACGTGACGCGCTACCGCTGCTCACCGCCGGTCGCCTCGACGAACGGCTGTTCGACATCGACACCCTGGTCGGATTCGGGTACACCGACGATCGCACCACCGAACTGCCGCTGCTCATCGCGTACCCGGACAAGGGTGCCGATCAGGCCCGGACCACGACCGTGACCGCCGGGACCAGAGTGACCCGCGACCTGCCCGCGGCCGGGGTCCTCGCCGTGAGCGCGACCGCGACCGGCCGCAGCGGGCTCTGGCAGCAGCTCACGCAGGGAACCCAGCAGGCCCGCGCGCTCAAACCGGCCGTCGCCAACATCTGGCTGGACGGCAAGCGTGACCTGGTCCTGGACCACAGCGTGCCGCAGATCGGCGCCCCGACCGCGTGGGCGGCCGGTTACGACGGCACCGGCGTCAAGGTCGCCGTCCTGGACACCGGCATCGACGCCGACCACCCCGACCTGGCCGGGAAGGTCGCCGAGGCGGCCGACTTCACCGGCTCGGCGAGCGGCACCGACGACGTCGAGGGGCACGGCACGCACGTGGCCTCCACGATCGCGGGCACCGGCGCCGCGTCCGGCGGTAAGTACAAGGGTGTCGCTCCGGGCGCCGGCCTGGTCATCGGCAAGGTGTGCGGCGACCTGGGCTGCACCGACTCCGCCATTCTGGCCGGTATGGAGTGGGCGGCGAGCCGCGCCGAGGTCGTCAACATGAGCCTCGGTGGCGGCGACACCGCCGCGATCGACCCCCTGGAAGCCGCGATCAACAACCTGACTGAGCAGTACGGCACGCTGTTCGTGGTCGCGTCCGGCAACGCCGGCACGTTCGCACCGGTCAGTTCACCCTCCACCGCCGACGCGGCTCTGTCGGTCGGCGCCGTGGACCGCGAGGACCAGTTGGCCGAGTTCTCCAGCCGGGGCCCGCGCACCGGGGACGGCGCCGTCAAGCCGGAGATCACCGCGCCCGGCGTCGAGATCGTCGCGGCCAGGGCCGGGGGCACGACCGGGGAGGACGCGTACGTCGCGTACTCCGGCACCTCGATGGCCACGCCGCATGTCGTCGGGGCCGCCGCGATCCTGGCCCAGCAGCACCCGGACTGGACGGCGCAGCAGCGCAAGACCGTGCTGATGGGCTCGGCCGCGCCGATCGACGGCACCACCGCGTACCAGCAGGGCGCGGGCCGTGTCGACGTCGCCCGGGAGATCACCCAGACGGTCGCCGTCAACGAGGGCGCGATCAACTTCGGCATCCAGCGCTGGCCGCACGACGACGACCAGCCGGTGACGAAGACCGTCACCTACCGCAACGAGGGCACCGCCGCCGTCACGCTTACTCTGGCCCTGACCGGTCAGGCGGGCGTGTTCACCGTCGCCGACACCACGCTGACCGTGCCCGCGGGCGGCACCGCCACCACCACGGTCACCGCCGACACCCGCGGTGACCTGCCCGATCAGCCGCTCAGCGGGCATCTGATCGGCACCGGTCCCGGCGGCGTGCGTGTCTCGGCGCCGCTCGGTGTGGTCCGTGAGGTGGAGAGCTACGACGTCGAGGTCGACGTCGTCGAGCCGGTCGACTTCACCTATGTGGTCCTGGTCGAGTTGAACTCGGGCGAGTTCGCCGAGTGGCTGCCGGGCGGCGGCACGCTGCGGTTGCCCAAGGGCGAGTACGCCGTGGCCGCGAACGTCGAGACCGACGCGACGAGCGCCTGGCTCTACCACACCCGGTTCGCGGTGACCGGGGACCGGACCCTCACGCTCGACGCGCGCGACGCGAAACCGATCGCCGTCACCGTGCCGGATCCGGCCGCCGCCATCAGCTTCATCGGCATCGCCGGTGAGTGGGACGCACCGGCCGGCTGGGTCGACCTGTCGTTCGCCGGGTTCGACCCCGGCAACGCCTCGATCGGGCAGATCTGGGGCGCTCCAGCCGACAATCGGTTCCTGGGTTCGGTCACCGAGAACTGGGCCCGGCCCGGTGCGGACGGGCTGTTCACCGACAGTCCCGTGACGTACGACCAGACGTACTTCAAGAAGGGTTCGCAGTTCACCGGCTTGAAGAAGCGGACCCGAACTGGTGACTACGCCGCCCTGCGCACCACCTACCACGTCGACGCAGTCGGCGCCGGAGGGATCAAGGCCAACGGCTCCCAGCTGGGCGAGAGCCTGTTCTGGACACCGGTCACGCCGATCAGTGCGCTGCCCTTCCAGCGCACCGAGTACGTCAACGCCGACACCGGTTCCGGTACGTGGCTCGGCTTCTTCAACGAGACCGGCCCCGAACTCACGCTGAGTTCCCTGCAGAGCGAGCCGAAGAAGTACCAGCCCGGCCGGACGTACCAGGACCCCTGGAACAAGGCCGTCATCGCCCACACCGTCACCGGGTCCGACCTGGTCGGTGGACACATCGTCCGCTCCGGTGACACCGTGCTCGCCGCGCCGCCGAACCACGGCGACGGCGTGGGCCACTACGGGTTCACCGGCTGGGACAGCGCCCGCACGGCGCTCTACCGCAACGGTGAACTGGTCGCCGAGGAGCCGTCCGACTTCGGCTTCTGGGAGGTGCCCGCGGAGAGCGCCACCTACCGGCTGGAGACCTCCGTCGACCGGGGCACGCAGTACACGTACTCCACGAAGTTCAGCACCGCGTGGACGTTCGTGTCCGGGCACACCTCGGACGAGGAGTGGACGCCGCTGCCGATCACCACGGTCCGCTTCGACCCGCCGGTCGACGCCACCGGCAAGGCCCGCGCCGGTAAGACCGTCAAGATCCCGGTCCACCTCGACCAGCAGATCACGTCCCGGGCCCGGGCCGTCACGACCGAGGTCTCCTACGACGACGGCCGCACCTGGCGCCGGGTGCCGGTCACCGGCTCCGGCATCCACCGCACCGTCACCATCACCCATCCCGCCACGGCCGGTTTCGTCAGCCTCCGCGCCACGGCGACCACCGCGAACGGCACGGCCGAACAGACCGTGATCCGCGCGTACGCCATCGGCTGAGCACCGGCACGGGGGCACACCACCGGGTGTGTCCCCGTGTCAGCTCTGCAGGTCGGCGAGCCAGCGATGCCCCGGATGCACACGCACGAGCAGTCCGGCCAGCCTCGCGCGCCGGTCCGCGGTCAGGTGCGGGACGGTCCGCTCGAAGTCCACCTGATCCTTGGGGCGGGTGTGCTTGGCTTTGAACAACAGGACCAGCTCGGGTACGAGATAGGGAATGCCCTGCTCGGTGTGGTCGATGATGTCGCGGTACGGAAAGCGGATCGTCTCGTCACGGCGGCAGATCCAGGTGTCGCCCTGATGCGGCTCCCGGAAGACGTCGAGCAGATAGTCGCCGGTGGCCGGGTCCCGCACCCAGGTCTGATGGGTGGCCGCCAACTCGTCCGGTGTGGCGTTCGCCCAGATCCGGCCACTGCCGGCCGCATCGAACTCATACCCCCGGAAACAGTCCCGGATCTCCGGGAAGCTCGCGGCCGGAACGGCGATCTCGATGTCCCCGTGCGCACGTGTCCGAGCCCCGCGGAACAGATCCAGCGCCCAGCCGGCGGCCACGAACCAGGTCACCGCCGTACCGGACAGCCGGTGCGCGACCTGCTCCGGCGTCCAGCAGGACGCCCATCTGGCGTCCAGGGCCTCGATCTCCGCCGCCGACAACACGATGCCCCCGGCGGGCGTCTGCTCACTCATCACTGAAATCTAACGAACCTTCCCGCGTGAGGCGGTTCTGACTCCATGCCGTGTGCCGAGCGCGCAGTTCGGTGGCCGTCAGATCGCCACGGCCGAGATCGGCGTAGTTCGGGTGCCAGCCTTCGATGGTGTCGCGAGCGTTCGCCAGGGCGAAGAGGTCCCATGACACGATGTCGGGCACCGTTGTCCGGGCCGCCCTTTCGTAGGCGGCCAGGAAGGTGTCGGCGGCGGACTCTCCGTGCAGCAGGACCAGATCGAGCCGGCACCAGCTGACGTCGAAACCACGTGGCGCCCGAGAGGCTCCGGACCAGTCGACGATGCCCGTGATCACCTGGTCGTCCCACAACACGTTGCCGGACCAGAAGTCATAGTGCGTCAGAACCTGCTCGCCGGCCGACAACAGATCACCAGCGGCGGCCGAGACCGCGGCCATCCCGTCGCGCAATCGGCTGAAGCGGCCCACCGGGACGGCGTGAACGCGCGCCAGAGCTCGCCCCAACTGTTCGGCCGCCTCCGCCGGGGACATCGAGGTGAGATCGGCGCGGCCGGGCAGGCGGGTGATCAGGGTGGAGGGTGCACCGGTCCGTTTCCCGTCCGGGTCGACGTCGATCAGTTCGGGTGCCGAGCCCGCCAAACCGTCGAGCGCCGTCAAGACGGCGGCTTCCCGTGCGGCCGCGGTGTCGCCGGGCGGATACCGGCGCAACACCATCTGCCGCCGCGGTCGTGTCGTCTCCACCAGATGGGTGACGGCATGTGTGCCACCGACGAGATGCCGGACGACCCGCGCCGGCGTCTCCGATCCGACCGTCTCGGCAGCCCAGCGCAGCATGCCGGATGATGGCTCAGCCTCGGTCACCCGCCCATTGTCCACGCCGCGAACTCTTGTCGGCCGGGTGCGGGAAGGCGGTGTGGGTCAGTTCCTCGGAGAGCTTCCACATGCGTACGGCGTCGTCCTCGCTCGTCAGACGGGAGTAGACGGGGCGTTCCGCGGGCGCGCCGGCGAGTCCACCGGGACCGGCCGGGCCGTAGAACCGTCCGCCGCGGGCCTGCGATGCGGCGGCCGCGTGCAAAGCCGGCAGCGCCGCCGACTCGACCGTGCCGGTGAGACCGATCCGGGACAGGATCCGGATCAGCCGGACACCGGCGGTGTCGTTCGGCCGGCCGACCTCGGGACGTGCGGCCAGCAGGCTGGTCGGCGCGACCCCCGGGTGCGCGATGTTGCTGGTGATCCCCCATCCCCCGGCCCGGCTGCGACGATCCAGTTCAAGACCGAAAAGACCGAAAGCGATCTTCGATTGGCTGTACGCGCGACGACCGTCGTACGACCGTTCCCAGTTCGGGTCGGTCCAGTTGATCGGCCCCTGGTTCGCCGCCACGCTCAGTTGCGAGGTGATCCGGGCGTTCCCGGCGCGCAGCAGGGGCAGCAGGTGCGCGACGAGCGCGAAGTGGCCGAGGTGGTTGCTGCCGAAGCGGATGTCACGCGTGTTCGCGGCGGGCCTGCGCGAGACGGCCGCCCGCCGGGGACCCGGCTCGTGGGCGGCCCACCTGCAGAGCCTCCTGCTCGAACAGTCCGCACGTTTTCGCGAGGTGTGGGAGCGGCACGAGGTCGGGGTCCGGTTCGACGACCACAAACGGTTCGTCAATCCCGAGGCGGGCCTGATGGAGTTGGAGTGCCAGTCGCTGCTCGACCCGGTGCAGTCACACATGCTGCTCGTCTACGCCGCCGTGCCCGGCAGCGAGACCCAGGAGAAGCTGCGGCTGCTCTCCGTGCGGTGTCACACCGACCGGCCTTCCGGACGGCCGGTGTGACGACGTACCAGGACGGGGGTGTCAGGGGTAGGAGACGACCTGGCGGGGGGTGGTGTTGCCGGCCGGGTTGGGGACGGCGCCGCCGGTGTCGTTGACGACGTTGGCGATGGTGCCGACGTCACCGAGCGACACGGTCAGGACGCTGTGCAGGCGGACGCCGGAGCGGTTGGGCACCTCGAAGCCCCGGTCCACCCGGACGCTGGTGTTGGCGTTGAAGAAGCAGTAGACGCCGCCGCCCCAGAGTTCGTGGTCGGTGACGCTGTCGGCGACCTTGTAGGCGGCGTAACCGTTGCCACGGGGGCCGATCCAGGACGCTTGGTTCGGTACGTCGTACGGCTTCTCGTTCTGGAAGAAGATCGTCCGTCCGCGGTTGCCGTTCCAGATCACCTCGTACTTCTGGTAGTGCTCGACGAACAGTCCGGTGGCGAGGACGTCGTCGCCGTTGACGATCACGCCGGTGTCGCCGGTGTTGACCGCCCAGCCGGTGGGTGCGCCGCCGTGGTCGGCCCGCCAGGCCCAGATGTGGTCGATGATCGTGTCGTCGCTGTGCACGGCGAGGGTCGTGGTGGCCTTGCCCTGGACGCTGCTGCCGATCCGGAAGAAGACGTCCTGCAGGCTGATCGGGTTCGCGGCGTGGTCGGTGTGCACGCCGGCCTGTCCGACGCTCAGCAACGTGGGGCTGTTGGTCGTACCGGCGTCGAAGGTCAGGCCGCTGACCTTGACTCCGTCGACGTCGGCGATGTTCAGGGCCTCGACCCCGTTGTTCGGGATCAGGGTCGGGAAGCCGATGCCGGTCACCACCGTGTTGGCGCGGGTGACCCGGATGGTCTCGTTCAGGGAGTAGGTGCCGGGGGTGAAGAACAGGTTCAGTCCCTGGGCCAGGGCGGAGTTGATCCGGGCTGCGCTGTCACCGGGTTTGGCGACGTAGAACTCCCGCATCGGGATCGAGGTACCGGCCGTGTTCGGCCAGGTGGCACCGGCCGAGTTGCGCCGGATGGCGGGCACGAAGACCCGGTAGAGACCGGCGCTGTCGACGTAGAGGTACGGCTTCTCCCGGGTGACCGGCGTGGTGGCCAGGGTGGTGTGCGGCGGGTTCGGGAACGCGTTGGCCGGGGCGCCCTGCACACCGGAGTAGACCATGTTCCAGACGCCGCCGTCCCAGCGCGTGATCCGGCTGTCGCGGGTGTACCACTGCTGCTGGGAGCCGGAGGAGACGACCCCGTCGACCACCGAGTCGGCCAGGTAGCCGCCGCTGGAGTAGCCCTGCCCGTTGTCCTGGTTCGACGGCGCCAGGGTCAGGTTGCCTTTGATGTGCACCCGGCGCATCGGAGCGGCCTGGGAGACGGCCCACCGGTTGGTGCCGCCTTCGGGCACGATCGACAGGTTCTCCATGCTGCGCCAGAAGTTCTGGGTCGCGTTGGACTCGTCGCCGTAGTTCCAGCCGGAGTCGACGTTGACCGCGCCGTTGATCGTCACGTCGTCGGGGTTGAGGCCGAGACCGGCCAGGGTGGTGTAGAAGCCGACGTTGGCCCAGACCCGGCCGTACGTGCCGGGCTTGAACAGGAACACGTGGCGCTGGGTGCCGAACTGCGCGGTCGGGCTGCGCAACTGGGCGTTGAAGGCCGTGTCCACCGCCGTCTGGATGGTCGCCGCCGATGTGGACGGGTCGAAGATCCGCACGTTCGCGCCGAAGTCGGGGGTGTCCGAGGTCGGCAGGGTCGGCGTGGTACCGGTGCCGAAGACCTGGAATTCCCAGAGCGAGTAGCCGTACGGGGTGGCGCGGGTGGTGCCGTTCATCCGCACGTACCGGCCGCTGCCGGTGACGTTCAGCGTCTGCACGCCGGTGGTGCCCGCGGTGACCGCGGTGATGTTCGTCCAGGTGGTGCCGTTCGGCGAGGTCTGGATGGTGAAGGCCGAGGCGTACGCGGCCTCCCAGTTCAGCACGACCTGGCTGATCGTCTGGGTGCTGCCCAGGTCGACCTGCAGCCATTGCGGGTCGGCGAACGTGCTGGACCAGCGGGTGCCGGCGTCACCGTCGACGGCGGCGGACGCGGCGAAGGCGGCACTTTCGACGGACGAGGCGGTGGCCGGCTTGCCCTGCGACAGCGGGATGTCCGCGGCGCGGGCCGCGGTGGCGACCGAGGCGCCGGTGACGCCCAGGACGGCGGCGAACAGGGCGCTCAGGACGATCTTGCCGCGGCGCCGGTGTGTCCGCGGCGGAGGGGGAGTCAGTGTCGGGGGTGTCATGTACCTGCCTGTCGGACGGGGTGCCGCGCGTCCGTCGGGACAGACGTGCGGACGGGCGGGGGCAACATGTGCCACGGATCAGAGAGCGCTCTCTAGGCAATTGTTACCCCCTTGTTTCCACTCGTCAATATGTCGACAACCGCCGATCAGCGCACGAAATTCAATTCAGTTCCGCGAATAGAAAACTGTTATCCCGTGCATTGAATCCCGTCTCCCCGGCGGCGCGTTCGCCGCCGGGGGAACCGGATCACTCGGTGAGCAGCGGCGCCAGGCGTCCGGACAGGACTTTCGTCATGCTCGCGCGCACCCCGGCGTCGGTCTTCACCTGGTCACGCCAGGCGGTCCAGGTGAACGAGCGGGTCCGGCTGAACACCGCGACCCGGCCGGCGTTCACATCGGCGTGCCGACGGCCGGCGTCGAGGGTGTCGAGGGCGGTCCGCAGCCGCTGCCAGGCGACCTTGCGGTTCTCGTGCTGGCTGCGGGAGTCGGCGGCGGTGACCACGATCCCGGTCGGCAGGTGGGTCAGCCGGATCGCGGTCTCCACCTTGTTGCGGTGCTGACCGCCCGGCCCGGAGTCCCGGTACACGTCCACGCGGACATCCGTCTTCCGCATCTCGCCGGCCGTGGCGTGGTCACCCGGCTCGGCGGGCAACGCGACGACCACCACTTCGCTGGTGTGGCGCCGGCCGTTCTTCTCCGACGCGGGAACCCGCTGGACACAATGCCGGCCGGCCAGGGCGGCGTAGGCGGGGTCAAAGCCGGTGAAGCACTACCAGACGGCCCTCACGGGCGGTGGTGACACCGGCGTGGCGGCTCACCGCTGCGGCGAGCTCATCGGCGAACGCTTCCGCGTCCGCGCCGCCCGCGGTGGCGTGAATCTCGAGTCGGACGAACATTCCCGGCACCTCCTTCAGTGCTTCACTCCGGGCCCTTTCCCGGGTGATCCGGAACCCCCGGCCGGTTCACCCGGGCCGGGCGGTCGCCACTCTACGGTCGCCGATGGCCGCTAGGCACCCGAATTTCCGGGAGCGATGCCGGCCACCCGGTTGCGGCCGGCGCGTTTCGCCTCGTACAGGGCATCGTCGGCGATCTTGATGAGCTGATCCGGCAGGGCGCCCGGCCGGGGGACGGCCGAGGCCACTCCGGCACTGATCGTGACGAACCCTAGGCCGGCTTCGGGGTGTGGCTCCCCCAAGGCGGCGACGGCCTGCCGGACCCGCTCGGCGACAGCGAGGGCGTTCTCCTCGTCGGCTCCCGGCATGACGATGCAGAACTCCTCACCGCCGTAGCGGGCGACCATGTCGGTCTCCCGGACGTTGTCGCGCAGGGTGCGGGCGACCAGGATCAGGCACCGGTCACCGCCCTGGTGGCCGTAGTGGTCGTTGTACTTCTTGAAACTGTCGATGTCGATCATGGCGAGTCCCACGGGTGTCCGGGGCCGGACCGCGCGCAGCCACTCGTGGCCCAGGACGTCGCCGAGGTGGCGGCGGTTGGGCAGTTCGGTCAGCGGGTCGGTGATGGTGAGCAGTTCGAGCCGGTGGTTGGCCTGGGCCAGTTCCTCGGTGCGTTCGGCGACCTTGCGTTCCAGCGAGGCGTACAACTGGGCGTTGTCGAGGGAGACGGTGAGCTGACCGGCGAGCATCATCACCGCGTTGAGGCGGGCCGTGGTGAAGGCGCGGCGGGCGAGCCGGTTCTCCAGGATCACGATGCCCCGCGGTACGCCTTGGTGCAGCACCGGCACCACCAGCAGGGAGCAGTGCGAGGCTCCGGCCAGGTAGGGGTCACGGGCCACCCGGTCGTCGCGGGCGACGTCGTCGACGAGCATCGGTTCGCAGGTGCGTTCGGCGTAGCGGACGGCGGTGACCGGCAGCAGGTGCGCCGACTCCGCAAGTGGCGGTGTCCATTCGCCGCTGCCCGCGTCACGCAGCAGCAGCCGTACCGCGGTGGCTCCGGTCATCGCACCGAGGACGTCCACGACGGTGGCACGAAGCCGGTCCAGGTCGGTCTCGGAGCTGAGCGCCCGGGCGGCTTCGAGGACGCCGAACAGATCGATGGCGTCGGTGGACAGGTTGACACTCGTGGTCGCGCCCGGACGGTCCTCGGGTTGGCCGGCCAGGAACGGGTGTTCGCGGGCGAGTTCCTGGACCTTGCGGTGCGCACCCCAGTCCCGGTAGGCGTGCCAAGCGTCGGTGAGCAGGCGGTGCCCGGCGTGTTCCATGCCGTGGCCGAGGTGGAACCGGCCCGCGTACTCGGCGATCAGCGCCGGTTGCCAGGACCGTTCGACAGCGGCGGCATCGGCCAGCGCCGCGTCGAAGGACCGCGCGGCCGTGGCGAAGTCGCCGTCGGCCCCGGCGCAGACGGCGGCCGCGAACCGGTGCAGGTGCCGGTAGTTGCCGGCCTGGTCGTCGGCCCGCGCGGCCAGGTGGTCCCGGCTGAGCCGTGCCTGCTCCAGCGCCGCCGCGCGGGCGTCCTCGGTGGTGGCCGCACGGGCCCGGACGGCCGCGCCCAGCACGGCCAGCAGGTGGGCCTGGGCCTCGGCGTAACTCCCGCGCAGTGCCGGCAGTGCCTCCAGCGCGGCGGCACTCGATCGGGCCAGCGCCTCGTCGTCGTGGTCCACGGCCGCAGTGAGCGCCCGCATGATCTCGAAATTGGCCGCCACCGGCCCGGTACCGGTACTCGCGACGAGCATCCGGGCGTCGTCGGCGGGATCGGGTTCCTCGCCGCGCATCGACTGCGCGAACCGCCGGTGCACCACGAAGTTAGGCGCGCCGAACGTGAATCCGGTCCGTTCGCAGAGCGCGATCGCGTCCTCGGCCTCGGCGGCGTACGTCTCCAGGTCACCGATGTCGAGCAGCACCGGCACCGAGGCGTAATACGTGTTCGCGGCGTGGAACGGGTCGCCACCACGGAGCAGGCCGTCGCGGGCGTCGTGGGCGGCCCGGACCGCGTTGGCGAGCGGCTCGAACCAGGCGACGCAGGCGTACGCGTACTGGAACCGGGCCTGTGAGGTATCGGGTTCCCAGCCGTGCGCCGCACCGACCACGAGGATCCGGCGGGTCGCCTCGTACCCGGCGCGGTAGTCGCCCCGGTTCGCCATGATGACGCCGACCGAACCGCCGACACCGACCAGCTCGGCCGCCGGACCGTGCCGCATCCAGATGTCGAACGCCAGCATGACCAGCCAGGCCATCACCAGGCGATCGACGAAGAACGCCGCCGGGAACAGCTGGCTGACGACGTGCGCGACCGCGAGCAGCCGTGGGTCGGTCAGTGGTGCCCGGTCCGGATCGTCGGGTCCCTGGTCGAGCCAACGGTGCAGGCTCACCGTTCCGGCGCCGATACTGCGGGCCAGGTCCTCGGCGGCGGGAACCTCGACGCCCATCTCGGCGAGTTGCTTGAGGCCCATCTCGTGGGCGGCGGGCAGCATCCCGCGCCGGACCAGGCTGATCATCTGCGCGGCGACGACGCCGGCTGACGCGACCGGATCAGCGCCGGACGCCCGCAGTTCGGCGAAGACGGTGTCCGCGTCGGTGAACCGGCCGACCCCGCAGAGCGCGCTGTGCCACTCGGCCCTCGTCGCGAGGAACCCGGGATCACCGGGGCCGAGCAGTCGCCGGGCCCCGTCGAGCAGCGCTTCGGCAGCGGTCTGGTTGACGTAACTGCGCGCGGCGGCCGCGGCCTCGCGCAGCAGGGCGGCGACGGCCAGCTTCTCGCCGTGGTCAGTGATCAGCCCTACCGCGGTCCGGTACTGCTGGGCGGCGGCCAGCCGATGGACGTCCTCGGCGACGAGCCGCCGGGCCATCCGCAGCGCGAGTTCGGCCCGCCCGTCCGGGCCCAGCCTGCCGTACGCGGCCTGCTGCACCCGGTCGTGCCGGAAACTCGACGCCGGGGTGCCGTCCCGGCTGACCCCGACCAGGCCGTCCTCGGCGGCGGGCAGCAGACCGGCCGCCACGGTCGCGGCGTCCCGGCCGGTGGCGGCCCGGAGCAGGTCGAGCGACACCTCACCGCCGAGACACGCCATCGCTTCGACGAGTTCGCGGGTGGCCGGGGGCAGCGCCTCGATCCGGGCGCCGAGCAGGTCGACCACGTCGCCGCGGCCCACGAAGCGGCGCAGCGTGTCCGGGTCCCAGGCCCATCTCTCCCCCTCGGGCACGAGGGCACCGTCGCGGCGCAGCGCGTTGAGCAGTTCGACGGTGTCGAACGGATTGCCCGCGGTCCGGGTGGCCAGCACCGTGGCCAGCGGAGCGGCGTCCGCCGGGGAGATCCGCAGCATCCCGGCGAGCAGCTCGGTCAGCTCGTGCGGCGGCAGGTTCGCCAGGTGCAGTTCGGCGGTGTTGCCACCGGCGCGCCGCAGCCTGGTCCGGAGGGCGTTGAGGGGATGTGTCTCGTCGACCTCCGCCTCCCGGTAGGCGCCGATCACGAACACACCCGACAGGTCGGCGTTGTCGATCACGTCGTCGAGGAACGCGAACGCGGTCGGCCCCGCCCACTGCAGATCGTCGATGAAGATGATCAGCGGCTGGTCGGCGCTCGCCACGGTTCGCAGCAGGTCACGGCCCATCCGCTGGATCCGGTTGACCACACGCCAAGGATCGTCGGCTTCCTCCGGGGTGACGCCGAGCAACGCGGCGAACGGTGGGAGCACGGCCGCGGCGAGCCCGGCGTTGGTCCCGAGCGCGTCGAGCAGTTCGGGCCGCAGCCGCGCGAGGTGTTCCTCGGGTTCGGCCAGCAACTGTGCCCCAATGCCGCAGAACGCCTGCCGGACGGCGTCGGCGTCCAGGTCACGCCGGTACTGGTCGAACTTACCGGCCGCGAACCGGCACCCCGTCTCGGCACGCAACCGGCTGATCAGCGCGGTCTTTCCGACTCCCGGCGGCCCGGTCACCAGGACCATGCCGCGGCCGCGGTTCCCGGCCATAGCGGTCAGCACGGCCATCGGCTCGTCCCGGCCCACCAGTCCGGCGGGTGGTGCCAGGCGCATCGGGAAGTCCCGCTCACCGAGCCCGGTGAGGACACCGGCACGGAGCCGGTCCAGGTCGTACGCCAGGCCCTCGCCACTCTGGTAGCGGGCTTCCGGGTCCTTGCTGAGCAGTTTCAGGATGATCGGCGCCAGCGGGGTCGGCGGCGGTGCGGGTTCCCTGGCCAGGTGGTCGTGGACCAGGTGCAGCGGATCACGGTCCCGGCCGAACGGGGGCGCCCCGGTGGCCAGTTCGTAGAGGGTGGCGCCGAGGGCGTAGAGGTCGGCGCGATGGTCGACCGGACGGCCGGTGCGGCCGGTCTGCTCCGGCGCCAGGTACGGCAGAGTGCCGGCGAGCGTGTCGTGCTGCCCGCCCGGCGCCCCGGACATCTCGAAGTCGATGAGCGTCGGCGGCCCGCCGTCCGCCACGATCAGCACGTTGCCGGGGCTCACGTCACGGTGCACGATCCCGTGCCGGTGGATGGCGGCGAGCACGTGCGCCAGAGCACTCGCGAGGTCGAGCAGCGGCCCGGTCTGCCAGGGCTGGGGCAGATCACTGAGCACCGTCCCGTGCACGTCCCGCAGGATCAGCAGGCCCGGCTGCTGATCCGGCGCGAGCTGTGGCACCCCCGGGACACCGTCGAGGCGGCGCAACATCTCCCGCTCGTTACGCAGGCGGCCGGCCGCGTCCGCGCCCAGGGGCCGCTTCTCGATCAGATGCCCGGTACGCGTCACCCGCGTACGCGCGCTGTCGTACAGCAGGTCGCCCACATCTCTCTGATCGGCCACGACCGGGATGTCGCTGAGGCCGACCCAAGCCCGGGGATGCTCCTTGTTCCACCTCACAACCAGTCGTGTTCGCGGGCGTAGCGGGCCGCCTCGTGGCGGGTCTGTGTCTGGGTCTTCTGCATGGCGCTGGACAGGTAGTTGCGGACGGTTCCCGCTGCCAGGTGCAGCCGGGTGGCGATGTCGGCCACCGAGTAGCCGTCACCGGTCACCCGCAGCACGTCGAGTTCACGGTCGGTGAGGGGGCAGTCGTCGATGACGGCGAGGGCGGACACGTCCGGGTCGATCCAGCGACGGCCGGCGTGCAGGGTGGCGATGACGGTCGCGATGTGTGCCGGTTCCGCTGATTTGCTGACGAAACCCTGCACCCCCAACTTCAAGGCCTTGCGCAGTACGCCGGGACGAGCGTGCCGGGTCACCATCAGGATCACCTGTTGTGGCCGGGTCCGGCGGATCTCGGCGACCGCCGCGAGCCCGTCCACGTTCGGCATCTCCAGGTCGATGACGAGTACGTCCGGCCGGTGCCGTGCGGTGGCGGCGACGGCTTCGGCGCCGTCGGCGGCTTCGGCCAGCACGGTGATGTCGCCTTCCAGCGGCAGCAGTGCGGCGAGCGCCTTACGCAGCAGGGCCTCGTCGTCGGCCAGCACCACACTGGTCATCGGGTACCGACCCCGGCGAATGAGGCCGCGGTGGTGAACTCGCCGTCGGACACCGTCACGGTGAGTTCTCCGCCGTCGGTGACGATGCGTTGCCGCAGGGCGGACAGGCCCCGTAGTTCGGGGGTGCCACCGGGCGCGGCGCCGTCGTTGACGATGCCGATGCCGGAGGCCGCGAGGGTGACGTGGACCCGGGTGGCCTGGGCGTGGCGCAGGATGTTGGTGGTCGTCTCCCGGAGCACCTGGCCGAACATCTCGCTGACACGTTCGTCCGGCTCCGACTCACGGGTGACGCGTACCCGGATCCCGGCGGCCTCGAACAGGTTCTTCGCGTTCTCCAGCTCGGCCGACAGATTGAGCCTTCGCTGGGCGTACGCCAATTCCTTGGTCTGTTTGATCGTGTCACTGACCAGCCCGTGGATCTCCGCCAGTTCCTGTTCGGCACGGGCCGGGTCGGTGTGCACGAGTTTGCGGGCGAGCGCGGTCTTCAGTTTCACCACGTGCAGGGTGTGGCCCTGGATGTCGTGCAGGTCGCCGGCGAAGCGGACGCGTTCGCGGATGACGGCCAGTTCGGCCTCACGTTCCCGGGACATCTCCAGTTCCTGCACGATGTCGTAGAACCGCTCGCCGACGAAGGAAAGCACCATGATCACCGTGGTCAGGCCCACCGGGACGAGTACGTACGTCGCGAGCACGCCGAGGCCGGGCTGTACCAGCAGCCGGGTCGCACCGATCGCGGCCACGAATCCGAGCAGGGCCGCCACCGCGGTGTACCGGTGCCGTGGCAGACGCGGAACGGCCAGCGAGGCGACGCTGATGACACCCCAGTAGGCGTTGGGGCTACCGACCACCAGGACACCGACCGGCCAGCCCACGGCCGCGACGATCAGGCACGGCCACGCCACCCGGCCGATGTCGTTGGCCGTCCACCGTTCGAAGGCCACCAGCGCGGCGATCACCGCCGGGGCCAGCACCGGCACGTGCCACCAGGCGCGCACGTCGACCGCCACCATCGCCACCGCGGCCAGCATGATCGGCGGCATCGCGGTGTACAGGTTGAGCCGGCGCAGACGCCCCTGGGTCGCCTCCGTGAGGTGCAGCGATCTGGCCTTCACTCCCCCAGTATCGAGGGGAATCCAGACGGCCAACAGTGACACCACGTCATGTCCCGGTGGTGACACGGCGACACTGACCGTACGGGTGTGGTCGCTGGTCTGATCGAGTCATGTCCACCACGCCAGTGATCGAAGTCGAGAACCTCAACGTCACCTACCGGGACTTCCACGCCGTACGGGATCTGTCGTTCCAGGTCCGTTCCGGGGAGTTGTACGCGCTGCTGGGCACCAACGGCGCCGGGAAGACCTCGACATTGGAGACCATCGAGGGGCACCGGACGCCGACCTCGGGCACCGTGCGGGTGTTCGGCCGCAGTCCGCGGGACCGGGCGGCGGTCCGGCCCCGGATGGGCATCATGTTGCAGGAGAGCGGGTTCTCCCCGGACCTGACCGTGCGGGAGTCGGTCGCTCTGATCGGCCGGCTCACCCGCCGTGACGACGACGTGGACCGGGTCGTCGACCTGGTCGGGCTGACCCACAAGGCCAAGACCCTGGTCGGGCAGTTGTCCGGCGGTGAGAAACGGCGTCTGGACTTCGCGACCGCCGTCTACGGCACCCCGGAGCTGATCTTTCTGGACGAGCCGACCACCGGCCTGGACATCCAGTCCCGCGACGACCTGTGGACGGCGGTGGACCGGCTGCGGGAGAACGGTTCGACGGTGGTGCTGACCACGCACTACCTGGAGGAGGCGCAGCAGCGCGCCGACCGGATCGGGCTGATGCACCGCGGGGTCCTCCACCGTGAGGGCACGGTCGCCGAACTGACCCGCACGCTGCCCGCGGTCATCACGTTCACGCTGGCCTCCCCCGCGCCGGCGCTGCCGGTGCAGGCCGTGATCGGGGCCGGCGGGTCGGTACGGGTGGATACCTTCCAGCTGCAGAAGGACCTGCATCTGCTGCTGTCCTGGGCGCAGGACCACGCCCTGGAACTGGGTGACCTGTCGGCCGGTGCGACCCGGCTCGACGACGTCTTCCGCGCCATCGAAGCCTGAGAGGTAGTCACATGCTCGCCATCGCCCGCACCGAACTAGCCCAGATCTTCCGCAACCGTCTGGTGCTGGTCACCGGCTTCGTCATGCCGGTCGCGGTCAGCGCGTTCTTCGTCTACCGGCACCAGATCTTCGCGCAGATCGCCAGCCTCGGCTACATCGCCGCGGTCGTGATGTTCACGGTCGCCGCGTTCGGGCTCTACACCTCGACGGTAACCACACTCGCCTCACGCCGGCAGAACCTGTTCCTCAAACGACTGCGGTCCACGGCCGAGAGCGACACCGGCATTCTGGCCGGGCTGGTCGCGCCGACGACCGTGCTGGCCCTCGTACAGCTGACCGGGATCTTGATCGTCTTCGGTGTGGTCGCCGGTACGCCGGACAACATCGCGCTGCTGGTGGTGGCCGTGCTGGCCACGGTGGCGATGATGATCGGGCTGGCGCTGGCCACCGCCGGGGTGACCGACTCGCCCGAGCACGCCCAGGTCACCACGCTGCCGGTCAGCCTCGGCATGATAGCCGTCGCGAGCTGGATCGGCCTCACCGGAACCGAGGACCTGCAGCTGCTCAAGCGGCTGCTGCCGGGCGGCGCGGCCACCGAGCTGATGCTCAACGCGTGGAACGGCGGGGTCGCGGTGACCGAGTCGCTGCTGCTGCTGGCGCCCACGTTCGCCTGGGTCGCCGTGGCGGTCACGTTCGCGGTCCGGATGTTCCGCTGGGAACCGCGCCGCTGAGGCGATCCACAACAGTCCGGTACCCGGCGAAAGCGGCTCATCTTGATCTATATGCTCTGCGATCGTGAAGATGGCATTCGAACCGAACCGATCCGTCCCGCACGCGGACGGCTATCGCTGGGTACCGGCGAGCAACGGGCAGATCCCGGCCGGCGCGATCCCGCACGGCTACGAGGAGGACGGGACGCCGCTGTGGCTGTGCCGCGCCCACATGCACGGCGGCCTGCACCCCGGTAAGGTCCGCCCCGGACTGGGCATGGCCGGGATCGCCTGGGGCGGCGAAGAGCTGGGTGTGCGCGACTACGAGGTGCTGATGGACCGGGGGGTGTGGGGCATCGCCGACGGCGGCGACGTGCCCGACGAGGCGTACCAGGTCGGCTGGGAGAGCAGCGGCGAGCCGTTGTACGCGGCACGGGCGGCCGTCGAGGGCAGCAACCTGCAACTGGGCAAGCTGCGCCCGGCGTTCCAGGGGGCCAACATCGGCTACGGCGACGACGAGCATGTGATCCACGCGTACGAGGTGCTGCTCTCTCCGTCGTACAAGTAGGTCGGCGTTCCGGCGTCCGCTGTCTGGCGGACGCCGGAAACGAGCGAGGATCAGCGGCGGTAGGTCCGCTTGGCGAGGGTCTTCACGTTGCCCGCCTTGTCATAGGCGCGCACCTGCACGGTGAACTTCTTGCCGTACTTCCTGGGGTTGAGCGTGAAGGTGTAGCCCGCCTTGGTGTCGGTGGCGACCACTTTGCCGTTGACCAGCAGCTGAACCCGGGCGACACCGTTCTTGTCACTGGCTACCGCGGTCAGGTTCGTCGTCTTGGTCAGTTTGGCGTTGTTCTTCGGCGCCTTGGTGAACTTCAGCGCCGGAGCGACGGTGTCGT
Organism: Actinoplanes derwentensis; assembly: GCF_900104725.1. Classification (NCBI taxonomy): domain Bacteria; kingdom Bacillati; phylum Actinomycetota; class Actinomycetes; order Micromonosporales; family Micromonosporaceae; genus Actinoplanes; species Actinoplanes derwentensis. Next base: position 2,476,881 of record NZ_LT629758.1, read on the forward strand.
TGACGACGACCCGCCGGGCGGTGGTGGTGTTGCCGAGTCTGTCGGTCGCCACCCAAGTGATCATGTAGGCGCCCTGGGCTTTCGGCGTGAGGGTCCACACGCCCGAGCCGGCGGCCCGTCCACCGGTGACACCACTCGACCGGATGCCGCTCGGGTCGGACACCTTGGCGGTGGTGCGGATACTGCCGCGGACCAGGGCCCGCTCCCCCGGGGTGATCCCGGTGATCGACGGCCCGCTGTTGTCCAGCTGGTAGCGACCCAGGTCGACGGCGGCGTTACCGGCCTGGTCGAAGACCCGGATCGTCACCAGGTCGTCGTTGGTCCGGCCGCGGGTGTCCCAGGTCATCGTCCACGGTGCCGCGGTGCTGGCGGCGACGACCCGGCCGTCCCAGTCGACGATCTCGATGCGGGTGGTGTCGGCGGCGACGCCGGTGGCGTGGAAGGTGACCACGCCACTGAGCCGGGCCCCGAACGCCGGGGTGATCGACGCCGACGGTTCGATCAGGTCGGCCCGCACGCGGGTGCTGCGTTCGCTGCTGTTGCCGGCGGCGTCGAAGGCCCGGACGGTGACCTTCGGCGCCTGACCGTGGGTGGCCGACGGCATGACGAACGAGAGCTCCGGCGGCAGGTCGCCGTCGAAGACCACGGCGCCGTCGACGAGCACCTGAACCCGGGTGACACCGACGTCGTCGGACAGCGCCGGGGTGAACCGGGGGTACCGGCCGACCCACTGGCCCTCGGTCAGGCCGGTCGCGGCGATGACGGGCGGGTTGGTGTCGGTGCCGCCCGGTGCGGTCGGCGACGGGTTGAGCACCAGTTCGGCGATGTCGTTGGACCGGTCGAGGTCGGCGTCGAAACGCGCGCAGGTGCAGGCAGGGTTCACCTCGACCCGGCCGGACGCGTCCCGGATGACCCGGTCGATGCGCAGACCGAACGTGAAGCCGTACGCGGTACCGACCTTGAACCGGCGGGGCGCCTCACACGCGTACCGGCCATCGGTCTCGGCCTTGCAGTTGCTGGGCACGGTCACCACCGTGGAGCCGGGCGGAATCGTCACGACCACCAGCCCCGGGGTGGGACCGTCGTAGGGCCAGTCGAGAGTGGCCGGGCCGTTGTTGCGGACACTCGCCTTGACCTGGACCACGTCACCGACGGCACCGGACGCCTTGGCACCGGTGACGGCCAGGTCGGCACCCTGCTGCCCGGTGACGCCGACCTGGATCGTCTGCCACGAGGTGACCTCCGGCGTACCCGGCGCGGTGTCCTCCACCAAGCGCAGCGGCTCCCCCGTCCCGGCGGGCCGGTCCTTGCCCACCACGATGTCGTAGTCGCGGCCGGTCATCCAGTCGAACCGGATGGTCAGCGCGCCCGGCGCGTACCGGTCCGCGGGCACGATCAGCGGCAGGTCGACACGGTAGGTCTTGCCCGGTTCCAGGACCTGGTCGAACCGGCACGAGTTCAGCTCGCCGAAGATGCTGTAGAGGCAGTTGGAGTAGCGGTCCGGGGTGGCGTATCCGGAGGGCAGGCCGTACCAGAGGCCGGTGCCGTCGACCGCGGTGTCACCGATGTTCTTCACCGAGATCGGGGCGTGGACGACGCCACCCGGAGCGGCCGAGACCTGGGCCGGCTGACCGGCGACCAGCGGCCGGGTGGCGGCCTGTGCGGGTGCGGTCAGGGCCAGGGCGGGCGTGATCGCGGCCAGCCCGGCGAGAGCGCGCCAGGTGGTCGGGTTCTTCATGTGGTTCCTCCCGTGTTCCTCGACATCGATACATCGAGGCGTACGCATCATAGAGAAACCGGGACTTTTGGTCTGCTCGGGGAAAAGTTCCGACCCGGATCATCGAAAGATATAGACCTCTCGATGGAAGTTGGATAAGGATGTTCACAGTCATGAATCACCTCCGTAACGGGAGCGCAGATGAGACGTGCGTCCAGGTTCGCTTCGCTGACAGCCGCCACCGTCCTCACCGTGACACCGATGCCGGCGTTCGCCGCCGAACCGATCGAGCAGGAGCCGGGGGTGACCCTCCGGACGTACGACATCGGGGTGCCGCTCAGCCGGATCTGTGAACTCAAGCCCGGCCAGACCCCCAACGTGGACAAGCTGATGCCCACCGTCGACTGGTCCACCGACGAACAGTTCGGTCTGCAGTCCAACTTCGTCACACACGCCCTGGCCAACCTCACCGCGCCGGCGGCCGGCTCCTACCGGTTCCGGTTGACCAGCGACGACGGCTCGAAGCTGTGGATCGGCGACAAGCTGGTCATCGACCACGACGGGCTGCACGGTTCGGCGGCGAAGGAGGGCGTGATCGACCTGACGGCGGGCCTGCACCCGCTGCGTGTCGAGCACTTCGAGGCCGGCGGCGGTCAGGAGCTGCGGCTGGCCTGGCGGGCGCCGGGCGCCGACGACTTCACGATCGTGCCAGCCGGTGCGCTGACCACCGACGCGGGTGTGGTGCGGGTGACCGCGCCGGGGCGCAAGGAGTGTGTCTCCGGCACCGACACGCCCGGTGACGGGCTGCCGCTGACCGCGGTCAACCCCGGTTACACGCTCACCGATCTGCGCCCGCCGGGCTTCGAACCGCAGGTCACCGGTATCGCGTGGCGGCCGGACAAGAAGATGGTGATCACCACGTGGGGTGGCTCGGACGAGGTAGCCGGCAAGGTCTATCTGGTCTCGAACGTGACCGGGCGGACCGGGCCGGCCAGTGTGACGTACCAGGAGATCGCCTCCGGCCTCAAAGAGCCGATGGGTGTGGCAGTCGTCGACGGTTCGGTCTACGTGACGCAGAAACACGAGCTGACCGAACTGCGGGACACCGACGGTGACCAGGTCCTCGACACCCGCCGCACGGTGGCGGTCTGGCCGTTCGGCGGCAACTTCCACGAGTTCGCGTTCGGTCTGCTCTACCGCGACGGCGACTTCCACCTCAACCTGTCGGTGTCGATCAACCTGGGCGGCGCCACCACCGACCCGCAGCCGGTCGGCGGGCGCGGCACGCACATCGTGGTCAACCGCAGGAGCGGCAAGGTCACCACCCTCGCCGGTGGTCTGCGGACCCCGAACGGCATCGGCTGGGGGCCGGACCACTCGATCTACGTGACCGACAACCAGGGCGGATGGCTGCCGTCGTCGAAACTGATCAAGATCAAAGACAAGGCTTTCTACAATCACTACACCAACCCCGACGGGCCGTACGATGCCCGACCGGTGACCCGGCCGGTGCTGTGGATGCCGCAGAACCAGATCGGCAACTCCCCCAGCACTCCGGTCTTCCTGGACTCCGGCCCGTACAAGAACCAGGTCTTGATCGGTGATGTCACCTATGGAGGCTTGCAGCGCGCCGCGCTGGAGACCGTCAACGGTGTCGAACAAGGCGCGATCTTCCGGCACACCCAGGGTCTGGAAGCCGGCATCAACCGGGTGTCACTCGGCCCCGACGGCGCGATCTACGTCGGCGGGCTCGGTGCCGACGGCAACTGGGGCCAGGAGGGCAAACTGCGGTTCGGACTGCAGAAACTCACCCCGAACGGCACCAGCGTGTTCGACATGAGGACGATGAAGGTCACCGGGGACGGCTTCAAGATCGAGTACACCGAGCCGCTGTCCGACACCACCGTGGCGAAGCTGGCCACCGCGTACCAGATCGAACAGTGGCGGTATGTCGCGACCGAACAGTACGGCGGTCCCGAAGTCGACACCGAGAACCTGGCGGTGACCGCCGCGAAGGTCTCCGCCGACCGCAGAACGGTCACGCTGACCGTTCCCGGGCTGCGCCGCGACCGGGTCGTGCACCTGCGGTCGCCGCGCCCGTTCGCGTCCCGTGACGGCGAGACGCTGTGGAGCACCGAAGCCTGGTACACCGTGAACGAACTGCCCGGCAAGCCGGTCCAGCAGGTGTTCTACGAGGCCGAGGAGGGTTACCGGGAAGGCGGCGCGACCCTGGCGAAGGATCACCGCGGTTACTCGGGCATCGGTTTCACCGCCGGTTTCGGCAAACTCAACGCGTCCACCACCATGCACGTGAGCGTGGACAAGGCCGGCGAGTACGCGGTCGGGCTGCGCTACTCCAACGGCCCCGACCCGTTCAGCGGCACCAAGACGGTCAGCCTGCACGTCAACAACCGCAAAGTGAAGCAGGTGCCGTTGCCGACCACTGTCACCTGGGAGGAGTGGGCGACCGCCACCTCGACAGTGCACCTGCGCAAGGGCCTCAACACCGTCACGTACCGCATCGACGCCCTCGACACCGGCCACGTCAACCTGGACCTGATCAGTGTCCGGAAACCCGGCGAGCGGGTCGTCCTGTTCGACGGCGGCGACCTGGACGACTGGCAGCACACCGACGGCCGGCGTCCCGAGTGGCCGCTGACCGGCGGCAACGCCACCGAGGTGTGTTGCGGGGACCTCCGGACCAAGGAGGCGTACGGGGACTACAAGCTGCACGTGGAGTTCAAGGTTCCGCTGCTGCCGCCCGACGTGACCGGGCAGAACCGTGGCAACAGTGGCGTCTACCAGCAGGAACGCTACGAACTGCAGATCCTGGACTCGTACGGTGACACCACTCCGGCCGACAACGAAGCCGGTGCCGTCTACACGGTGAAGGCACCGGACTTCAACGCCGCCACCGCACCGGAGACCTGGCAGACGTACGACATCACGTTCCGGGCCGCCCGCTACGACACGGCCGGAGCCAAGACGTCGAACGCCCGCATCACCGTCGTCTGGAACGGCCGCAAGGTCCACGACAACCTCGAGATCCCGCGCGGGACCGGCGGCAACATCCCGGAAGGCCCGTCCACCGGCGCCATCCGCTTGCAGGACCACGGCAACAAGGTCCAGTACCGCAACGTCTGGATCGAACCGGCCGCCTGACAGTTGTGCCCCGGCGGTCCTGCTGCCGGGGCACACGTCCAGGTTCGGACGACGACGGAAAACAACGGATCCTCACCTTCGCCGACCCTGAGATCGCGGCGCGGACGCCAGGCTCGCAGTGCAACACCGGTGTATCCGGTCGAGTGCTGCTAGATGGCGTCAGCGGATCCGGAATGCGAAGGCATCATTGTCAACAGCACGACCCGCCAGATCAGTGTCGTCATCAGCAAGACGTCAGCACAGTCCGCGGTGGACTAGGTGGTGGGCGTCGTCGGGATTCTCCAGGATGAGGACCGTCATGGCCAGCAGGCGCCGGCAGTAGAGTGCGTCCTCCCCGCCCAGGGCAGGAATCACCCGGATGAGGCGCTGCTCGCACTCCGCAAGGGTGTTCCACCGCCGGTCGTCGAGGCGTCCACCGTTCTCCAGCCAGGTGCCGACGCAGCCCGACACGTTGACGTCGACGCCGACCATCTCGACACCGTTGACGTCGTCGTATTTCAACCGGGACGGAAACGCCGCCCGCCGATGCTCGTCGAAAAGGTCGGCAACGGTACGCACGACTTCCTCTAACCGCAGTTTTCGCGGGCGTACGCCGCAACGTCGAAGAGCAGAGCGGGCTCGAGCAGTAGGTCGACGAGTCTCTGCAGGCCGGCGATGGTCAGATCAGCGTCACCCATGCCGTACAACGGGTCTCGGCCGCGCCGCTTCGGCATGCTGTCGCGGTACTCGACGGTTGCCGGTGCCCAATGTTCCACCGTTCGCTCTACCAGATCATGTGTGCGCTGTTCGACGGCAGGCGCCGGGTCGGGAAAGGTGAACGCGCCTTCTTGTTCCTGATAGCGGTCTTCGCGGAATGCGAGACTCCAGCCCGGCCAACGGGCGGCGAAACGGTCGGACAAGCCGAGGACCGGATCGATCGACCAGACTGTGGCACGACGATTGGCCGGGTCCAGGTGCAGCCCACCGCGAGGAACCTCCGGACACGTCGACAACTGCGGAAGCCCGGCCAACTGATCGAGCAGATCGGGTCCGATCTGCCACGGCCGCACCGCCCAGCCGTCCAGGCCGTAGGCACTGTCACCGACCGTGACCAGATAACGCAGATCGAACGGCTCATCCCCGTCCGAACGTCCCCACCGGAAAAGATCCGTGTCGTCCCACGGATCACGATCAAGAACAGACCGGTCCAGATCGAGTACGTCGGTGACATCAGCGATGCCGTTGTACGCCCACCGGACAGTCCAGCCGGGCCAGGTACGCCGATACGCGTTCAGCAGGGCGAGGCGCTCGTCGTAAGCGGCATTCAGGAAGACCAGTAGGTCCTTTCCGTCGAGATCGATCAGCGCCCCCGCCTCACACACCGACTCGCTCTGCCACTCGTTCCGATCCCACGCCGGAAACGACCGGACGACCGCCAGCGCGGGATCGGGACCGAGTGCGAGCCACGCGTCGAGGCTGTAGCCCAGCCCGTTGCTCCCGCAGTGCGTCCACGTATCGTTCTGTTTGACAGCGACATTCGCCCGAGATCCCACCCTCGGATCGTAGATCCTTGTCAGTCGGTGTCGCGCGCGAGCAGTTCGTACGCGTCGGCGGTCAGTTCGCCCTTGATCGTGGCCGGGATCGCCGGCGCCTTGGTCAGGCCGTAGTCGGAGATGCCGATGACCAGTGGCGGTGTCGGCTCGACGGGCTCGGCCGGCTGCGAGGTGATCTCATCGGGCATCGTGACGGTGACCTCGGTGAGCCGGCCCTGATCGTCCAGGGTCGCCCGGTAGGACATCGCCTTGGCGGCCGGGCCGTAAAGGTAGGCCGCATCGCCGAACGCCTGCTGCAGGAACGGGTCCTGGCCGGTGGCGTCCAGCGTCCCGGTGATCACGTTGCCGGACCGCTGGGCGCTGGTCACCGCGGTGATCAACGCGCCGGCTCCGGTGGCGTCGGGTTGTTTCACCGTGGGTAGCTGAGCCATGACGTCCAGGCCGCTCTGTTCGTCCACGGCGGCGGCGTCCGCCAGTTTCCTCTCGTCGGCGCGTACCCAGTTCCTGCCGTCCAGCTGCTCGTAGATCTTGTCGATCTTCCGGGCCTGGGCCGGCGTGGTGTTCTTCCGCCAGTACTGCCGGTACTGGTCGTGCAGCTCGGGTTGCACGTGGAGCAGGTACTGCAGGCGCGTCGCGGAGCCGGTGCGCGCCACCGCGAAGGTGCCGGTGTGCCGGATCGACGCCCCAGCGGGCAGAGCCACCGTGCCCTGCTGGATGTCGGCGATGAAACCGGCACCGGTGCGGGTGAAGGTGTAGTTGCCGGTACGCAGTGCGGACACGGAGTCCTGCAGCGCCTGCCCGGCATCGGCGGCTGCCGCGGTGGGAGCCTTGGCGTTGAGTGGTTTGCTCGGGTTGAACGCCACGACCCCCACCGTCACCGCCACGACGGCCGCCGCTGTCGCAGTGGCCGCCCAGATGCGGCGCGTATTGGTCGAACGGCTCTTCGGGTTTGCCATGCGAGACACCATAACCCACCCTTGCAAGCATCTCTACATAGGGTCTGAAATGCGAAGACACGAAGCCGCCGTACGAGGCCCTACAGTCGGTGGCGGATCTGGAGACCAGTGACGGGGTCCACAATGTGGTGTGAGTAGGGTGCGGCGGATGACCCAGGCTTGGGAACAGGACGCGATCTTCGCACCGCACCGGGTGTTACGGACCCCGCTCGGCTTCGACGAGAAGCACACGTTCGACGATGTCGGGCCGGCCGCGCTGGTCACGGTCGCGGGGCGGCCCGCGCTGGCCGCTTTCGGGTTGCCGACCGATGCGGGGTCCTACTACTGCGTGGTGGATCTGGAGACCGGCGAGCGCGTTCCGGATCGGGCGGCGCTGCACGGTTCGGCGGGGCCACGCGCCGCGGCCGCCGGCATGTGCGGTGACCGGGCCGTCCTCGCGCTGCTGCTCAAGACCCCTGCCGAGGGCGACGACTGCTTCCGTACGCTGCGGTTACGCGACGCGTGGTCGGGTGAGCCCCTCGACGTGGAGTTCCCGCGCTTCCGGCTGGACAGCCCGATCGCGGTCGCCACGATCGACGGCCGGGGTGTCGTCGCCGTGGGGCCGACGGTGTGCGACGCGGGGGACGGCAGCGTGATCGTCCAGCGTGACGGCCTCGGCTGGATCAAGGCGCTGGTCGAGTATCAGGGCAGGCTGCTGCACCTCTGCTACGACGTCCGGCTCCGTCTCCACACGCTGCGGGACGCGTTGACCGGCGACACCGTCGGTGAGCCGTTCACCGGCCGGGACAGCGGCGAAGTCGCGACGGTGGTGGTCGGCGGCCACCTCTGGGTGGTGTTCCCGTACGGGCGGCAGGCCTCCGGCGCCTTGACGGCGTGGGACGTCACCGCCGGATGCGAGGTGAGTCTGTCGGCCCTGTGGGACGTCGACCTGGTCGGTGACCGGCGGATCGAAGATCTGCGGCTGTCCGCCCAGGGCGACGAGATCACCGCCCTGGTGCAGTGGGGATACCAGGGCCGCAACGGCACCGAGGTCTGGTCGCCGGGGCCGGGCGGGCGGCGGCTGCGAGGTGTCGACCTCGGCAAGTCCAGCGCCCTGGCCCTGGCGGTCCTTGACGGCCGGACGACGGCGGTCACCGGCTACGACAACCGGGCGCTGACGGTGTTCGACGCCACGTCGGGTGTCTTGGTCCCGAGCCCTTACTATGCCGGCCCGATCCAGCCCGAGATCCAGAAGCGGAAGTGTTCCTTCGCCGACGTCGGCGGGCGGGGCGCGCTGCTGGTGTGCGGCGGCACCACGGGTGTGGTGTGGGACTTCGAGTCGGGTCTCCCGGTCCGCACAGCGCCGTTCGGTGCGGGGGTGCAGACGATCGCGGCCGGTGTCCTGGACGGCCGGGCGGTGTTCGCCGTCCTGACCGGCCGTTCGGACACCGTCCCGACGGCGTTGCGGGTGTGGGATCCGCAGATCTCCCGGACGGTCTTCTACCGGGAGATCCCCGCCGAGTCGGATCGTTTCCACAAGTGGCCCGGCCCGGTCGTCTTCGTGGAGTTCGCCGGGCGGCCGACCGTGGCCCGGCGGTTCAACCGGACCATCGAGTTCTACGACGCCCGGACCGGTGAACTCGCCGGCGCCGTCAGCGCGGAGAACCTGAAGATGGCAAACGTTCTCGCCGCCGGCCGGATCGGGGACCGGACGCTGCTCGCCGCCGGTGACAGCAGCGGAACGGTCCAGGTCTGGGACGCGTCCACCGGGCACGAGGCAGGGCCGGTGCTGCGGGGCCACCGGATCGGCGACGGCCTGCCGAAGGACACCAGCGAATGGGTGTCGGCCATCGCGTTCGTTCAGGTCGCCGGGCGCGACACGGTGGTCACCGGTGGCGATGACATGACCGTCCGGCTCTGGGATCTCGCCACCGGCGAAGCGATCGGCACCCCGTTCGCCGCCCACACCGGCAAGATCACCGCGCTGCTGCCGACCGGTGCCGGTGACGAGACCGCGGTGATCTCGGTGGCCGCCACCGGCGCGCCCCGGATGTGGATGCTGGGCGCGCCGCCGCTGGACACCGGGCACACCGCCTGGATCACGGCCCTGGCCGCGGGTGTCCGCGACGGCCGGGCGGCGTTCGCGTCCAGTTCCCATGACGGGACCATCCGGCTGTGGGAGGCGGCCACCGGCCGGATCACCGGCACGATCACGGTGGGTCCGGTCCGGGTCACCGGGGTGGCGTTCGGCGGGCCGGGCCGCGACATCCTGATCGGGGTCACCGCGGACGGGCTGGTGCAGCGCTGGGACGCGAACTCCGGCACCGCGCTCGGCGTTCCCCTGCACCGCGGCGACGGCGAGATGTATGCGGTGGGCACCGTGACGGTGGACGGCCGGTCTCTGGCCGGCGCGGCGGGGGCCGACCGGACTCTGCGGATCTGGGACGTGGTCACCGGCGAGCAGGTCTCCGAACTGCCGGTCGGCCGTACGGTCACGGCCCTGTCGATGGCCGCTACCGGCGACCGGCTGCTGGCGTACGTGCACGGTTCCGCCGTCGGCGACGAGAGACACCAGGCGGATTCGGTGGCGGTGCTGTGGGACGTGTTCGCGCGGGAGCCGGTCACCGAACCGGTCTACCTCAGCGACGGCGGCGAGGTGGCGGTGCTCGGCCTGATGAACGGCCGGCCGGTGGTGTTGCACGGGCGCGACGCCAACGAGGAGGACCACGAATGGGACGTCACGACCATGGACGACCTGGTTCTGCTGGACGCCCTCACCGATGACGTGATCGCCGCCCTCGATCAGCACGACCACGGCCGCAACGGCGCGACGGCGCTGGTCACAGTCGCCGGCCGGACCCTGGTCGTCGCCGGTTTCGAGAAGGGCGCCGCGATCCTGGACGAGCGGATGCGAGAAGTCGGTGACCACTACCGCGAACACCGGACCAGCATGGTCAACAACGTGGCCGCAATCGAGGCCGACGGCGGTCTCGTGGTGGCGTCCAGCGACCACGCCAACGCCGTACGCATCTGGCGGCCGTCCCGGTAGAGCCGCGCCCGGAGGGGGCACGGCTCTACCGGGCGTCTACAGGTCGGCGGGTCCGGCGGCGGTGGCCTCCCGGACCGCCGACGTGCGGCGATCCCCGGCCGACCGGTCGACGGCGGTGTCACGGGCCTCCGCAGCCGGGGCACGGCGCTGGACCGCACCGAGTGCCTGCGGGCCGTGCACGCCGCCGCGGATGCGGTTGTTCGCGGCGACCTGGGCGACCGGGCTGTTACCGGCCAGGTTCAGGGCGCCGTCGATGATGGTGTCGTCGACGGTGACGCCACCCGTGGTGTTGCTGATGCCGACCTCACGGCCGAAGTAGCCGCCGGAGGCGCAGCTGTCCAGGCGGCCGTTCGGGCCGAGCTGCACCCCGCCGAGATTGCCGGCGAAGGTCGACTTGCCGCGGACGGCGCTGCCGCAGACGACGCTGCCGCCGGCACTGTTCAGCACCGACAGGGTGCCGTCCACGAACGAGTCGTGCACGTCGGTGTAGTGGCTGTTGTTGGTGCTCACCGACTCGGACACCGCACTGCCGCGGTCCAGGCGCACCTGCCCGGCCTGGGCGTTCACGGTTCCGCTCACGCTGCTGGCCTCGACGAACAGGAAGCTTTCCCCAGGGGCCGAACCCTGCGGGCGTACGGCTACCGAACCGGTCGTCGAGTCGCGCAGGTAGACGCCGTAGCCGCCGGCCGCGAGTTCCACCGAACCGTTGACCGTGCTGCCGTCCGCGTCCAGGTAGCCGTCCCCGGCGATCTGCAGGTCCCCGGCGATGCGAACACCGTCGGTGACCAGGTTGGCACCGGCGAGCACGCTGACGTTGCCGGTGATGATCGTGCCGGTCAGGGTGCAGGACTCCCCGGCCGGGACGAGCAGGTCGTTGGGGACGGTGACCGCTCCCCCGGTGCCGACACAGTGGGTGACCAGGGCGGCGTGTGCGGCGGGAACGGCCACCAGCGCGGTCACGGTGACCACGGCGGCGACGACGGCCGATTTGATCATAGGAGTGCTCCCTCGGCGGTTCATGAGCCGACGCTCGAGCGCGCGGCGGTGCGGACGATGGTTCCGGCCCGTCGGCTGGTGAGGGTGCCGGCGGCGACCAGGCCGGCGGTCACCGTCTCCACGTGCCGGACGAAGGCGGCGTGGGTGCGGTAGGTGGCGTGTTCGGCGATCAGGTCGTTGATGGTGCAGCCGTCGCCGGTGACGGTGTTGGGGATGCCGGTGTCGTCACCGTCGATGATCACGGTGGCGCGGGTGTCGGAGCACGCTCCCGGCACGGCGACGGTGAGGGTCACCGACTTGACCGCCGCGGTGTTACCGGCGTTGTCAGTAGCGCGGTAGCCGAGGGTGTGTGCACCGGCGGCGGTCACCACGACAGGCGCGGCGTAGCCGGTCCACGCTCCCCCGTCGAGCTGGTACTCCACCGAAGCCACCCCGGAATCGGCGTCGGTGGCGGTCACGGTGACGGTGGCCCGGCCGGGCGACGAGGCCACGGTCGCCGTCGTGACCGGCGGGGTGGTGTCCGGAACGGGCGGCACCACGATCGTGAAGTGCTCCATCCGCACTGCGGAGGTGTTGCCGGCGTTGTCGACCGCCCGGTAGTGCAGCATGTGCGTCCCGGCCGTGTTCACCGCGCCCGGAGCCGTGTAGACGGTCCACGCTCCGCCGTCGAGCTGGTACTCCACCGACGCCACCCCGGAGCCGGCGTCGGTCGCGGTCAGCGTGAAGGAGACCGAGCCGACGTAGTCACCGGCGGCGTCCCGGGCGCCGGCGAGCTGCGCGGACACGGCCGGTGCCGTGGTGTCGTCATCACCCGCCGCCACGACCGTGAACGTCACCGAGCCGGCCGCGGACACGTTCCCGGCCCGGTCCGTGGCCCGGAACTGCACCGAATGATCACCCGGAGCGGAGACCACGACCCCGCTGCTGTACGCCTGCCAGCTGGCGTCGTCGACCTGGTACTCGACACCGGCGACACCGGAACCGGAGTCCGACGCGGTGACCGTGACGGTGGCCGAGCCGACATACGCGCCGGCCGGATCACGGGTCCCGGTGACAGCCCCCGAGACGGTCGGCGCGGTGGTGTCCTCGCCACCCCCGGAGGTGACGACGAGTTCACCGACCATGGTGCTGTGCCCGGGGATCGTACAGAAATAGCGGTATTTGCCTGGGGTCAGATTGACGGTCGCGGTGTGCTTGCCGTCGGTGGCGTCGAACGGGCTGGCCAGGATGTTGAGGGTGACGTCGTGGTTGTAACCCTCGGTGCTGGTGTCGAAGGTGAGGGTGTGCGGCATGCCGAGGGTGTTGCCGGTGGCCTCGCTGTTCTCCCACACGATGGTGGTCTCGCCGGCGGTCGCCGTGGTCGGCGCGGACTTGTAGCGGGTGATGTCGCCGTCGGCGGTCCAGGTCAGGGTCTGCGCGGCGGACGCCGGCGGCACGAGCAGCGGGGTCATCGCGACCACGAGCCCGGCCACCAGGGCCAGCACACGCCTTCTCCAGGAAGCGGAACTCATAGGGCACGCACCCGGACGTTGCGGAACTCGGCGGTGTCGCTGTCGCCGTGGTTCTGCAGGCCGATGTGACCGCGCAGGAACTGCCGCAGGTCGGTGGGCGGGTCCCCGGCACGCGACGACTGCTTGCCGGGAGTGTTGTCGAACTCGTTGATGACCACGCCGTTGCGGATGATGGTGTAGTGCTGGCCGGTCACGCGTACCTCATAGTCGTTCCATTGGTTCTTGGGTGTGCTCCGGCCGTCGGCGAGCGTGACCGGGTCGAAGTTGTAGACCGATCCGGTCTTCTGGGTCTCGCCGGTCTCCCCGTCGTAGATCTGGATCTCGTGTCCGCAATAGATCGCGACCCAGGCCTGCGACGTGCGGGCGCTGCCGGCCGTTCCGCAGCTGTCCGGTGGACGCTGGACGAGCGGGATCCGCGGGTCGGGGAACCGGGTGAACACGCCGGTGTTGGCGCGGCCGGTGCCGGGGGCGACGTCCTTGAACTGCAGGCGCAGCGAGAAGTCGCCGAGTTCCTTGGTGTGCCAGAGCATGCCGAGTCCACCGGCCGACCGCAGCGCACCGTCCGCCTGAATGCTGAAGGATCCGGACGGTGCCTGTTCCCAGCCTTGCAGCGAGGTGGCGGTGCCGTCGAACAGCGGCTCGTACCCGGTGGGAGGTGTGGACGCGGCGGCCCTGGTCAGGACGCCGGCCTGCCGGACGGGCAGCCAGGCGTCGGCGATCGTGGTGACGTGCCGGACGAACTGGTCGCGGCTGGCCCACTGGCCCTCGTCGTCGATCAGGTCGTTGAGGGTGCAGCCGCCACCGGTCGGCTTGCTGGGCACGCCGGTGTCGGTGTCCCCGATCCACACCGTGCTCCGGGTGTCCGGTACTGAACAGCCGACGGTGACGGTGGTGGCGGTGGTGACCGTCTCGCCGTCGGCGTACGTGACCGTCAGCCGGGCGGTGAAAGAGCCGGCCTTGGCGTACGTGTGGCGAGGATCGGCCTCGGTGGAGCCGGTGCCGTCACCGAATTCCCAGCGGTGGCCGACTCCACCGGAACGGGAGCCGTTGAACGCGTACGTCAGCGCCTTGTTCTGCACTTCCACCACCGCGGCGGCCGGGGTGGGTGTCGGGGCGCCGCCGGTGTAGACCACCCGGAGCAGTTTCTGCGCGGCGTGCAGGGTGAAGAAGCCGCCGCCGTAGTCGAGCAGGTACAGCGCCCCGTCCGGGCCGAACTTGGCGTCCATCCAGCTCATCAGCCGGGTATCGGCGTTGCCGCCGGGCAGGATGGCGCGCAGGGTTTCGGCGAACAGCGGTGGTTTCTGCTGCGGGACTCCGGCCGGGTCGACGGTGACGGCCACCCGGTTCGCGGAGTTGCTCTGGTCGCCGATGAACCACTTGTCGTCCCAGTAGGCCGGCCAGGCGACGGTGCTGGCCGGGTCGACCCGGTCGTGGTGGTAGGTGGGGCCGGACATCACCGCTTGTCCCCCGCCGCGCAGGTAGGGCTGGGTGTAGACGGCGTCGGCGGCGTTGTAGGTGGGGATGCCGGTGCCGTCGGCGCGGGGCGGGAAGACCGGGCCGCCGCCGCCCGGCGAGTACCAGATCATGTTGTCGCGGGCCGCCGGGATGTCGGTCAGTCCGGTGTTGCGCGGTGAGGTGTTGGCCAGGTTGCCGCAGTCGTACCAGCCGGTGAGCACGGTGGCGTCGGTGCTGCTGCGGTCGCGGTACGGCTGCCGGTTGCCCATGCAGTACGGCCAGCCCTGGTTACCGGCTGACGTGATGATGGTGGCGGTCTCGTATTTCGCCGGGCCGAGCTGCGGGTTCGGGGTGGACGCGTCCGGGCCGACCCATCCGGCGGTGAGCCAGTCGTGTTCCGGGTCGATCTGCAGGCGGGCGATGTTGCGCACGCCCATCACGTAGATCTCCGGCCGGGTCTTGGCGGTGCCGGGCGGGAACAGGTTGCCGCCGGGAATCGTGTACGTGCCGTCGGCTTCCGGGTGGATGCGCAGGATCTTGCCGGCCAGGTCGTTGGTGTTGCCGGAGGTGCGGCGGGCGTCCTGGAACGAGATCCCGGCGTACTCCTGGGTCCAGTTGTTGCCGGAGTAGCCCTGAGAACCCTCGGAGGAGTTGTTGTCGCCGGAGCCGATGTAGAGGTTGCCGCTCTTGTCGAAGGCCATCCCACCACCGGCATGACAGCAACTGTGGATCTGCACCGGGAACTTCAGCAGGTCGATCCGGGTGCCCTGGTCCAGGGAGGCGGTGGCGTGGTCGTAGGTGAAGCGGCTGACGGTTCTCTCGCCGACGCGACGAGTGCGGTCGATGGAGGAGTGCGGCATCCAGTAGACGTAGAGCCAGCCGTTGTCGGCGAACGCCGGGTCCGGGGCGATGCCGAGCAGGCCCTCCTCGTTCTTCACCAGCTCGGTGCCGCTGCCCCGGTTGCCCATCACCGGCAGGGTGGTCAGCAGTTTGACCGCTTTGGTGCGAGGGTTCCAGGAGTGGATGGTGCCGCAGCCCAGGCCCACTTTCGGGTCGTCCCAGCTGACCACCGGCCCGGTCGGGCAGGCGGCCTTGCCGACGTAGAAGACGGTGCCGTCGGCGGCGATGGTCAGCCCGTGCGGTTCACCGATCTGGTCCAGTTTGCCGGTCTGGTTGACGGCGGTGAGTCGCTCGGTCCGGTAGTTGGCGGCGATGGTGGCCTGGCAGTCGCCGCGCACCAGCCCGGCCGCCCAGGACAGCGCACCGGTCAGGTGTTTGCGGAAGCCGTCCTCGGCGTAGCTGTCGGCGGTGTGGCCCATGCCGGTGTAGAAGGAGCGCCCGCCCTGGTAGTCACGGCACCAGGAGATCGGGTGGAACGCGCCGTTGGCGCTGATGCCCGGGCGGTAGTGACGTTCCTCGACCTGCGCCAGGGTGTGCACGGTGCCGATCGGGTTGGGGTCCCAGTTGTACCAGCGGTCCGAGCGGCTGATCGTCGCCGGCAGCGAACGTGTCGCCGGGTGCCGGCTGTCGAGCACGTTCACCACCGACCGGTCGACGCCCGGTTCGGCCGGTGGGGTGCTGGCTCCGGTGAACAGGCGTAGTTCGGCGAGCTGGGTCAGCGGCTGGCCGTTGTTGGCGGTGATGTCGAGCCGGAAGTGCGCGGTGGTCGCCGGGGTGGCCAGTTCGAAACGGCGGGTCTGGAACCGGTCGGTGAAGGCGTGCCCGGTGCGCTTGTCCACGTCGGTCCAGGTCTGGCCGTCCGGGGAACTCTGCAGTGTCCAGTCCTTCGGGTCGCGGCCCTCGGTGTCGTTGGCCGAGGTCAGCGCGTACCCGGTGATGGTCTTGGCAGTGGCCAGCTGGTAGGCGACCCAGCCGGTCGGGGTGCGGACCAGCCACTTGGTGCTGGAATCGTTGTCGGTCAGCTTCTCCTTGGTCTCGTTCGGCGCGTTCTCGCCGCTGGCGGTGACCGTGGCGACCGGTTCGGCGGCCGGGATCGCGCCCGCGGGCCGGGTGCCGATCAGACCGGTGAACCAGGACGAGTCCAGTTGCGCCTTGGCCGCGTCGGCGACACCGACAAAACCACCGCCACCCTTGATGTACGAGGTGAGCGCGCTCTCCTGGTCGCGGGTCAGGGTGACCCCTTCAGCGGACAGGAACACCACCGCCCGGTGCCGGTTCAACTGTGCCGCGGTGAAAACGGCCGGATCGCTGGTGACCGTGACAGTGATCCCGGCCGCCTGCCCGAGCTGCTGGATCGTGCTCGCGGCGACGGCGACCGGATCATGCTGCCCGTTTTCAAGACCGTGGAATACGACCACCGACACCGGTGCCGCAGCGACGGCCGGTGCTGCACTCACCGGCAGCGGTGTCGCCCCGGCCGCCAGGGCCAGTGTCGCGATCACCGACAGTCCTGCTCGTCTCATTGGTGCACCCCTTGATGAGCGGTGGTGTGGGCATGGCCCCGGAAGCGCTCGATGGCCTCCTCGGCGCCGGGTGGCATGCCGCCGTCGGCGTTGCGGACCAGGAAGATTCCGGACATGCCGCCGTCGGAGTGGCTCTGCACGTGGCAGTGGTACATCCAGGCGCCCGGGCCGACGCCCTCACCGGCGATCACCTGGAACCCGAACGAGCTGCCCGGGTTGAGGTCCTTGTTGTCGATCGTGGGACTGGGGTCGCTGACGCTCTCCAGCATCCCGGTGCGGTTGTCCACCCAGCGGTGCGCGTGCAGGTGGAAGGTGTGGAACAGGTTGCCGTGGCCGATGGCCAGCCACTCGACCCGCTGGCCGAGGTTCGCCTCGAACATCGGCGTGTTCGGCGCCGTCTTGTTGTTGATCGTCATGTCGTGGAAGACCACGGTGAACTGCTTGTCCGGCAGGACGTCGCCTCTACGGCGCACGATCAGGGCGCCGTAGAGGCCCTTGGCCACGCCGCCGGTGCCGTGGTCGGTGCCCATCGCGTGGTCGTGGTAGTGCCAGTAACCGGCGCTGCCGGGCATGAACCGGCGGCCGGGGGCGGTGGACATCTCGCGGGAGCGCCACTGGTAGGTGCGGGTCTGGCCCGGCTCGTTGTAGGAGGCGTGCAGCGGGCTGCCGTCCGAGTCGGTGCTGTAGTCGACACCGTGCGCGTGGATGGAGAGGCGCTTGTCGGTGGTGTTGACCAGGGTGATCTCCAGGGTGTCACCCTCGTAGATCTCCAGGACCGGGCCCGGGACGGTGGCCTTGCCGGGTTCCAGGCCGTAGCCGTAGAGGCCGCCGGGCAGTGCCTCGGCATAGATGGTGACCTTCTTGACGACGGCGAGACCGGCGCTGGCCGGGGTCTGCGGGAGTGCGACCGCGCTGATGGCCGGTACGGCGGCGCCGAGCGCGCCGACGGCGAGAAGTGAGCGCCGTGGGAATCTTCCGGTTCGATGGGTGGTGTCGTCCATTCGTCTCCTCATCGAGGAAAGCCGGTCGCGGCCATGATGAATCGTCGCGTTGATACCGGCTCGGTGGATGAGGTAAACCTATGGCTTATATCAGCACGAGTAAATACAGAATGGCTCTTTCTTTTGGTTCCGGAACCAAAAGGTGGAAAGGCACGACGGCAGGCCCGGCGTTGACGCCGGGCCTGCCGTCGTGATCGGTCTCGGGTCAGTCGGTGGGGGTCAGCACCACCTCGGCCGAGCCGGTCTGGCCCTGGGCGTCGGTGTACTCGGCGACGAACACCGCGGTCAGGTTGTCCTGGCCCTCGTGTCCGGGGTCGACGAACGTGGTGATCGAGCCGGTGCAGCCGGACGCGGTGGACAGCGGGTGGCCGTGCTGGTCGTGGCCGAGGATGTAGGAAACCTGGACGTTCGCGCAGTTCACCGGGGCGTCGTCGACCACGTTCACCTGGAAGGTGACGGTGTCGCCGAACGCGAACTCCTGACCGTTGGTGGGGGTCACGAACGACACTGTGGGCGCCACCGGGCCGACGTGCAGCAGGATCTCGGCGGAGGCGGACCGGCCGGTGGCGTCGGTGACCTTCAGGGTGGCCCGGTAGTCACCGTTCTCGGTGTAGGTGTAAGACGGGTTCGGCCGCCGGGAGTCGACCCGGCCGTCGGCGTCGAAGTCCCACGCGTACCGCAGCGCGTCGCCGTCCGGATCGACGGTTCCGGCACTGGAGAAGTTCACCGTGAAAGGCGCGGATCCCACCGTCGGGGTGCCGCTTGTCTTCACGATCGGCGTCTTGTTCTTCGGCGCGTAATCGACACGTGCCAGCTGCGCCTCGGGGTTCTCGGAGAAGTAGCCGTCACCGTATTCCAGAACGTACAGCGCCCCGTCCGGCCCGAATTCCAGGTCCATCGGATTGTCGAAGGCGATCGACGGCAGCACCGGGTCGATCGCGGTGACCTGGTGGCGGCGGTCCAGGCTGAACGCCTTGACGTAGTCGCGGGTCCACTCGTAGAACAGCGGCTTGCCCGCGAAGTCGGCCGGCCACTGGAACGGCGACCTGACGCGCTTGTCGTACTGGTAGGCCGGGCCACCCATCGGGCCGATACCACCGGCACCGAGCTGCGGGAACTCGGTGCCGGCCGAGTAGGTGTAGATGACCTCGGCCTTCTCCACCGGCGGCAGCTCACGCAGACCGGTGTTGTTCGGCGACGCGTTGACCGGTGCGGCGCAGTCGAACGGCGCGCCGGAGGTGCCGGTGGCGAAGTCGAAGTCGACGTACGGCTTGTCGGGCGCCACACAGTACGGCCAGCCGTAGTTGGCGGGCTTGTCGACGGCCATCCAGCGGCCGTGCCCGGCGGGGCCGCGCTGCGGGTTGGGCTGCTGCGCGTCCGGCGAGTAGTCGGCCAGGTAGATCACGCCGGTCTTCTCGTCGACGTCGAAGCGGAACGGGTTGCGCAGACCCATCGCGTAGATCTCCGGGCGGGTCTTCGCGGTGCCCTTCTTGAACAGGTTGCCGCGCGGGATCGTGTAGGAGCCGTTCGCCTTCACGGTGATCCGCAGTAGTTTGCCGCGCAGGTCGTTGGTGTTGCCCGCGCTGCGCTGGGCGTCGAAGGCCGGGTTGCGGTCCGGGCTCTCGTCGATCGGGGTGTACCCGGCGGAGAAGAACGGGTTGGTGTCGTCGCCGGTGGACAGGTAGAGGTTGCCGCCGGAGTCGAAGTCGATCTTGCCGCCGACGTGGCAGCAGATGCCGCGGTCGACCGGCACCTGCAGGATCTTCTGCTCGGTGCCGAGTGCGAGGGTGTTGCCACGCAGCTTGAACCGGGACAGTTGCAGGTGGCCCCGGAACGGGGCGAAGTCGGCCGGGGTGCCGTTGAAGGGCGCGTCGCCCTCGTTGACCGCCGGGGTGGCGGGATCGTCGACCGGGGTGTTCAGGACCGGGCTGTAGTAGACGTACACCCAGTTGTTGGTCTTGAAGTCGGGGTCGACGGCGATGCCCTGGACCCCTTCCTCGTCGTGCAGGTAGACCGGGATGGTCGCGGCGAGCACGTTGCGGCCGGTGCGTGGCTCGTGGATGCGGACCTGGCCTTTGCGGGCGGTGTGCAGCACCCGCCCGTCGGGTAGCACGGCCAGGGCCATCGGCTCGCCGGGGAAGTCGTTGAGGGTGACCTTCTGGAAGTCGCTGTCCGGCGGCGGCGCGGCCCGGACCGGGCTGGGTGCACCGAGAACGAGCAGGCCGGCGGCGCAGGCGGTGAGAAGTCGGCGCATGTCAGAACCTCAGTCCGGACAGGTACTGGTAGCCGACCCGGGCCGTGTCGAGGGCCTGGGCCGGGGTGCGGGGCGGGCTGCCCGCGTCGTCGCGTTCCACGATGTACTCGACCAGGCCGGCCTCCCTGGCCCGCCGGAAGATCCGCTGGAAGTCGATCAGGCCCGCGCCCGGGTCGGCGAAGCTGCTGTTCACGTCCATGTCCTTGACGTGCACCTGCTTGATCCGCTTGCGGTTGCGCTCGATCAGGTCGATCGGGTCGGCGGCACCCCGCCACGCCCAATAGAGATCCACTTCGAGGTGTACGAGCCGGGCGTCGGTCTCGTCGGTGAGGATGTCGAATCCGGTCCGGTCCCCGCCGCTCTGGCGCAGGAACTCGTTGTGGTGGTTGTGGTAGCCGAAGCTGAGCCCGGCCCGGCGGGCCAGTTCACCGGCCTTGTCGAGGTCGGCGGCGAACGCCCGGTAGACGGCTGCGTCCCGGATCGGACCGGTCGGTCCGGTGCCGAAGTAGGGGTGGACGATGAACTTGTTGCCGACGATCGCGGCGTCGTCCAGGGCCCGTTTCCAGGTCTCGGCGTTCCACGGTTGCGGGATGCCGGCGTGCCCGGAGGTGGCCTTCAGCCCGGCGTTGTCGAGGGCGGCCCGGAACTGGGCGGCGGTCCGGCCGACGAAGCCGGCGTGTTCGACCCGCCGGTAACCGATCGCGGCGAGCTCGGTGAAGGTGGTCTCCAGATTCACCGAGAGCTGATTGCGCAGCGTGTAGAGCTGCACGCTGATCTGATCGCGGGGAACCCGGTGGGCGGAGTTCGAGTGTCCGCCGGCGGAAGCGGGCGAGCCCAGGGCGGTGGATGCCCCGACGGCGGCCGCTGCGCCGAGAAGATGACGTCGGCTGAGTTCGGTCATGATCGTTCTGCCTCCGGTTTCGGTGATGAACTCGGATGGCATGCGGGAGCGGAATCCTCCCGTAGCCGGCAACTTCCCGGACGTTACCGCGTATTTACGTCTGTCACTAGTTAAACATCGGCATGAAACAATCTAACTTCTGCACGATCTGATGAAACAACGCATGGCCGGACGCAAAGCGCCCGGCCTGACCGCGCTGACGGTGCTATTGGTTCGAGGAGAACGCCGCGTCGAAGGCCGCCGACGGCGCGTCGAACGCCAGCCCCCGCACGAACTTCAGAGCCTCCGGCGCCCCGACGAGCCGATCCATGCCGGCGTCCTCCCACTCGATCGAGAGCGGGCCGTCGTAACCGATCGCGTTCAGCGCCCGGAAACAGTCCTCCCACGGCACGTCACCGTGCCCGGTGGACACGAAGTCCCAGCCCCGGCGCAGATCCGCCCACGGCAGGTGGGAGGCGAGCCGGCCCCGGCGGCCGTCACCGGTGCGCACCTTCGCGTCCTTGCAGTCCACGTGGTAGATCCGGTCGGCGAAGTCGAAAATGAAGTTGACCGGGTCCAGGTCCTGCCAGACGAAGTGCGACGGATCCCAGTTCAGGCCGAACTCCGGCCGGTGGCCGATCGCCTCCAGGGTCCGCTTCGTCGTCCAGTAGTCATAGGCGATCTCGCTCGGATGCACCTCGTGCGCGAACCGGACCCCCACCTCACCGAACACGTCGAGGATCGGGTTCCACCGGTCGGCGAAGTCGGCGTACCCACGTTCGATCATCGACGGCGGCACCGGCGGAAACATGGCCAGGGTGTGCCAGATGGAAGATCCGGTGAATCCGACGACGGTACGAACCCCGAGCTTGGCGGCCGCCCGGGCGGTGTCCTTGATCTCGTCGGCGGCCCGCTGCCGGACCCCCTCCGGTGCGCCGTCGCCCCAGATCCGGGCGGGCAGGATGTCCTGATGCCGCTCGTCGATCGGATGGTCGCAGACGGCCTGCCCGACCAGATGGTTGCTGATCGCGAACACCTGCAGGTTGTACTTGGCCAGCTGCTCACGTTTGCGGTCGACGTAACCGTCGTCGGCCAGGGCCTTGTCGACCTCGAAGTGGTCGCCCCAACAGGCGATCTCTAGACCGTCGTAACCCCACTCGGAGGCCAGCCGGCACACCTGGTCGAACGGCAGATCGGCCCACTGGCCGGTGAACAGGGTGATGGGTCGTGCCATGATTTCACTCCTCACTGCGACAGTGAGGCAGCGCGAGGAACCGCCCGGGGCGTGACGTCGTGGCGGCGGCCGGCGGCATGGAAGTGCCGGGTGGGTTTGCGCCTCCCACCCGGACACCGGGCGGCGTCCGTGTTCGTCGCCGCCTACTCTATGCCGCCGGTCAGCCCACGGTCCACAGTTGATTGGCCGCGCCGAGGCAGTCCCACAGGTGGATCTGCTGGCCGTCGGCCGGGCGGGCCTCCGAGACGTCCAGGCAGCGGCCGGACTGCGGGTTACGGACGGTCCGGCCGGCCTGAGCCACCCAGTTCTGCGCCCCGCTGCCGTTGCACGTCCACAGCTGCGCCTTCGTGCCGTTCACGGTCGCGCCACCGGCCGCGTCCAGGCACTTGTTCGACGCGGGGTTCCGCCACACCTGGCCGCTGACCTGCCAGTTCTGCGCCCCGGTTCCGTTGCAGGTCCACAGCTGGATCTTGGTGCCGTCGGCGGTTCCGGCCCCGCTCACGTCCAGGCACTTGCCGGCCAGCCCGACCACCGGGCCCGGACCGGCCGGTGGGGTGCCGAGCTCCTTGATCCGCACGTTACGGAACGACACGTCGTCGCCGTCGCCGTGGTTCTGCAGGCCGACGTGACCGGCGAGATCACGTACCGGATCGGTGTTGGTGAAGTCGTTGATCTTCACGCCGTTGAGCAGCACCTGCAGACGCTGGCCCTGAACCAGCAGCTCGTAGGTGTTCCACTCCCCCGGCGGATTCAGCGCCGCGTCCCGGGCCGCCGCGTTCGCGCCCTGGAAGCTGTAGACCGCGCCGGTGGTCCGGTCGGCGGCGTCGGTGGCGTCGATCTGGATCTCGTAACCGTTGTTCACCGCCGACCACGGGTCACTCGACGGCGGGAAGCCGATGAACACCCCGGAGTTGTCGTCCCCGGCCATCCTCCAGTCCAGTTTGAGCGAGTAGTCGGTGAACGCCTTGCCGGAGTACCACAGCAGGCCGAGCCCACCGGTCGAGGTCAGAGTGGCGTCGCTGTTGGTGAAGGCGCCCGGCCCGGCCTGCTGCCAGCCGGTGGTCGAGCCGTCGTACAGCGGGGTGTAGCCGGTCTCCGGGCGGCAGTCGGCCCGCACCTGACCGGCTGTGTAACGGATGCCGCCGAGCAGGTGGGCACGGAAGGCGGCGTCGGCGTACGACTGCTGGGTGTGCCCGCCGCCGGTGTAGAACGACCGGCCCGCGTCCAGGGTCTTGCACCAGGCGTGCGGGTGATCGGCGCCCATCGTCCCACCGGAGTACGACGTCTCGTCCAGGGTGGCCAGCACGTGGGCGGTGCTGCGGGCATTGGTGCGGTAGTCGTACCACTCGTCGGTGCGGTTCCAGATCTGCGGCAGATGCGCGGTGGCCGCGTGCGCCCGGTCCGCCACCTCCACCCGGGCCGGCTGGATCGCCGGGTGGGAGGCGAACCAGGCGCCGACCAGCTGACCGTAGAACGGCCAGTCGTATTCGGTGTCGGCGGCCGCGTGGATACCGGTGTAGCCGCCACCGGCGCGGATGTAGGACTCGAACGCGGTCTGCTGGACGTCGTTCAGCACGTCGCCGGTGGTGTTCAGGAAGACCACCGCCTCGTACTGGGCCAGGTTCGCGCTGGTGAACGCGGTGGCGTCCTCGGTGGCGGTGACGGTGAAGCCGTTCGCGGTGCCCAGCTCACGGATCGCCTGCACCCCGGTGCTGATCGAGTCGTGCCGGAAACCGGCGGTCTTGGAGAAGACCAGCACGTCGTACGGGGTGTCGGCGAGGGCCGGCGCGCCGCTCGCCAGGAGGGTCAGCGCGGCTGTCGCCGCACCGAGAAGAATTCTGCGCACGATGGGTCTCCTTACCTGGTCAGGGAAGGTTCCAGAGTTGGTTGGCGGCGCCGTTGCAGTCCCACAGGTGAATCTGCTGGCCGTCGTCCGGTTTGACCTCGGAGACGTCCAGGCAGCGGCCGGACTGCGGATTACGGACCGTCCGGTTGCTCTGAGCCGTCCAGTTCTGCGCGCCGCTGCCGTTACAGGTCCACAGCTGCGCCTTGGTCCCGTTGGCGGTGGCGCCACCGGCCGCGTCCAGGCACTTGTTCGACGCCGGGTTCCGCCACACCTGACCGGTGATCTGCCAGTTCTGGGCGGCGGTGCCGTTGCACGTCCACAGTTGGATCTTGGTGCCGTCGGCGGTTCCGGCCCCGCTCACGTCCAGGCACTTACCGGCCAGCCCGACCACCGGGCCGACGGTCCGGAAGGTGAACGCGTCCAGGTCGAACAGCGCCCCGGTCCCACCGGCGAACGTCAGGTAGAGCGTGGTGGTGCCGGCCGGCGGGTTGCTGATCACGCCGGTGACCTCGGTGAAGACGTCCCAGCCGCCGGTGACCGGCACGATCGCCGAACCGAGCACGGTGCCGGTGGCCGACCCGGCACGGACCTGCACGGTGCCGCCCGCTCCGGCCGACGAGGCCCGGACGGTGAACCCGGTGGTGTCACCCAGCCGGTACGGATCGAAGGAGATCCAGTCGCCGGCGTTGATGTCGCCGACGGTCCGGCCGCCCTCGGCGGTGGTCTTGGTGAACGTGTTGACCCCGGAACTGTTCTTGAAGTGCTCGGCCTGCCGGTGCCGCGGCTGCAGGACGTGCTGGGTGTGCGTGGTCAGACCACCGGCGTCGGTGTACTCGGCGTCGAACACGGCGAAGATGTTCGCGGCCGCGTCGTGCTCACCGTCGACCGGGATGCTCAGCGAGCCGGTGCAGCCGGTGGCCGAGGTGATCTGGTGTCCGTGCTGGTCATGGCCGAGCACGTAGGTCATCTTGACCTTGGTGCAGTCGATGGCCGGGTCCTCCGGATCGGTGACGGTCACCGCGAACGGCACGGTGTCGCCGAAGGAGAACAGCCGGCCGTCGCCGGGCGTCGTGATGGTCACCGTAGGCGCGGTGTTACCGACGCCGATCTGCACACCAGCGGTGCCGGTCGCGCCTTGCGGGTCGGTCACGGTCAGCGTCACTTGATAAGAGCCATTGCTGGTGTACGTCTTGGAAGGGTTCGCCGCCGTGGAGGTGGTGCCGTCCCCGAAGTTCCACAGGTAGGTGAGCGTCCCGCCCTCGGGGTCGCTGGAGCCGGCCGACGAGAAGGTGACCGTCAACGGCGCCTGCCCGGTGACCTTGTCCGCGGTCGCGTTCGCCGTGGGACTGCGGTTACCGCCGCCGACGTGGTCGTAGCGGTACAGCGCGGAGTTCTCGTCCCCGTTGAAATATCCGGTGCCGTAGTCGAGCACATAGAGCGACCCGTCCGGCCCGAACGCCGAGTCCATCACCTGCTTGCCGTTCCACGGGAACGTGGTGATCTCACCGGGACTGCCGTCGGCGCCGACGTGGATCGGTTTGATCCAGCCGCGGCCGAGTTCACCGGCGAAGAAGTGGCCCTCGAACGACTGCGGGAACTTCGTCGCCGACGTGGACGCGGCGTCGTAGCGGTACACCGGCCCGGCCATCGGCGACTCCGAGCCGCCACCGAACTCCGGCGGGCTGCCCGCGTCACCGGCGTACCGGATCCAGGCCGGTCTCGCCGGTGGCAACGTGGCCTGGCCGGTGTTGCGGAACGAGTTGTTGACCGGGCCGCCCGCGCAGTTGTACTTCGGTCCGGCGGTTCCGGTGGCGAAGTTCCATTCGGCGTACGTCTCGGTCGCGGTGTTCGTGCCGGTGCAGTAGGGCCAGCCGAAGTTGCCGGGTGCGGTGATCCGGTTGAACTCGACCTGCCCGCTCGGACCACGGCCGGTGGTGGTGCCGGAGTCGGGCCCGTAGTCGCCGACGTAGACCGCACCGGTCGCGCGGTCGACACTCATCCGGAACGGGTTGCGGAAGCCCATCGCGTAGATCTCCGGCCGGGTACTCGCGGTGCCGGGGGCGAAGAGATTTCCGGCTGGTACGGCGTACGACCCGTCGCTGTTGACCTTGATCCTGAGGATCTTGCCGCGCAGATCGTCGGTGTTGGCGCTGGTGCGCTGGGCGTCGAAGGCCGGGTTACGGTCGGCGCGTTCGTCCAGTGGGGCGAAACCGTCGGACTGGAACGGGTTGCTGTCGTCGCCGGTGGACAGGTACAGGTTGCCGGCGGCGTCGAAGTCGATGTCGCCGCCGACGTGACAGCACAGGCCCCGGTCGGCGGGCACGTCCAGGATCCGGGTCTCGGCCGACAGCTTCCAGTCGGCGGTCAGGGTGAACCGGGCGAGCCGGTTGACCCCCTGCCAGAGCGACCAGTCACCGCCCGCGGCCGGGGCGTCGCCGGCCGGGGTGGACAGCGGCGGCGCGTAATAGAGGTAGATGTGCCGGTTGGTGGCGAAACCCGGGTCGACGCCAATGCCCTGCAGACCCTCCTCGTCGTGGGTGTAGACGGGCACGGTGCCGGCCACGGCGGTGGTGCCGGAACTGTCGGTCCGGCGCACGGTGCCGTTGCGGGCGGTGTGCAGCACCGAACGGTCCGGCAGCACGGCCAGGGTCATCGGCTCACCCACCTCGGGTTCACCCTTGGCCAGGGTGACCTGCTGGAAGTCGGCGGGATCGATCGGGTGGGCGGAGGCCGGAGCCGGGAGGGCGACGACGGCGGCCGCGACCGGGAGCAGGGCGGCGACGGCGATGGTCCGCCACCGGCACAGGGTGGAGTCGGGCATGGGTGGGTGACCTCTTCCTGACCGGACGGGATCTTTCAGAGGAGGAGCGCACCCGCGCGGGTGGTGTGTCAGGAACATTAAGGAGTTAATAGAAAAGTGTCTATACTTTTCGTTTCCGGAACTCGACTTCTGTCGATGCGTGCGAAACGCTCAGCTCTGCCGGGTGACGACCTCGTCGGCGAGCCGCCGCAGCGCGGTGGCCACCTCGGCGGGCAGTGCGGCCCGGTTCAGGGCGGACAGGGCGGTGCTCAGGCGGGTCTCGATCAGGCGCTCGGTGGCCTCGCGCGCGCCGGTGTCGACGATGATCCGGCGCAGTTCGGCCGCGCCGTGGTCGTCCAGTTCCGGGTCTCCGAACAGCTCCCGGATCCGGGTCAGCTGCGCTCGGTCGGCGCGGTCCCGGGCGTACGCCACCATCGCCGTGCGTTTGCCCTCACGCAGGTCGTCCAGCACCGGTTTGCCGGTCACCGCCGGATCGCCGAACACCCCGAGCACGTCGTCCCGCAGTTGGAAGGCGTCGCCCAGCGGATCCCCGAACTGCACGAACGACGCCAGCAACGCATCACTCGCACCGGCCAGAGCCGCCCCGATCTGCAGCGGGCGGGTCACCGTGTACCGCGCCGACTTCATCCGGATCACCGTCAGCGCACCGGCCACCGAGCCGTCACCGACCCCGGACACCAGGTCCAGGTATTGCCCGGCGATCACCTCGGTCCGCATGCCCGCGAACACCGGATAACCGCGATGCACCTGCTCCCGGGTCAAGCCGCAGCCGTTGAACATCTCGTCCGCCCAGGCCGCGCACAGGTCCCCGCCGAGCAGGGCGGTGTTACGGCCGTAGCGGGCCGCGTCGCCGCGCCACGCCGACCGGGCGTGCCGGTCGGCGAAGAACTGGTGCACCGACAGTTCGCCGCGGCGCCGCACGCTGCCGTCCATGATGTCGTCGTGGATCAGCGCGAACGCGTGGAACAGCTCCAGCGACGCCGCGGCGGTCACGATGGCCTCGTCGTCCGGGCCGTCCGCGCCGCGCCAGCCCCAGTAGCAGAACGTCGGCCGTAACCGTTTGCCGCCGGCCAGCACGAACCGGTGCAGCGTGTTCAGCAGTCCGTGCGGGGCGCCGTCCGGCCAGCCCGGCCCCTGCCGGCTCAGGAACGCGGCCAGCCGGGCGTCGAACCGGGCCCGCAGGTCCACGGCCAGTTGGGTCACGACGTACTCCGGTACAGGCCCGCCAGTTCCAGCAGCAGCGCTTTCACGTCGGTCGCGGCGATCCGCGCCGGGCCGCCGGCCCGTGAACACAGCAGCATCGGGGAGTCGGCCTCGTCGTCCGGCAGCCGGCCGTGCGAGCCGCGGACCGCGCGGGCGCCCGCGTCCAGTCCGACCACACTCATCAGGTAGCGCATGCCCAGCTTCTTGCGGGCCAGCGCCACCGCGGCCCACCGTTTCGCCGCCGCCGGCGCGGCCGGATCGAAGAACAGTTCGGCCGGGTCGTAGCCGGGTTTGCGGTGGATGTCGACCAGGCGGGCGAAGTCCGGGGCGCGGTCGTCGTCGAGCCAGTAGTAGTAGGTGAACCAGGCGTCCGGCTCGGCGACCAGCACCAGGTCCCCGGCGCGCGGATGATCGAGCCCGTGCCGCACCTCGGCCACCCCGGGCAGCCCTTGCAGGATCTTCTCGACCCGGGGCAGGTCGGCCGGATCACGGACGTAGACGTGCGCGATCTGATGGTCGGCCACCGCGAACGCGCGGGACGTCCACGGGTCCAGGTATTCCATGCCCTGCTGGGTGTGCACGCGCAGCAGGCCCTCGGCGCGCAGTGCCCGGTTCACGTCGACCGGCTGCCGGACGTCGGTGATGCCGTACTCGGACAGCACCACCACCGTCGCGTCCCGTTCGGTGGCGGCCCGCAGCAGCGGTTCCAGGACGATGTCCAGTTCGGCGGCGGCCGCTGCCGCCCGCGGATCCGACGGGCCGTAGCGCTGCAGGTCGTAGTCCAGGTGCGGGACGTAGACCAGGGTCAGATCGGGGTCGTGCCGCGCCATCACCCGCTGGGCGGCCGCACAGATCCACTGCGACGACGCCAGACCGGCACCCGGGCCCCAGTACGAGAACAGCGGGAACGTGCCGAGCGCGGCGGTGAGGTCGTCGTGCAGTTCCGGTGGATCGGTGTAACAGTCCGGGTCCTTGCGGCCGTCGGCGTGGTAGACCGGCCGGGGTGTGACCGTCCAGTCGACGTCGGCGCCCATCGCGTACCACCAGCAGATGTTCGCCACCGTGTAACCGGGCTTGTGCCTACGGGCGGCCTGCCACACCTTCTCGCCACCGACCAGACCGTGATGCTGACGCCAGAGCAGCACCTCGCCGAGGTCGCGGAAGTACCAGCCGTTGCCGACCACACCGTGCCCGGCCGGGGTCTCGCCGGTCAGCAGGGTCGCCTGCACCGAGCAGGTGACCGCCGGCAGCACCGGGTCCAGCCGGGCCGAGAACCCGGCGTCGGCGACCGCCCGCAGCCGCGGCATGTGCTCCAGCAGCCGCGGAGTCAGGCCGACCACGTCCAGCACGACCAGCTTGTTCACTCTGCCACCTGCTCGTGGAGAAGATCGCGGGCGTACGCCAGTTCCCCGGCGATGCCGTCGGCCAGTTCCGCCGGGCCGGCCGGGCGCCGGTCGACGGGCAGCACGTCCCAGGTGTAGGTCTCCACGTCCAGGTGGTCGCACCACGGTTCGTCGGCGGCCATCAGGTGGTGCAGCGCGGTCTCCAGGACTTTCGTGGTGCTCGCCAGCGGTGGTGCGGGGGCGACGTGCAGCGGCACGTGGAAATGCACCCGCCACGGACCGGGCAGGCCGGCGGCCAGCGCCTCGTCCAGGTCGTCGGTCGCGGGGCCGTGCGCCGAGCGGGTCTGATGCAGGAACCGGGGTTCGGCGTACTGCTGCAGCACATCTCGGGCCGCGACCGGGTCGGCGACCTCCAGAGCGGCACTGACCTGCACCTTCACCACCGGCAGTCCCTGTTGGGACAGGCGGTGCAGGGCTTCGGCGGGTTCCTCCCAAGCGCACGCCAGGTGGGCCAGGTCGAGGCAGATGCCGAGACGGCCGGTGTCGACCGCTGCCAGCAGTTCGGTGGCCTGGGTGGTGTTCTCGACGACGCAGCCGGGTTCCGGTTCGAAGCCCACCCGTACCGGACGGCCGGTCTGGTCCTCGATCTCGGCCAGTCCGGCGGCGAGCCGATCCAGGTTGCGGGCGGCGATGTCGCGCTGGTCGGGACGCCACGGATCACGCCAGGCCAGTGGCAGGGTCGAGATCGAACCGCGGGCGGCGTCGTCGGGCAGCAGATCGGTCAGCACCCGGGCCAGGTCCAGCGTGTAACGCAGCCGGTCCTCGGTGGTCCAGTCCGGGCGGTAGACGGCATGTTTGACCACCGGAGCCTGGAACGCGGCGTACGGAAAACCGTTGAGGGTCACCACTTCCAGGCCGCGGGTGTCCAGTTCGGTGCGCAGCCGTCGCCGGGCCCGCGGGTCGGCGGCCAGTTCGGCGGCGGCCGGGGCGGCCAGCCACAAGCCGAGGCCGAGTACGTCGGTGTCGAGCCGTTTGCGGACCGGCACCGCGAACGCGTCGAGTTGCGCCACGATGCCGGGCAGGTCCTCGGCCGGATGCACGTTGGTGCAGTAACTCAGGTGCAGCGTCCGTCCGCTGCGATGCCGCAAACGCATCAGCTACCACCCCGCAGGATGGAACTGCCCTCGAAGGTGGCCTCTTTTTCGAGAATGTCGGTCAGGTCCAGGCGTCCGGACTGGCCGTAGAACTCCACCGGATTACGCCACAGCACCCGGTCCACGTCGTCGTCGGTGAACCCGGCGGCCAGCATCGCCTCCCCGGTGCGCAACGTCAGCAGCGGGTCCGATCGGCCCCAGTCGGCGGCCGAATTGACCAGGATCCGGGCCGTGCCGTGGTCACGCAGGATCTGGACCATCCGGTCCGGTGACATCTTGGTGTCCGGGTAGATGGAGAAACCCATCCAGCAGCCCGCGTCGTGCACCGCCCCGATCGTGACCTCGTTGAGGTGGTCCACCACCACGTGATCCATCGCGATGCCGGACTCCTTGACCACCGCGAGGGTACGGTCCACACCGCGCGCCTTGTCCCGATGCGGCGTGTGCACCAGCGCGGGCAGCTCGTACTCGACAGCCATCGCGAGCTGCGCGGCGAAGACCTCGTCCTCCTCCGGTGTCATCGCGTCGTAGCCGACCTCACCGACCGCCACCACCGAGTCCTTGTCCAGGTAGCGGGGCACCAGGGCGAGAGCTTCCCGGCAGCGCGGGTCGTTCGCCTCCTTCGGGTTCAGCGCGATGGTGGCGTGGTGCCGGATCCCGAACTGGGCGGCCCGGAACGGTTCCCAGCCCACGAGCGCGTCGAAGTAGTCGGCGAACGAGCCGGCGCTGGTGCGGGGCTGGCCCAGCCAGAACGCCGGTTCGACGACCGCGCGGACCCCGGCGGCGGCCATCCGCTGGTAGTCGTCGGTGGTCCGGGACGTCATGTGGATGTGCGGGTCGAAGATGCGCATCAAACCTCCAGCAGACTTCGTGCGTCCTCCGGGAAAGAGCGGCCGGCGGCGGCCCGTTCGTCGCGCAGCCCGGCGGTCATCGCCGCGAGTTCGGCGTCGGCCCGGTCGGTCAAGCGATCCACCACCGCCAGGGGTATGCCCATGAACACGCATTTCAGGACCGACTGCCGCCACGCGGGCTGATCCAGGTGCCGGGCGTACGGGCCGAGAGCCGCGGCCACCAGCCGGGTGTCGTTGGTACGGATCGCGTCGTGCAGCAGCGGCACGGCCTCCGCGCCGATCGGTAGTTGCGGTAGCGCTTTGAGGACGGCCAGTTTTTCGTTCGCGTCGCCGTGCCGGTACAGGTCGTCGACATATCGGGGCAGGTCGGCGGCGGGCAGGGCGAGCAGCAGACGGGCTCGGGCGGCCTCCTTCTCCTCCCGGGCACAGTGCCGTCCGGCCGCGGCGAACAGCCGGGTGATGCTCGGTGGGTCGGCGGCCACCCGGGCCACACCGGCTTCGAGCCAAGCGTTGTGCGGGTCCATCACGTTCTCCCCTCAGGCGGCTTTGAGGAATCGCAGGGAGTCGGCCGCCACCGTCGGGGCGGCGTGCGAGTGGCGGGGTAGTTCGACGGCTACCAGGCCTCGGTAACCAGCCCGCTCCAGCGCGGCCAGCACGGGTGGGAAGTCGATCTCGCCGGTGCCGAACTCCAAGTGCTCGTGGACGCCGCGGCGCATGTCGTCGATCTGCACGTTGACCAGGTGATCGGCCACGGCGGTCACGCAGTCGGGCACCGGCAGCGACTCCAGGCAGCGGCAATGGCCGATGTCGAGAGTGATGCCGAAACCGGCTGGTTCGCCGAGGGCCGCGTGCAGGCGGTGCCAGTCGGCTATGTCCTGGACCAGCATGCCCGGTTCCGGTTCGAAACCCAGTGGCATCGCGTGCTGCTGGGCGGTGGACAGGACTTCGGCGCAGCCGTTCACCAGCCGCTGCCAGGCCGTGGTGTCATCGACGTCGGCGGGTTTCACACCGGCCCAGAACGAGACGGCCTCCGCGCCCAGGTCGGCGCCGATCGTCACGGCTCGCTGCAGGAAGTCGATGCGGCGGGCACGTTCGTCGTGCAGCAGGGTCGGCGCGTGTTTGTGCCACCGGTCGAGCAGGAAGCGGGCGCCGGTTTCGATCACCACCGACATCCCGAGGCGGGCCAGACGTTCGGCCAGCGCGTCGACTCGGCGGGAGACATTTTTGGCGTACGGGTTGAGGTGCCCGTGGTCCAAGGTGAGCGCTACGCCGTCGTAGCCGAGGTCGGCCAGTACTGCCAGCGCGTCGGTCAGGCGGTGGTTGCTGAAACCGTTGGTGCCGTACCCGAATCGCAGTCCGCCTGGGGTTTCGCCCTTGCAGCGGCCGCCGTTCGTGCTTTTGCTCTTATCGCGGCCACCGTTCGCGCTTTCACCCGCGTCGCGGCCGCCGTTCGTGCTTTTGCTCATGTCGCGGCCACCTTTCGGGCCAGGCGGGCCGCTGCGGGGGCGAGGACCGCGGTGGCCACGCCTGCCGCTCCGGCACCGGACCTCGCGGCCAGCGCGCCCTGCAACACCGGAAGGGTGGTGATACCGGCGGTGACAGCGTCCTGGACCCGGGCCGCGGTGGGGTCCTCGGCCGCGCGACGTTGCGCCGCCCCGTAGCGGGCCAGATACCAGGTGGCCAGAGCTGCCGCGCCGAGCATCCGGCGACCGGACCGGGCCCCGGCTGCGGCGACGGCCACCGCCGCGGTGGCGGCCAGCGTGCGCCGGGGCAGCGACGGTTCCGCGCCCTCCACCTCGCGCTGGGACAAAACGGTCACCGTGTAGGTGTGCGCGGCCACCACCAGCGCGGACGGCACCGCGGGCCGCCAGCGTCCGCCGGTGCCGAGCAGCACGTTCAGGCCCCGGCAGGTGGCCATCACCGCCGGGCCCGCGACGGTGTTCTTGGCGCCCAGGTCGTACAACCAGATCGCCCCGGCCAGCGACACCGCCACCGGGATCTGCCGTCGCCCACCGGCCGTGACCGCGATGGCCAGCCCGGCCACGGTCAGCCCGGCGGCGATCCCGCCAGCGGTGGCCGGTGACACCCGGCCGGACGGGATCGGCCGGTGCGGACGCTCGACCGCGTCGACATGCCGGTCCGCGAGGTCGTTGGCGGCCATCCCGGCCCAGTACAGGCACACCGACGCGGCAGCCGTCGCCAGCGTGCGCGGCCTGAGCACCCCGGCGGCGGCAGCACCGGCCACGACGTCACCCGGCACCGACAGCGCGGCCGGCGCCCGGGTGAGTTCGACCAGGTCACGCCACCCGGTCCGATGCCGAGGTTCGCGGCGGCCGGTCACATCCGCAGTTCGGTGACCGGGTTCGCTTCGGTCGGTCACGTCAGCAGTTCGGTGACCGGGTTCGCTTCGGTCGGTCACATCACCAGTTCGGTGATCGGGTTCGCGGAGGCTGGTCATGCCTGGGGTCCGGCGCCGAGGGCGGCGGCGAACGCGGTCAGGGTCTGCCACTGGTCGGCCAGGCCGTGCGGGCCGTCGCCGAGCGGGTCCTTGAAGAAGAACGCCAGTTCGGTCAGCGGGCCGGTGTGGCCGGCGGCGTGGGCGGCGCCGGTGAGGCGGGCCAGGTCGAGGATCAGGGGTGCGGCCAGGGCCGAGTCGCAGCCGTGCCAGGTGAATTCCAGGCGCATGCCGGTGCCGAGGAAGCCGTTGAAGCTGATCAGGTCCCAGGCGGTCTTGAAGTCGCCGAGGTCTTCGACGTAGTCGATGCGGACCACACCTTGCGGCTGGTAGCCGAGGGTCTCCGCGAGGACGCGCTGTTTGCTGGCGGACTTGGCGGCGTTGGCACCCGGGTCGGTGAGGGTGGCCCCGTCGCCGCCGCCGAGCAGGTTCATTCCCGACCAGGTACGAACCTGCAGGTGCCGGTGGGCGAACATCGGCGCCAGCACCGATTTGAGCAGCGTCTCACCGGTCTTGCCGTCGTGTCCGGCGTGCGGCAGTCCCTGCCGGCGGGCCAGTTCGGCCAGGGCGGGCAGGCGGGCACCGGCCGACGGGGTGAAGTCGACGAACGGGCAACCGGCGGTGAACGCGGCGTACGCGTACAGGGCGCTCGGTGGCAGGATAGTCGCGCCGGTGCGCAGCGCGTCCTCGAGAGCGTCGATGGTGTCGTGGGCGGGGTGTGGTTCCGGGGCGGGTTCGGTGGACGACACGTTGATCACCACGACCCGGTCCAGGGCGTGCCGCTGCCGGAAGTCGACCAGGTCGGCGACCAGCCGGGCGGCGGTGATGGCTTGATCGGGGCCGTCCGGTACCGGCCGGATCTCGGCGTCGGCGGCGGCCAGGTCGTCGTGCAGTGCCCGGACCAGGGCGGCCGGTACCACCCCGGCGTCGCCGAGTTGTTCGGCCTTCTTGGTCAGCGGTATCGGTGACGGGTCGTGGCCGCCGAACACCAGGTCACCGAATCCGGCGAGCCCGGACGAGCGGAACTCGGGTAGTTCGGTGACACAACCGGTGGGCGGCGCCAGTCCGGCACGCAGCGCGAATGCTCCGACGATGCTGGTCACGGCGACGCTGCCGCGCCCACCGACCAGCCAGACTCCCAAGGACATCGATCCTCCGAACTCGCGACAACGGTTATGGCAGTCACCGGCCGGCGTCGACCGTCCGGACACGGGGCGCAACCGTGTCCGGACCCTCGCTGGTCGACGGCCGGTGAACTCAGTCGGCCGGCGGTGGTCAGGCGGCGATCTCGGTCAGGGCCGGTTCCACCTCCGACCACGAACCCAGTGCGGCGGAACGTTCGACGGCGTCCAGGACGAGCTGGACCTGCAGGGCGTCGGTGAACGACGGCGCGATCGGAGCCCCGGTGCCGATCGCTTCGAGCAGGTCGCGGGCCTGGTGGGTGAAGGAGTGTTCGTAACCGATGAGGTGACCGGGCGGCCACCAGGCGGCGACGTACGGATGGTCGGGCTCGGTGACCAGGATCCGGCTGAAGCCCTGCTCGTCGGAGGGCAGTGCGGCGTCGTAGAACTCCAGCTCGTTCATCCGCTCGAAGTCGAAGACCACCGACCCCTGTGACCCGTTGATCTCCACCCGCAGGCCGTTCTTGCGGCCGGTGGCGAACCGGGTGGCCTCGTAGGTGGCGATCGCCCCGCCATCGAGCCGGGCCACGAACAGCGCGGCGTCGTCGACGGTGACATCACCCGTGCCGGTCACCGTGTCACCGGCGCTGAGTCCGCTCGAATCGCCCGGCAACGGCCGCTGTTTGACGAACGTCTCGGTCAGCGCGCTCACCCCGGAGATCCGCTGACCGGTGACGTACTGGGTGAGGTCGATGATGTGCGCACCGATGTCACCCAGCGCGCCGGAGCCCGCCTTGTCCTTCTGCAGCCGCCAGACCAGCGGGAACTGCGGGTCGGTGATCCAGTCCTGCAGGTACACCGCGCGTACGTGCCGGATCTCGCCGAGCCTGCCGTCGGCGACCAGCCGCCGCATCAGGGCGACGGCCGGCACCCGCCGGTAGTTGAACCCGCACATCGACCGGACTCCGCCGGCTTGCGCCCGGACCGCGGCGGCCGCCATCGCACGTGCCTCGTCGATGGTGTTCGCGAGGGGTTTCTCGCACAGGACGTGCTTGCCGGCGGCCAGGGCGGCGATCGCGATCTCGGCATGGCTGTCGCCGGGGGTGCAGACGTCGATCAGGTCGATGTCGTCCCGGGTGATCAGCGACCGCCAGTCGGTGGTGTGTTCCGCCCAGCCGAGCTGGGCCGCCGCCGCGGCGACCTTGCCCGGATCCCGGCCGCTGACGGCCGTCATCCGGGCCCGCAGCGGCAGGTCGAAGACCCGGTTCACGGTGCGCCACGCCTGTGAGTGCGCGGTTCCCATGAACGCGTAGCCGACCATGCCGATGCGCAGGTCCGTGGTCTGCGTGGACAAGATGGGTCTCCCTTTGTGCGATCAGAAACCGAGCTTGAGGTACGCGCTCGCGTTCTCCTTGGTGATGGTCTCCGAGGCCAGGACGATCTCCTTGGGGACCTGCAGCTCGACCAGGTCGGACAGGCCCTTGCCCTGGCCGATCAGCCGGGCCAGCGAGATCGCCGAGGAGGCCATCGACGGGCTGTAGGTGACGGTCGCCTTGAGTGGGGTCTTGTCGGCCTGGATGTCCTCCATCGCCTTCTTGGAGCCGGCGCCGCCGACCATGATGAATTCGCTGCGACCGGCCTGGTTGATCGCGGCGAGCACGCCGACCCCCTGGTCGTCGTCGTGGTTCCAGAGCGCGTCCATCTTGGGTACGGCCTGCAGCAGCTGGCTGGCGGCCCGCTGGCCGGTGTCGACGGTGAACTCGGCCGGGACCCGCCGTTGCACGGTGAAGCCGGCCGCGGCGAGGGTGTCGGAGAAGCCCTTGGACCGGTTCTGGGTCAGTTCCAGGGAGTCGATGCCGGGGATCTCGCCGATCACCGGGTTGCTGATTCCCTTGGCTTTCATCTGGGCGACGATGTAGTCGGCGGCGGCCACGCCCATGCCGTAGTTGTCGCCCAGGATCTGGGTGCGGTAGGCGCGGGCGTCCGGGAAGGCCCGGTCCAGGTTGATCACCGGGATACCGGCGGTCATCGCCTGCAGGCCGAACGAGTTCAGTTCCTTGCCGTCGTGCGGCAGCAGCACGATGACGTTGGGCTTCTGCCCGAGCAGGGTGGACAGGGCGGCCCGCTGGGTGGCCGCGTCGGAGCCGGACTCGACGGTCTTCAGTTCCACGTCGGAGTAGGCGGTGGCCTGCGCCTTCGCGTTGGTGATGATGGCGCCGAGCCAGCCGTGGTCGGCGGCCGGTGCGGAGAAACCGATGACGACCTTGGTGCCGGGGGCCGCGTTGCCGGCGCTGGCGCCGCCTTCGTTCGGCTTGATCTGGGCGTCGTTGGAGTTCGTCTCGTTGCTGGTGCACGCGGTGAGGAGGGTTCCCGCGCCGAGTGCGGCACCGCCGAGCAGCAGGCGGCGTCGCGACAGGTCGCGACTGCTCTGTGTCATGGTATCTCCCGATTAATCGGTATGGATGGAACGGAAGAAGGGTGCACGGAACCCGGCAGCCGTCACACGGACGGTCGCCTGACGAGAAGCCGGGACTAGGTTCTGTTGCGGCTCAGGAACTGGGTGACGGCTTTGAACCGGAACTGCTGAACCAGGACGGCGGCGATGATGATGCCGCCCTTGACCATGTTCTGGGCCTCGGTGGACAGCCCGTTGATGGCGAACAGGTTGGTGATGGTGGCGAAGATGATCACGCCGAGCAGCGAGCCGACGATGGTGCCGCGGCCGCCGCTGAGCAGGGTGCCGCCGATGATCGCGGCGGCGATGGCGTCCAGTTCGTAGAGGTTGGCCATGGCGGCCTGCGCGGAGGTGGCCTGGGCGGTCAGCATGATCGCGGCGATGCCACAGCAGAGCCCGCTCAACCCGTACAACAGCATGGTGTGTCGTTTGACGTTGATCCCGGCCAGACGTGCGGCCTCGGGGTTGCCGCCGACCGCGATCGTGCGCCGGCCGAACGTGGTGCGGTTGAGCAGCACCCAGCCGACCGCGGCGACCACCGCCAGGACGTAGACCAGCAGCGGGATGCCGAACAGTTTCCCGGCCGCGATGCCGTTGATGAAGGCGCTCTCCGAGATCTGCGTCTGCTTCCCGGAGATCGACGCGGCCAGACCGCGGGCGGCCACCAGCATCGCGAGGGTGGCGATGAAGGGCACCAGCTTGCCGTACGAGATGAGCAGCCCGTTCACCAGCCCGACAGCCAGGCCCACCACGATCGCGGTGAAGATCATGCCGCCGGGGCCGTAACTCTGGGTGGCGACCGTGGTGGCCCACACCCCGGCCAGCGCGACGATGGCGCCGACCGACAGATCGATGCCGCCGCCGATGATCACGAAGGTCATGCCGACCGTGACCACCCCGATCACCGAGGCGAGCTGCAGGATCGACAGGACGTTGTTCCAGACCCAGGCCGAGTCGCTGTAGAGCTGCGGCTGGGTGACCGCACCGATCACGATCAGCGCGACCAGCACACCGACCAGGACCAGGTTACGGATGGTGTTCTCGCTGTTCTCGCCGCCCCACGGGATCCGGCGGGACCGTTCGGTCCCGGACTTCGGATGGTCGGCGACGACCGGTTCGCTGAGGGTCATAGCGCGGCACCTTCCAGGAGCGACCCCGCCATCACGAGATCGAGGACGGCGTCTTCGTCGATTTGTTTGGCGGGCGCGGTGTGGACCACCCGGCCCTCCCGCATCACCAGCACCCGGTCGGCCAGACCGAGCACCTCCGGGACCTCGCTGGAGACCAGCAGCACCCCGACCCCCTCGGCGGCCAGGTCACGGATCACCCGGTAGAGCTCGGCGCGGGCGCCGACGTCCACACCCCGGGTCGGTTCGTCGAGCAGCAGCAGCCGGGTGCCGCCGAGCAGCCACCGCCCGACCACCACCTTCTGCTGGTTGCCGCCGGACAGGGTGCGCACCGGCCGGCTCACGTCACGCGGGCGCAGTTCGAGGGACTCGGCGATCCGTTCGGCTTCGGCCCGTTCCCGCCGGGCACTGGTGAACCCGAACCGCGCGATCCGGGTGAACGTCGCGAGGGTCATGTTGCGGTGGACCGGCTCGCCGAGCAGCAGGGCTTGACTCTTGCGCTCCTCCGGAGCCATTCCCATTCCCGCGCGTACGGCGGATCCGACGTCACCGGGCCGCAGTCCGCGACCGTCGAACTCGACCGTGCCGGAATCGGGGCGGCGCGCCCCGTAAACGGTCTCCAGCAGTTCGGAGCGTCCGGAGCCGACCAATCCGGCAATCCCGACGATCTCGCCGGCGGCGACGGTGAGTGAGACGTCGGTGAACTCGCCACTGCGGCTCAGGCCCGTCACCCGCAGCAGTTCCTCGCGGTCGGCGGGCTCGGGACGCGGCGGGAAGACGTACTCGATGGTCCGTCCGGTCATCCGGCTGACCAGCTCACCGGTCGGGGTCGCGGCGGCCGGGAGGTCGGCCGCGGTGGTGCGACCGTCCTTGAGAACGGTCACCCGATCGCCGATGACCCGGATCTCCTCCAGCCGATGCGAGATGTAGACGACGGCGATGCCCTGGGCGGTCAGTTCCCGGATGATCCGGAACAGGTTCTCCACCTCGTCGTGGGCCAGCACCGCACTCGGCTCGTCCATGATCAGCAGCCGGGCGTCGTGCGACAGCGCCCGGGCCATGCTGACGATCTGCTTCGCGGCGGCCTGCAGTTTGTGGACCGGGCGACGCGGCGGGATCTCACCGTGCCCGAGCCGGCCCAGGATCTCGGAGGTCCGGGCTACGGCCTGCTTGCGGCGTACGAACCCCGCGCGGCGTGGCTCGTGGCCCAGGAACACGTTCTCGGCGACGGTCAGGTCCTCCACCAGGTCCAGTTCCTGGTAGATGGTGGCGATACCGGCATTCATGGCGGCCTGCGGATCGGCGAACGCGACCGGGTCACCGAGCCATTCGACGGTGCCCGAGTCGGGGCGGTGTACCCCGGACAGCACCTTGATGAGCGTCGACTTGCCGGCTCCGTTCTGCCCGAGCAGGCAGTGCACTTCGCCGGCGCGTACCTCTAGTTGGACGCCGTCGAGGGCTTTCACCCCGGGGAAGGTCTTGACCACATCGGTCAGCCGGAGCACCACCTCTGCCTGCTTTTTCACGGCAGCGTCTTCGTTCAGCCTGCCTTTTGCCGAGCCGGTCCCATCCGGCTCGCCTTTCGCTGCGGCGGTCCCATCCGGCTCGCCTTTCGCTGCGGCGGTCTCTTCCGGCTCGCCTTTCGCTGCGGCGGTCTCTTCCGGTTTCGGCGCGGCTGTCATGACGCCTGCTCGAACGCGACGTGGCTGGCCAGCACGGCGGCTCCGGTGACTCCGGCGCGGGAGCCGAGTTCGGAGAGCACGACCGGCAGGTTGCCGGTGGCCAGCGGAAGTGAGCGGCGGTAGACCGCACTGCGGATCTCGGCCAGCAGCAGATGCCCCAGCTGGGCGAGCCCTCCCCCGATCACGATCATCGAGGGGTTGGAGAAACTGACCAGTGAGGCGAGCACCGACCCGATGCGGTGCCCGCCCTCACGAATGAGCTGGATACAGGCGACGTCACCCTCGGCGGCACCGTCGGCGACGTCGCGGGCGGTGAGCGGGCCGTGCGCGGCGAGCCGTTCGGCCAGCGCGGGTGATGCGCCGGAGCGGGCGGCGGCCGTCGCGTCGCGGGCCAGGCTGACCCCGCTGAACAGGGATTCCAGGCAGCCGGTGTTGCCGCACGAGCAGACCGGGCCCTGCGGGTCGACCTGGATGTGGCCGATGTCCCCGGCACATCCGTCGGTGCCGCGGTAGACGTCACCGTTGAGGTGGATGCCGCAGCCGATCCCGGTACCGATCTTGATGAACAGGAAGTCGTCGACGCTGTGCGCCACTCCCCCGTGCCGTTCACCGATCGCCATGATGTTCACGTCGTTGTCGACCACGGTCGGGCAGCCGTGCTCCCGGGTCATCAGCTCGCGTACCGGAAATCGGTCCCAGCCCGGCATGATCGGCGGGGAGACCGGGACGCCGTCCCGGAAACTGACCGGTCCCGGCACGCCGACACCGATGCCGTCGAGCCGTTCGTACGCGCCGTCGATACGAGCCTTGGCCAGCAGTTCGTTGACCCGGTGCAGGATGTTCTTCGGCCCGGAACGGATGTCGGCCGCCTCGGTGTAGGCCGCGACCGGTTCCAGGCGGCCGTTGGTGACCTCGACGTCGATGGAGCTGGCGCCCAGGTCGACGGCGGCGAAATGCAGGCGCGGATGCAGTTGCACGAGAGTGGACCGCCGCCCGCCGCGAGAAGCGGCCATCCCGGCCTCAGCGACGTACTCGGCACCGACGAGCCGTTCGACCTCGGCGAGAAGCCGGGGCCGGGTCAACTCGAGACGGTCCGCGAGCTCGGCCCGAGAGATGGGCCCCTCATCCCGCAACATCTGCAGAAGCCGCAGGTAGGGCGGATCAACCGACGTACGCACGCACAGCCTCCTCGACACAGTGTCACAGGTTTGTTACGTGCGACACACAGTAGAAGCCATCGATGGAGGTGTCCATAGCTTCATATGAATCCGCACCAACTTTTGCCTGAGTCTGCAAAAGAGCCCCGCCCCGGCGGCACGCCGACCTGATCGACCACAGCCGCACCGGCCTGGCCTGCCACTCCACCGGCGGCCGCAGCGCCGCTTCCACAATGGCCGCCGGCTCTCGGACCCAGGCCGGAGTCAACATGGACGAAACGTTCTGCGACCCGATCCCACGTCCGGTCCGCACGGTCAGCCACTCCTGTCACTCGGCACCCGAACACCAGCCCGGCGGACGCAACACTTCACGCGACAGATTCCAGGGCTGCCATTACCTGCCTGACGCACGGTTCGTCCGGTTCGTCCGGTTCGCAGTAGCGTCCGGCTCGTCCGGCTAGCCGTAGCTCAGGCAGGTCATGCGGGTGCTTTGAGGTGTCTGAGCTACGGCTCGGGTGGCTCGGCTGTAGCTCAGAGGGCGGTAAGAAAGATTAGGTCCGTTTCGGGATGAGAGTGAATATTCCGGGTTCGTTCTCGATCAGGATTCCGCGGCTGACCATGCGTTTGAGTCGTGCCCGCGCGCCTTCGACGTGTTTCGGCGCGGGGTCGACGCCGACGGCGAGGCAGACGTCCTTGGCGCGCATCCCGGCCGGGTTCGCCGCGAGAGCGGCGAGAATCTGTTGGTAAGGGGCGCTGGCGATCGTCGGGTCGTCGTCGGTGAACTGCTCGGCGGCAAGGTCGCGCAGGGTCGTGCGGGTAGTCGCCAGATCGGCCAGCTCGCTGTCAAGGCGGGCGAGTTCGGCGGTGAGTGCGGTGATCTGCTCGCGGAGCTGGTCGGCGGCGTGACCAGCGGTGGTCTCTCGCTCGGCGATCAGGTCGAGGATCGCGGTCAGGTACACGGCGGATTCACCGCCAGGTCGGCGTGACGGCGTTCGTCAGCCGACGCACGATGTTGGCCGTGGAGGCCCAGAGCGTGCGTGACACGCTCGATTCGGGCCGGCTCTCGTATTCGCGGGTCAGCCGCCGGTGCAGCATCAGGGTGCCGTTGACCTGCTCGACCAGCCATCGCTTCTTCACCGGCACGAACCCGGGCCGGACATCGGAGCGTTTCACGACCTCCACGTCGATGCCCAGCACGGCACCGTGCAGGGCGAAGTCCTGTTTGAACCCGGCGTCGACGAAGGCACGGGTCACCGTCGGCGTGTGTTCGGCGACCTTGTCCAGCAGCCGGATCCCGATCGCGTTGTCGGTCACGGACGCGGCGGTCACGATCACCGCGATGATCAGGCCGAGAGCGTCCACGGCCAGGCCGCGTTTGCGGCCGGGAACCTTCTTGCCGGCGTCTTTGCCGGTGGTCGCGGCGGGGACGTGGTTCGCGGCCCGGATCGACTGGGTGTCCAGGATGACCGCGGTCGGGTCCTCGGCACGGCCGGCCTTCTCGCGGGCCTGACAGCGCAGCAGGTCATGAATCGCGGCATCGGTGCCGTCATCACGCCACAACCCGAAGTAGTAGTAGGTCACCGGCTTCTGGGGCAGATCGTGCGGCAGGTACGCCCACTGGCAGCCGGTCCGGTTCTGATACAGGATCGCGTTCACGATCTCTCGGAGATCCTGGTCGCCCACGCGTCCCGCGACCGAGACCCGTTTGGCTCTCCAGGCGTCCAGGAACGGGCCGATCAGCGCCCACTGTTCATCGGTGACGTCACTGGGGTACGGCTTACGCACGTTCATGACCAGCCCAACCGTGCAGCCGACCGGCCTGACGTGACCGATGTTCATCTATCACGCCATCGAGTGATCACTATCTACCGCGTACCCGCAGAACGATCTCCAAACGGACCCAACGCATAGATCAACCTAAACAGTCCGTGACCGCCCTCTCAGACAGGTAATACGGGTGCTTTGAGGTGCCTGAGCTACGGCTAGCCGCAGCTCAGGCGGGTTTGGTTCGAGCGTGGGTTATGGGCAGGACAGGGTGCGGCAGGGCGTGCGTGGACGGCCGGCGCGAGGCCGGAAGGGAGTGATGCGGACATTGCGGCGGTAGGGCGTACCTGCGCTGGAACTTGATCTTTTGGTTTTGGCCATGGAACGCTGGGCGGGGGCTGCCCTGCTCTTTCCGGGGCTCCAGAGGTGCACGACGACGAGGGCCACCACCTCGGCTGCACCGCATCGGGCGCAGACCAGTTCGGGGCACTCGTCGTGACCATCCTGGCAGGACGCACCGACGCCGATCCGAAGTCGTCTTCCAGCAGCCCCGTCACCCAACGGCGGCCTTTCTCAAGCCTCGCTGTTGGCGCTCTGATGGCGGCGATGAACACCCATCCAGGTCTCGACGTCACCGACGAGCCAGACCTTGCCCTGAGACAGGTCAGCAACCGGCTGGGGAAAGTCCGCCCTATTAGTGATCATGTAGGCGCGCTGACGACTGACCCCACCGAGCCGAATGCGGATCTCGTGGGCCCCCATGAAACTGAACTGCTCTCTCGACATGCCAACGACTATAGTGTCGAGACTAGTTGCCCCGCACCTTTTGGATCGCCGACAAACACCTCGCCACCGAAGGTT
This sequence comes from Actinoplanes derwentensis, assembly GCF_900104725.1. NCBI lineage: Bacteria > Bacillati > Actinomycetota > Actinomycetes > Micromonosporales > Micromonosporaceae > Actinoplanes > Actinoplanes derwentensis. Next base: position 2,520,870 of record NZ_LT629758.1, read on the forward strand.
CCACCGGTCGGCTGAATCCCCATGCGAACCACAGCCCTCAAGGCCAGCGAAAACAGCCGTCGCCGGGACCGGGCGGAAATCGGCCGATGCTGGTGTCATCCGAACGCAGGAACGAGCTGTCAAGATTGTTTCGGGCGCCCGTGACCGGGTCGGTCAGGCACGCAATGAGCTTGCCAACGCGATTCGAGACGCTGACCAGGCAGGGTGTACGCCAGGCCGACTTTGTGACGGCTACCGATTACAGCCGGGAGAGGGTGCGCCAGATCGTCCGTGAGGCCTGACCCGACAAACGGCTGTCGGGGTTCCCTCTCGCGAACCTCGTCCCGCGGAAGCCTCGCGTAGCCATCCGAGCACCTCGATCAGGCCAAGGATTGGCCGGCAGCAGGGCACCGGCGAGCCTGCGAGGCTCAGGGGTCGCCGACGGCTCACCTCATGGGCCGTTGCCAGACGCGGAGCGGGCCGAGCGGTTCGAAGCCCAGCCGCACCGCATCTCGGAGATCCTGTTCGTAGCCGACTATCGCCCGGCCCGGAAACGCGCCGGCGATGGCGGCCACGGCCGAGGCCCTCGGGCCTTGCAGGTTCGACAAGCCGACGACGTCGCCGCTGAGGTGCGCGACAACCGAGCCATCGGGTCCACCGAAGACGGTCACCGTCGGGTCTTCGACGATCGAAGAACTGACCACCAGCCACGTCACCGGTATGAGCACGGGATCAGGCGGGCGCCAGATCCAGGTCGCGTCGAACAACGCTTCGAAGCCACGAGGCGCCAGGTCGAGGTCGGCGAAGCTGTCCTTCACCGAGCAGCCCGGCCCGATGTCGATGCCGTCCAGCACGTCCGCGGAGGACACACCGGGCCGCAGAGTCTCGGCATCAGGGTAGAACGGCGGAGAACGCCGGGCGGCATGCCAGCGGTCAGCCGTGAACGTCGTCGGCAAGCCGTGGGCACGGCAGACGGTATCGACCCACTCGGCATTCTCTCGGACGGCCGCGGCCAGCCGGTGACCCGTCATCACGACAGGTTAAGGGACCCCGGGTCGTACCCTTCAGCAGCCGGACGGTCCACTCATGCCACTGAGGGCGGTAGTCCCCGTGGACCCACATCAAAACAGTACAGATTTCGCTGTACTGTTTTGATGTGGAGATACTGACGCACGGCTCGGTGCTGGCCCGTTTCGGTCATGCCCTGTCGGACCCGACTCGGGCACGGCTGCTGCTCGCCCTGCGCGACGGGCCCGGTTATCCGGCCGAACTCGCCGATCTGCTGGGCTGCACACGGCAGAAGCTGTCGAACCACCTGACCTGCCTCCGCGGGTGCGGCTTGGTGGTCGCGGTACCGGAGGGCCCGCCGGGTCCGCTACGAACTGGCCGATCCACGTCTGGCACACGCCTTGGGTGATCTGCTCGGCCTGGTCCTCGCCGTCGACCCCACCGTCTGCGCGGACTCAGCCGACAAGGGCTGCTGCTGATGACCGGCCCGCTGATCCGGATCACCGCACCCGGGCCCAGACCTCAGCGGCGGGCCGTGCTCACCCGCCGGGTTCGGCTACTGGTCGCGGCGACCATCACCTACAACGTGATCGAGGCGGTCATCGCGATCACCGCCGGCACGATCGCCTCCTCGACCGCGCTGATCGGATTCGGGCTCGACTCGATCATCGAGGTGTCCTCGGCGGCCGCGGTCGCCTGGCAGTTCTCCGGCACCGACCCGGAACGCCGCGAGAAGACGGCCCTACGGATCATCGCGGTCTCGTTCTTCGCCCTGGCCGCCTATGTCGGCTTCGAGTCGGTGCGGGCCCTGCTGAGCGGCTCCGAGGCCGAACACTCGACGATCGGCCTGGTCCTGGCGGCGGTGTCGCTGGCGCTGATGCCCGGCCTGTCGTACGCCCAGCGCAGAGCCGGCCGAGAACTCAGGTCCCGCTCGGCGGTCGCCGACTCGAAACAGACGCTGCTGTGCACGTACCTCTCCGCGGTCCTGCTCGTCGGTCTCGCGGTGAACAGCCTGTTCGGCTGGTCCTGGGCCGACCCGATCGCCGCCCTGGTAATCGCCGCCGTCGCGATCAAGGAGGGCCGCGAGGCCTGGCGCGGCGACGCCTGCTGCGCCCTGCCCACAGCAGCCTCGACCGCACCCGGATGCTCCTGCTGCGGCGAAATCCCCAGCAACGAGTTGCCGGTAGAGTCGAGCGCATCGATGGATCATCGAGGGTGACCAGGCCGCCGCCCTGCCGATCCGGCGGAGCCGTGCCGACACCGATCAACGGCTCGGACCTGACTGTGTGGCATCGCGCAGCGCCGCTGGAGATATCGAGGCAGCCAGCACGCCGACGGCGTCCACGACCGCATCACCTGGGACTTCATCAGGTTCGTGCTCGGCTACCGGCGGAGGATACGGCCGCGGATCAACGATCTCGTCGCCGAGTACGGGAGGCATCTGCGATTCGTGACCCTGAACAGCCGACGACAGGAAAGGCGCTACCGCGAAAGCCGAACCGTCCAGATCAGAAACGCCGAGCGCCCGCTGTGACGCGCCCCGAGGAGATGAATGCTCAGCCGGCGGTCATGATGTGGAGGCGGCCGTCGAGTAGGCGGAGCAGGTGACGTCCGACCAGTTCGTACGACGAGTTGAGCAGTTGGTAGTCGACCTCGCCGATCAGGACCCTCCGGCCGGTGTCCAGGTCGAGGTGGTGGACGCTGATCTGTCCCAACGGGTCGTCGGGCCGGGGTCGCAGGACCAGCAGCCGCCCGGCGCCGGCCGTGGAGGTCGCGGGCTGACCGGGCACCTCGTCGCCGAGTCGCTGTCCGGTCCGGGCGTCGATGACCGACACCAGTGGTTGCCGGCCCTCGTCGGAGGTCCGCGGGTCGCGGGACGTCACGATGCGGTTCCCGAGGGCCGACCAGATGCCGTGGCCGGCGGGAAGCGCCCACCGCCGTACCCCGGTTCCGGGATCGATCCCGGAGATCCCTCTCCGGCCGGACAGGCAGACAACCGGGCCGCAGTCCTGCACGAGACCGCCACCGTCCATCTCGGCCCGCCAGCTCTCGGCGAGGGTGTCCAGCCGGTAGGCGGTGACGGTGAACGTGTTGCCGGAACGAGCCTCCACCAGCACGTTGTCGCCGGCGAAGGAGAAGTAGGGCTCCTCCTCGCCCTGGCGGAGCAGGCTACGGCTGAGCAGCGGGGTGCCGTCGTCGTAGCGCAGCAGGGTGAGTTCACCGGTGTCCACGGCGATGATCCCCGACCGCACCCCCACCGCCCCGGCCCGGTCCATCCGCCGTTGCCAGATCGTCGTGCCGTCACGGGCATTCACCAGCCGTAACCCGTTGGGCCTACGCTCGCGCAGCAACACCGTGCCCGCGGTGTGGGCCTCGACGCTGCCGGCCGGCTGCCACAACCGCGCGCCGGTGGCGGCGTCCAGAACCGTGTCGTGCACCAGCAGGAGCCCCGCGGCGGGCAGCACCGAGAACGATTCGGCCGCGACAGCCGCAGGCTCCGTCGGCCGGGTCCAGCGAACACTCCCGGTGGCCAGGTCGTACGCGGTCAGTTCGCCGCCGCCGTCCACCGCCCGCAACGTCCACACCGTGTCCCGGTCGGCCTGCGCGAACAACGTCCGCGTGACCGGTGCCGTCCACAGCGTGCGCACGGCCGGCTCGCCGGTGGGCACCGAATGCAGCGTCCCGAGACAGGCCGCGGCGGCGACTGCCACCGCGAAACCACGCCGCTGGTGGACGGGCGGACCGGGACGATCCGGTTCGCTCAGGTCACCGAGGTCGATCACCGCCATCCGTCGACCCTAAGGGACTGTCTCGCACCGGGTCAGGGTCGGACGAGGACCTTGAGGGCGGTGCGCTCGTCCACGGCCTGGAAGCCGGCCGGGGTCTCCTCGAGGCTGACGGTGCCGTCGAGGACCTTGCCGGGTTCGACCGTGCCGTCGAGGACGTCCGGCATCAGTTCGTCGATGTGGTTGCGAACCGGGGCGGGCCCGCCGGTCAGGGTGAGGTTGCGGCCGAACAGGTTCCAGCCGATGTCGCCGTCGTTGTACTGCGGCACGCCGAAGCGGCTGATCACATCGCCGGCCCGGACCACACCCAGGACCTGCTCGTACGCGGGTGCGTGGCCGACACATTCCAGGACGGTGTGGGTGCCGTCGCCGCCGGTCAGCTCCCGGACCCGCGGGCGATGGCCTGGCCGATCTGACCGGGACCGATGACGATGACGACCTCAGTCACGGATCACGCCACCGATCTGGTTGGCGCTCTTGTACAGGTCGTCGGTCACCGGTTCGAGCCAGGTGGTCGGATCGCCGCCGTCCGGCTCGGCCTCCAGCATCGCCAGGTGGCTCATGAAGGTGTCCTCGGCGGCGCCGTGCCAGTGGTCCTCGCCGGGCGGGCAGAGCACGGTGTCCCCGGCCCGGATCCGGAGCACGCTGCCGTCGCGGATGCCGACCAGGCCGACACCCTCGGTCACGTGCAGCGTCTGCCCGAGCGCGTGCGAGTGCCAGTTGGTGCGGGCGCCCGGCGTGAATCGCACCAGGGCGACGGTCAGCCGGGACGGTCCGGTGCCCTGGTGGATCGGGGTCATGTAGACGGCACCGGTGAACGCGGTAGGCGGCGTCTTGACGGTGGCGCTGACGTGCTTGAGTTCCATCTCGATCTCCTGAAAGCTCGATCTCCGGAAAGATCAGTCGGTGCCGGGAACCTGTTCGGCGACGCTCATCGCGCCCATCGCCTTGGGCCAGCCGGCGTAGCAGGCCAGATGGGTGATCGCGTCCTTGAGTTCGGTCTCGGTGTTCTGCGCGCCCGACGGTTCTTCTCGTCAGCCATGGCGTATCTCCTCCGGGGGTGGGATCACGTCTTCCAGGAAAGCAGGCGACCCGGGCCGGTGGGAGGCCCTGCTGAGGCAGGTAATGACAGGGCCTGTTTCCGGATCCACCCGGGCCCTACCGTGGGTGTCGTGGACAACCGGGACGACATCCGCGAATTCCTGGCCAGCCGACGGGCCAGGATCACCCCTGACCAGGCCGGCCTGCCCGATTTCGGCGGCAGCCGCCGGGTCGCCGGGCTGCGGCGTGCCGAGGTGGCGATGCTGGCCGGTGTCAGCCCCGACTACTACATCCGGCTGGAACGCGGCAACCTGTCCGGGGTCTCCGACCACGTCCTGGACGCCGTGTGCCGCGCCTTGCGTCTCGACGAGGCGGAACGCTCCCACCTGTTCGACCTGGCCCGTACCGCCAACACCGGCCCGCGCGCCCATCGCCGCGCCGCGAAGCAGAGGCAGCAGGTCCGTCCCGGCACCCGGCACCTGCTCGACGCGATGACCGAGGCCCCCGCGTTCGTCCGCAACGGGCGCCTCGACATCCTCGCCGCCAACCGTCTCGGCGAGGCGCTGTTTTCGCTCGCTTTCGACACCGCGGCCCGCCCGGCGAACCTGGCCCGGTTCTGCTTTCTCGACCCGCGTGCAGGGGAATTCCATCCCGGCTGGGACGATGCCGCGGACACCACCGTGGCGTTGCTGCGCACCGAAGCCGGGCGGGACCCGTACGACAGGGCGCTGACCGACCTGGTCGGTGAACTCGTCACCCGCAGCGACGACTTCCGCGTCCGATGGGGCGCCCACGACGTGCGTCTGCACCACACCGGCGTCAAACGGTTCCAGCATCCGGTCGTCGGCCGCATCGATCTGGGTTTCGAGGCCATGCCGATGCCCGCCGACCCAGGTCTCACCTTGACCGCCTACAGCGCCGGACCGGGCACGCCCGCCTCCGACGCGCTGCGCCTGCTGGCCAGTTGGGCGGCGACCACCCACCAACCGGAGGCCGCACCGGGCACCGGGGTCTAAACCCGTTCGCTACTCGCGGCCCGACAGAGCGCCTGCTGGGACAGCGAGCGCCTGCTAGGTCAGAGAGCCTGCCAGGTCAGAGCCTGATGGGACAGGGAGCGCCTGCGCTGGGGCAGGTGGTCAGCTGAGCGCCGCCACCGCCGCGGAGACGACGGCTCCGGCGAGCAGAACTGTTCCGGTTCCCGCACCGACGACGGCGCTTGGGTTGAGGCCCCGGGACCTGGCGACCGGAATCCCCGCCAGCGCGACCAGGGTGATCAGAGCTCCGGCGACGTGGATGGCCGGGAACTCGATGATCACCGCGACCGGGAACAGGTGCACCCCGACCACGAACGCGATCCACGCCGGGGTCCAGTCACGACGGCGCAGGACGGCCAGCAGGACCGCGCCGAGCGCCGCCACACCGAACTCGATGCCGACGACGATGCCGAACGTGCGGCTGGTGTCCTCGTCGAAGACGGTGCCGCCGGTCCAGTGCCGCCAGGCCAGCAGCACTCCAGCGACGACAGTGAGCACGGCGGCCACCGACCCGGCCAGCAGGAACCGCCGCCAGTGGCGGGGCGGGGCCTCCTGCGCCCACCCGAACCAGCCGGAGGCGAAGAACCCCAGCACCGCCGCGTTCACGGCGACATCGCGAACGTTCTCGGCGAACACCCCGCCTCCCCAGCATCCATGGACGACGATGGGCGGAGTTTATCCATCGTCAGTGTGTCGTCGGCAACCCGGCCGCGGTGGCGGCGATCATGCGCTGCAGTGTCGGCCGGAACGGCGGGAAGACACCGGCGATCTCCGGCTCGCGCTCGTACAGCTCGCGCAGCGCCGCCGGCGGGCGGGTCACCGGGAACAGTTTCGCCACGAACGCGCTGCCGGCCATCACCAGCGAAGCCCCGTCGGCCACGGTCAGTTCCGGGCAGGCGGCGGCGATCAACCGGCCCACGGTGAAGTACGTGTCGATGGCCCACGTCTTGTAGGTCCGCAGGGCCGCCATCGAGACGTTGTGTTCCAGCATCGTCTCGGCGTGAGTGGTGAGGTCGCAGTACAACGGCCGGTCGGCGTACGCGTCGGCGAGCGCGGTCGCCACCCCGGCGTAGCCGCTCGCCTGCCGTAGTGCCGCACCTGCGGCGTGCGCCCAGTCCGCGCCCTCCCGCATCGTCAACTGCAGGTAGATCTCCTCGCGCGTCCCGAAATATCGCAGCACGTTGGATTTGGCGAGCCCGACCGCCGCGGCGATGTCGCCGAGGCTGATCCGGGCCACACCGGATTCCTCGGCGAGGACGGCGGCGGTGGCGAGGATGTTCTCGCGCCGCTGGTTCTTCTGCTCCGGGCGCCTGGCCCGCTGAAACGACGCTTCCATGTCAGACCTCACCTTAGTCCCGCCATTAAGAGAACGTCGTTCTCTTGTTAAGAGCACGACGTTCTTATAACGTGCTCCACGACAGTACGACCCTTCGGCCCTGAATGGCAGGCTCATGACCCCCAGCAGCAGCACCGACCTCGGCCACACGATCGACGCCTTCGTGGCCGCCTTCAATGAACCCGCGCCCGACCTCGACCGGGTCATGTCCTTCTTCGCCGAGGACGCCCGCTACCTGCCCGGACACGGCCCCGAACTGCACGGGCTCACGGCGATCCGGGCGGAGTTCGCGCCACAGTTCGCCGGCCGCTACGGCGCGATGACCTTCGACGTGTACGACCAGGTGATCGACGAGTCACGGCGCCGCGCCACCATCCGCTGGGCGTGCCGGCTGGACATGACCGGTGCGGCCGGCCGGCGCGCGACGCCCCTGGTGCGGCTGTTCGCCCGGCTCCGCTACGGCGGCCGGATGCAGTGGCACGGCCTGGACGTCTTCCACTTCGACGCCGACGGCCGGATCACCGGCAAGTTCACCTACGCGACGTTCCGGCTCCCGCTCTGGGAACGAGCCGACTGAATCCGATCAAAGGCGGGCACCGTATCGCCAGGTGAAGGGCGCAGAAAACGCGTTCTCCCGGCCATCGACTATCCTGTGCTCACCCAGCGTGGCCGAGACCCAGCGTGGCCGGAGGAGCATCGCCCGTGGCAAGGAAGTCAGCGCCGGCCGATGCCGGCAGAACCACCGTCAAGGACGTCGCGGCACGAGCCGGTGTCTCCCCCGCCACGGTGTCACGTGTCCTGCTGGAGAACTATCCGGTCGCCGCCGCCACCCGCACGCGTGTGCTCCGGGCCATGCGGGAGCTGGACTATGTCGTCAACGCGCAGGCCCGGGCGCTGTCCGGTTCCTCGGCGAAGAACGTCGCGTTCCTGGCCGACGACATCACCGGCGCGTTCTACGCCTACATCGCCCGCGGGGTCATGCACCAGGCCAAGGACGAGGGCCGGTTGTGCATCGTGTGCAACACCGACGGGGACTGGGATCAGATCGTCCGGTTCATCGATCTGATGCGCCAGCAGGCCGCCGACGCCGTGATCCTGGTCGGCGGCGCCCGGGAGAACGAGGCCCACGAGCAGCGCCTGATCCACTACGCGCACGCTCTCGCCCGGTCCGGGTCCCGTCTGGTGCTGGTCGGCCGTCCGCCACTGTCCGATCCGACCGCCCCGGCCACCGTCGTCGAATACGACAACGAGGGCGGGGCGTACGCGGTGACCGGCCACCTGCTGGCCGCCGGGCACCGTCGGATCGCGTTTCTCGGGCAGGTGCCCGGCCTGGTGACCAGCAGTCAGCGGGTGGCCGGATTCCACAAGGCGCACCGGGCGATGGGCGTCGACCCCGATCCGGGGCTGATCGTGCCCGGCGACCACAGCCGCGTGTTCGGGCACCGGGCCACCCGCCGGCTGCTGGACTCCGGCGCGCGGTTCACCGCGGTCGTGGCCGCCACCGACGTGGTGGCCGCCGGCGCCCTGCAGGCATTGCGGGAGGCCGGAAAGCAGGTGCCCGGGGATGTCGCGGTCGTCGGGTACGACGACATACCGCTGGCCGCCGATCTCTTCCCGGCGCTCACCACCGTGCACGTCCCGCAGGAGGAACTGGGCCGGGCGGCGGTGCGGCTCGCTCTCAGCCGGGGTGAGAACGCCGGGCCGCAGCACCTGATGCTCGGCACACACGTGGTGGTGCGCGATTCGGCACCGCCGCCCGGCCACACCCCGGTCCGCCCGATCGCGCCCTGAGCGGCAACTTCGCGTACAAGAGCGCCCTGAGCGGTTACTTCGCGTACAACAGGGTGCCGAATCCGAGCTGGTCGAAGCCGCCGCTGTTCGGGCCGTAGTCGCCGCCGCCGCCTTCGGAACGGCCGAGTTCGGCGATGGCCTGGATGTTCGGCACGGATCGGCGCAACCGCCCGTAGTAGTGGTAGTACAGCATGTCCCACACCGGCCGGGACTGCCCGCGACTGGCGGCCGAGATGACGGTCTGGCTGGCGGTGGCGCAGTTCTGCCCGGTTCCCCAGGTGTAGGTGGTGTACGGGACGTCGTTGCCGAGGTTGTAGCGGGCGACGTACTCGGCGGCTCGCTGGAACCGGGTGCTGTCGTAGCTGTACAGGTCGTCGCCCTGGTTCCAGGCCATCTCGCAGATCGCGCCCATCTGGCCCATGCCCATCACACTGTGGCCCTGGTCGCGGCCGGACTCCTGCCACTGGGCCAGGCCCTGGCTCGCGTAGACGTACGGCACCGCGTGGGTGATCGAGCCGTTCCCGGCGCCGGTCTTGAAGTAGTTCACGGCCTGGTCGTATTTGGCGGCGTCGTCGCAGAGGATGCCGATCGCCATGATCGAGGCCATCGTGCACAGGTCCCAGTTGGCCCAGTAGTTGGTGATGCAGGCGTCGTTGTGGTTGGTCAGGAAGTCGTTGTTGACCGGGTAGAAGACCGTCAGCATCATGCGCTGGAAGCGGGCCAGGTCGAAGCCGCTGTAGCCGCGCATCAGCTCGCCCGCGTTGGCGAACTGCCAGCCGTAGATGCCGGCCGCGAGGAACCGGTCGGCGTTGCCGGTGATGGTGGTGAGCGTGGCCGACCAGGCGTTGAGGATGTCGCGGGCCCGGTCACCGTGGGCGGTGGTGCCGGCGATGCGCCAGCGCAGAGCGTTCTGGTACGCGGCGTGGATGTCGTGGTAGAGGATGCCGTAGTTCTGGCCGGTGCCGCCGCGGATGATCGTGGCCTGTGGGTTGGCGACCCAGGTCGACTGGGAGTGCGCGTTGGCGGCCAGGCGGTTCCAGCCGGACAGCCACGGGTCCTGACCGGCGGCGACACGCACCTTGGCGCGGTTGAGGTCGCCGGCGTTGTGCAGCATGCCGGGGTGGGTGAAGGTAGCGGGCGCCGCGGCGGCCGGGGGGAGCGCCGGTGCGCTGACGGCGCCGGTGAGCCCGAGGCCGGCCGCCGTCAGCAGGCCCCGGCGGCTGAGGCGGGGGTGGTGACCGTGATTCATGAGTCACTCTCCAAGTGAGAACACGGCGTAGAGAACGTTATCTACGTAACGTAGGCGTAACATCGATGTCCGTCAAGGAAACAGGCGGACAGTGCACGTTGACGGGCACGACGTCGATTTCTAGAGTAGATAACGGTTTCTGTAAGCGCTGCTGAGGTGGAGGAAAATGATCGTGGTGCAACGCCCGGTGGCACTCTTCGCGATGCGCTCCCGGCACATGACCGAGGTGTTCACACCCGACGTGCTGGAGCAGATCGGCCGGCTCACCCGGATCGACCCCGACCTGGTCGCCGAACGCTTCGACGAACCCCGGATCCGGCGGGCCCTGGCCGAGACCGAAGTGCTCATCACCGGCTGGGGCTGCCCGCCGCTGGACGCCGCCACCCTCGCCGGCGCGCCCCGGCTGCGCGCCGTCCTGCACGCCGCGGGCAGCGTCAAGGCCCACGTCACCCAGGCCTGCTGGGATCGCGGCCTGACGGTGTCCTCCGCGGCGGCCGCCAACGCGATCCCGGTCGCCGAGTACGCCCTGGCGGCCATCCTTTTCGCCGGCAAGGGTGTCTTCACCCTGCGGGAGCGTTACCGCGACGACCGGGTGTTCACCCCGGCCGCGATGGTCCCCGGCGTCGGTAACTTCGGCCAGCGGGTCGGCATCATCGGCGCGTCCCGCATCGGCCGGCGCGTGCTGGAGCTGCTGCACCCCTTCGACCTGGACGTGTACCTCGCCGATCCGTACGTGACAGCGGCCGAGGCCGCCGACCTGGGCGCCACACTGCTGCCGCTGGACGACCTGCTGCGTGACTGTGCCGTGGTCAGCGTGCACGCGCCGTCGATCCCGGAGACCCACGGCCTGCTCGACGCCCGGCGGCTGGCCCTGCTCCCGGACGGCGCGGTCCTGATCAACACGGCCCGTGGTGAGATCGTCGACACCGCCGCCCTGACCGTCGAGGTCGGCGCCGGGCGGATCAGCGCCGTCCTGGACGTCACCGATCCCGAGCCGGTGCCGTCCACCTCGCCGCTGTTCGACCTGCCGGGTGTCTTCCTCACCCCGCACGTCAGCGGTTCGCACGGCAACGAGATCCACCGGCTCGGGCAGAGCGCCCTCGACGAACTGCGCCGGTACGTGACCGGCCGTCCCCTCGCCCACCGCGTCCACGAGCACGAGCTGGCCCGCAGCGCCTGACGAGGTCCGGCCGCCGGGCAGGCGGCCGGACCTCGGGTGCCCTATTTGAGGCTGCCCAGAGTGATGCCGGAACGCCAGTAACGCTGCATGGAGAGCATCAGCGCCACCATCGGGATCAGCGAGACGAGCGCGCCGGCCTCGACCAGGCTGGTCAGGTCGAGGGAGTTCTCGACCTTGACGTTGAGCCAGGAGTAGAGCCCGAGCATCGCCGTCCACTTCTGTTCCCCGCGCAGGAACACCAGCGGGAAGTAGAAGGCGTTCCACGCGCTGATGAAACCGAGCAGGAAGATGGTGGCCGCACCGGTGCTCATCAGCCGGACACCGATCTGCAGGAAGATGCGGTATTCGCCGGCGCCGTCGATGCGGGCGGCTTCCAGCAGTTCGGGTGGGATGGCGCCTTCGGCGTAGACCTTGGCCAGGTAGACCGACAGCGGTGCGAAGAAACCGGGCAGGATCACCGCCCACGGAGTGTCGACCAGCCCGAGGTCGGAGAAGAGCAGGAACGACGGGATGGTCAGCAGGGCGCCGGGCACCAGGAACGAACCGATGATGCAGCCCATCAGGACACCCCGGCCGGGGAACTTGTACATGGCCAGGCCGTAACCACAGGCGACGCAGATGAGCGTCATGCCGACGGTGCTGGTCAGGCCGTACCAGAGGCTGTTTCCCATCCACCGCAGGAAGATCCCGTCGTGGTAGGTGAACAGCATCGTCAGGTTGTCCCACAGCCGGAAGTCGGCGAACCAGAGGCCGTTGGTGTTGTACAGGTCGTGCTGGCTCTTGGTGGCCGACACCAGCAGGAACCACATCGGCGCCAGCGAGTAGAGGGTGAACAGGGTGAGACCGGTGAGCACCAGGACCTTCGTCGTCCGGCGGCCGGCGTTCTCGATCATGTCGGTGTCCTGTTCGTGAGCTTGTAGAAGATCGCGGAGACGATGCCGACGACGACGGCCAGAATGATCGACAGGGCGGAGGCGTAGCTCAGGTCACCGACCGCGAACGCCTGGTCGTAGATCATCATGATCGGCGTGAAGTTGCGACCGACCGTCTCCGGCGTCATCGACCGGAACAACATCGGGTCACTGAAGATCTGCAAGGTGCCGATGATGGCCAGGACCGAGGTCAGGACCAGCGAGGTACGCACGAACGGCACCTTGATCGACCAGGCGATCCGCAGTGTCGAGGCACCGTCGACGCGGGCGCTGTCGAAGATCTCCCGGGGGATGTTCTGCAGGGCCCCGTAGATGACCAGGATGTTGAAGCCGATGCTGCTCCAGGCCATGATGTTGCCGATCGACACCCAGATCAGGCCGCCGCTGTAGAAGTCGGCGTCCACACCGAACAGGGCGAAGAACGGCGTCAGCGGGCCGGCCGTCGGGCTGTAGAGGTAGATCCAGATCAGGATCGCCACGATCGCCGGGACCATGTGCGGGAGCAGCAGGGCGACCCGGAAGCGGCCGGCCGCGCGCCGGCCGACCTCGTCGATCAGCAGCGCGGCGGCCAGGCTGAGGATCTGGATGACCGGGATGACGATCAGCGCGAAGAGCGTGACCCGCAGCAGGCCGCCCCAGAACGCCTCGTCACTCAGGCCGCGGCGGAAGTTGTCGAGGCCGCTGAAGGTGACGGTCTGACCGCCGAAGCCGAGCCCGGACGACTTCTTGGTGTAGAGGCTCTCGCTCAGGCCGACGATCACCGGGACGACGATGAAGAGCGCGAAGCCCAGGAAGTACGGCACGGTGAAGGACGCGCCGCGCATCGCCGTCCGGCGGCGGGCCCGGACGGACTGGTTGTCGGTAGGGGACGGTACGGCCGGCGAGCTCGCCGGCCGTACCAGAGTGGTGTTCATGGATCCGCGTCTCTCCTGTCGGCCGGTCAGCTGCTCGCGACGTTGATCCCCTTGGTCTTGAGGTCGTCGGTGGTGTAGGTCTGCATGTGGTCGAGCAGCTGCGCGAAGGTGATCTTCCTGGTCACCGCCAGGGCCCACTGGTCCTGCAGTTCCTTGAAGACGCCGGTGTAGTTGGGGCCGACGATCCACGGGTCGATACCGGCCTTGGTGGCCTTGAGGATGACCGGGACGGCCTCGGCGCGCCGGTCGCCGAAGAGGTTCTTCGGGACCACCGACTCGACCCACGGTGACGGGTCGGGGATCGCGCCGGGCCAGGCATGGGCGCCGGTCTCCGGCAGGTAGGAGGCGTCGATCGCGTCCTTGCTGCTGTTGAGCCAGACGGCGGCCTCGGTGGCGGCGGCGAGATCCTTGCAGCCCTTGGGGATCAGGGTGGCCGCGCCGTGGGCGGGGGTGACGAAGGTGGGGGCGTCCGCGTACTGCGGCAGGTCGACGGGCTGCCAGTCGCCGATGGACTTCTTGAAGTTGGTCTCGTAGTTGGCCAGCTGCCAGGTGGCGGTGGGCAGCGAGACCATCTTGCCCTGATCGAAGTAGGAGATCAGGGCGGGCCGGTCGGTGTAGGTCTGGTTGGCGACGATGCCGTTGTCGACGAGCTGCTGCACGACGGCGGCGGCCTTGCGTGACTCCGGCGAGGTGAAGCCGATCCGCCAGGCGTCGTCCTGCACCGAGTACCAGGTGCCGCCGGCCTGCTGGACCAGGTTGATCAGGGTGCTGGGGTCCTCACCGGCCAGGTTCATCACCTGGACGCCGTGCGGTTTCAGCTCGACACCGGCGGCGATGACGTCGTCCCAGGTCTTGGGGACGGCGATGCCGTACTGGTCGTAGACCGCCCGGTTGATCATCAGGAAGCTGGGCGCCGCTCCGGCGGGGACGCCGAAGTACTTACCGCCGATCGTGACGCCCTTGACCGCGGTGTCGGTGAAAACCCTCTTCTCGACGTACGGCGTGAGGTGCTCGGTGACATCGGCGAGCAGACCCTCGGCCAGCAGGGACGGCACCTCGCCGAAACTCTGCACGATGCAGGGCACGTTCTGCCCGGCGGCGACCGCGTTCCGCAGGCCGGTGGCCGTGGTCGGGTTGTCGGCCTGCTTCACAAACTTGATCTTCAGGTCGGTGTGCGTCTCGTTGAACTTCGCGACCACCGGCTCGATGTTGGGCGCCCACGCCCAGTACTCCACCTCGACCGGCCCCGACGACGCCTGTTCCGCGCCACACGCGGCGACCGGGAAGGTCATGCCCACCGTCAGCGCGGCGGCCAGCCACCGCCTGCTCCTGCCGTCCATCCGGATGCCTCCAAAAGATGTCGCGAGCTATAGAAATCGCTTTCTACGGAAAGTAGGCTTCCGGCTCAGCATCGTCAATAGCTCGTTGCCGCGAGGTTACCGGCGTAGAACGCCCCAGCTCGGAGTAACCTCGCCCGCCCCGGTACATCGACGGAACGGGCGAGGCGTAGAGACCGTTACCAGCATTCGGCGGATGAGGAGCTCTCCCGCGTGATCATCGACCCGATCCTCCCGGGCTTCCACCCCGACCCGTCCGCCATCCGCGCCGACGGTCGTTACCTGGTCGCCACCAGCACCTTCGAATGGTTCCCGGGAATCAACCTGCACGCCTCGGCGGACCTGCGCACCTGGCAGCCGATCGGCGCGGCCCTGAACCGGCCCGAGCAGCTGAACCTGCGCGGCGTGCCGGACTCGGGTGGTGTCTGGGCGCCCGCGATCAGCCACCATGACGGGCTCTACTGGCTGGTGTTCACGGTCGTACGGACCATGAGCGGCACCTACAAGGATCTCGACAACTACCTGGTCACGGCAGTGGATCCGGCCGGGCCGTGGAGTGATCCGATCCCTCTCAACGCCTCCGGGTTCGACCCGTCGCTGTTCCACGCCGCCGACGGGCGCCGCTACCTGCTCAACCTCAACTGGGATCACCGGGCCGGCCGGTTCTCGTTCGGCGGAATCCTGCTGCAGGAGTACGACCACGACCGCCGTGAACTCGTCGGCGAGCCGGAGCTGATCTTCACCAGTGACGAGCTGATGGAGGGCTCACACCTGTTCGAGCGGGACGGCTGGTTCTATCTGATGCTGGCCGAGGGCGGGACCGGCTTCCATCACGGCATCCGGCTGGCCCGCTCGCGGAACCTGCGCGGACCGTACGAGACCGACCCCCGGCCGCTGCTCACCTCGCGCGACGACCCGCGGGCCGCGATCCACAAAGCCGGTCACGGGCAGCTGATCACCACTGCGGACGGGGAACACCACATCGTTCACCTCGGCGCCCGGCCCGAGATGGGGAAGACCGGACTGCGGTCGCCACTCGGGCGTGAGACGTTCCTGCAACGGGTGGTCTGGGACGACGACGGCTGGCTGCGGCTGGCCGGAGGCGGCCACCGTCCGCACCCCGGAACGCCGGGCGTCGACACCCGGCCGCGGCCGGAACCGGCCTTCGCCGGACCGGAATGGATCAGCCTGCGCGGGCCGGTCGCGGCCGACCTGACCAGCCGTCCCGGGTGGCTGCGGCTGCGCGGCCAGGAGAGCCTGGACTCGCTGTTCCACCAGTCGCTGCTGACCCGGCGGCTGACGAGTCTGCACTGCACCGCCGCGGTGACCGTGGACGCGGACCCGCGACGGTTCACCGAGACGGCCGGCCTGGTCGTCTACTACAACACCACCGGCTACCACTACCTCGCCGTCACCCACGACGAGAGCCGGGGCCGGGTGGCCGGGCTGATCAGCAAGTCCCCCGCCGGGGTCATCGAGCACGGATGGCATCCGGTCGAGCCAGGGCCGCTGCGGCTGTCGGCCGAGGTCGACCGGCTCCGTGTGGTGTTCCGTGCCGGTGCGGACCTGCGCTGGGCGGCCGACCTCGACGCGCTGTCCGACGAGATCGGGCCGCCGCTGCGGTTCACCGGCACCACGGTCGGCGTCTGCGTACAGGACCTGGCCCGCCGCCGGTTCGAAGCGGACTTCACCGAGTTCGCCCTGACTGATAGATGACGATTTCCAGGAGGACCCGTGTCCACGCTCGCACCACCGGGGAAGATCGCCCCGGGATCGCTGTTCACCGACCAGGACGGCCGGATCGCCCAACTGCACGGCGCCGGCATCCAGCACCTCGACGGCCGCTTCTGGGCCTGGGGTGAGGACAAGTCGGCCGGCTCCACCTTCGGCGGGGTGGCCTGCTACTCCTCCCCCGACCTGGCCACCTGGACCAGCCACGGGCACGCACTCGCCCCCGACCCCGCGACACCGGACCTGGCACCCGGCCGGATCGTCGAGCGCCCCAAGGTGCTGCCCCGCGCCGACGGCACGTTCGTGATGCTGCTGCACCTCGACTCCCCCGACTACCGCGACGCCCGGGTCGGCTGGGCGATCGCCGACCGCCCCGAAGGGCCCTACCGCTACCTGCACGGCGAACGGCCACTCGGCAACGAGAGCCGCGACATCGGCGTGTTCACCGACACCGACGGCGCCTCCTACCTGCTGTCCGAGGATCGGCCGCACGGCCTGCACATCTACCGGCTCTCCCCCGACCTGCTGCACGCCGAGGCGATCGTCGCGACCACGCTGACCCCGGCCGGCACCCACGGCTACGAGTCCCCGGCCCTGGTCGAACACGACGGCCTCTACTACCTGTTCGGCTCGGACCTGACCGGCTGGTCCACCAACGACAACAAGTACGCCACCGCCACCGGCCCGGCCGGGCCCTGGAGCGACTGGGCCGACTTCGCACCGCCGGCGAGCGCCACCCACGACTCGCAGACCTCCGTCGTCGTCACCGTCCACGGCAGCCTGCGGACCAGCCACGTCTACATCGGCGACCGCTGGATCAAGGACGATCTGTTCCACTCGGCACCGGTCTGGCTGCCGCTGGACATCGGTGGCGGCAAAGCCCGGCTGCGGTACCGGGACGAGTGGACGATCGACCCGGCCACCGGAGTGATCGCGTGACCGTCACCCTGCCCGGCCTCACCGAGGCCGCCGAACAGCAACTGACCTGGGGCAACGATGTGCTCCGCCTGGTCATCGCGCACGGCCCGGGCACCGCCCCACGGCTGGTGGCCCTGTGGCACACCGGCGAACCGCGGCCCGATCCGGCCGGGTTGCGCCGGTCCGCGCTGCCGATCCTGGAGGTCGCGCTCGCCGGGGAGGGACGCTCGGGCACCTCCGGCAAACGCCACGTCGACGGCGCCGCCGCCCAGCGGATGCGCCTGGTCGACACCAGCGCGGACCGCCGGAACGGGATCAGCCGCCTGCGCCTGCACCTGACCGGCGAAGGACTGCACGCGACAGTGCACTACGAGGTCGCCGACGGCATCCCGGTGCTGCGGTCCTGGGCAGAGCTCACCGGCGACCAGCCGGTAACTGTCGAACACGTGACCACCGGTGTGGTGTCCGGCATCGGGCACGGCGCACGCTGGGAGGACGAGGTCGCGCTCTGGACCGCGGCGAACCCGTGGAGCGGCGAGTTCCGGTGGCGGCGGACCACCCTCGCCGACCGCGGACTGTACGACGTCGGCATGACCCGTTACCAGCAGGTCGGCTCCAAGAACCGGATCAGCCTCACCTCCACCGGCGCCTGGTCGACCTCGGAACACCTGGCCATGGGCATCGTCGAGGATGCCCGGTCCGGGCGGATGCTGGCCTGGCAGATCGAGTCCAACACGACGTGGCACGCCGAGCTGGGCGACCGGTACGACGACGTCTACCTGGCCGTGTTCGGGCCCACCGCGCTGGAACACCAGTGGACCGGCCGAATCGAACGAGGCGGCTCCCTGCGTACCGCCGCCGTGGATCTCGTGGTCGTGCCCGGACCAGCGCAAGCCGCGCTCGCCGCCGTGAGTGCCGCCCTGACCGCGCACCGCCGCCGGATCCGCCGGCCGCACCCGGACCACCAGGCGTTGCCGGTCGTCTACAACGACTTCCTCAACGCGCTGATGTCCGACCCGACGACCGAGAAGGAACTGCCACTGATCGAGGCGGCCGCCGACCTGGGCGTGGAGACGTTCGTGATCGACGCCGGCTGGTACGACGACGAGGGCGGCGGCTGGTGGGACTCGGTCGGCGCGTGGGAGCCGTCGATCACCCGGTTCCCGGACGGGGGCCTGGACGCGCTGATGGACCGCATCCGAGCCACCGGCATGACGCCCGGGCTGTGGCTGGAACCCGAGGTCGTCGGCGTGCGCAGCCCGATCGCGGCACATCTGCCCGCGGCGGCGTTCTTCCAGCGCGGCGGGATCCGGGTCGCCGAATGGGGCCGCTACCAGCTCGATCTGCGGCACCCGGCCGCCCGCGCCCATCTCGACACGGTGGTGGACCGGCTCGTCACCCGGTTCCGGCTCGGCTACCTGAAACTGGACTACAACGTCGACACCGGGCCCGGTACCGACGGCGGCACCGGCGAACCGGCCGGCGCGGGCCTGTTCGGGCACGGGCGGGCCCTGCTGGACTGGGTCACCGCGATCATGGACCGGCATCCCGGTCTGGTCGTGGAGGGCTGCGCCGCCGGGGGTTCGCGCACCGACCCGGCCAGTGGTGCGGTGTTCCCGATCCAGTCGCTGACCGATCAGCAGGACTTCCGGGCGATGCCGCCGATCGCCGCCGCCGCACCGCTGGCGATCACGGCGGAACAGGCCGGGATCTGGGCGTCGCTGGACGGTTCGATGAACCGGGACGAGCTGGTCTTCTCCCTGGTAAGCGCCATGCTCGGCCGGGTGCACCTGGCCGGGCGCGTCGACTCCCTGACCGCGGAGCAGCGGGCGGTCGTCCGGGACGGGCTGGCCGTGTACCGCGGCATCCGGGCCGCGGTGGCCCGGTCGGTGCCGGTCTGGCCGCTGGGGCTGCCGGGCTGGCGTGATCCGTGGATCGCCGTCGGCGCCCGCGACGGCGACGACCTGTACCTGGCCGTCTGGCGACGCGACGGCGGTGACGACGTGCCGCCCCTCGACATCGGCGACAGCGAAGTGCTGTTCCCGCCGTGGATCTCGGTGGACACCGGGATCCGGCTCGCCCCGTACTCCGCAGTACTGCTGCGTATCAAGGAGAAACCGTGATCGCCAGAGCCGTCCTCGCCCTCGCCCTCGCCCTCGCCACCGGGCTCACCGTCCTGGTCGCACCCCAGCAACCGGCCCGGGCCGCCGCCCCGGTCACCGTCACCGAGACCGTCAGCGACGCCGGGTTCGTCCACCCCGGCATCGGCCTGTCGGCCGCCGACCTGCGCAACACCCAGACTCAGGTACGCGCGGGCCGGGAACCGTGGGCGTCCTACTTCAGCGCGATGGCCGCCACCACCTTCGCGTCCGCCGGCTACCGGGCCTCCAACTCCCGGTCGGCCGCCGAACCCGACGTGCCGCTCGACCCCACCTTCACCGCGGTCGGCATCCGCAACCGGGAGACCAACGACTCGCTCGGCGCCCTCACCCAGGCCCTGATGTGGACCGTCACCGGCGACGAGGTGTACCGGCGCAACGCCGTCCAGACCCTGCGGACGTGGGCCGGCATGAACCCCGCCAGGTACGCCTACTTCGCGGACGCGCACATCCACACCGGGCATCCGCTCTACCAGTTCCTGATGGCCGCGGAGATCATCCGGGCCACCGCACCGCTGGACGACGGCACACCCGGCACCTACCACGGCTACGACGTCGTCTGGAGCGCCACCGACGACCAGCGGCTGCTGACCAACTTCGCGAACCCGGTGGTGAACACGTTCCTGTTCGCCGGCAACCGCTGGATGAACCAGCACAACTTCGGGCTGTTCGGCCGGATCGCGACGGCCATCTACGCCGACGACCAGGCCGGGTACGCCACCGGCGTCGAGTGGCTCACCGTCAACTCCGGCTATGACGGCTACGACAACGGCGCGATCGCCCCGCAGATCCCGCTGATCACCGCCGACGACCCGGCCAACCCGTACGGCTACGACTTCGTGCAGGTCCGGGAGATGGGCCGGGACCAGGCCCACGGCGAATGCAACATCGACAACTTCACCGGTCTCGCCCGCATCCTCGACGTGCAGGGCACCAGGATCGACCCGGCCGCCGGAACCGTCTCCACCGGGGCGAACGCGGTGAGCGTCTACGACTTCCTGGGCCGACGTCTGCTCGCCGGGGCGAACGCCTTCTTCGGGTACATGCTGGGCGCTGCGGTTCCCTGGGCCGACGAACGCGGCGCGGACTGGAACGGCACCGTCGCTCCCGCGTACCGGGGCCGGATCTTCAACGCGGTCGACGAGCTGTACTCGGTGTACAAGTACGAACGCGGCGTCGACGTCGAGACCGAGGCGCCGTGGGTGGCCGCGCTCTCCGCACGTCAGGACGGGCCGTACTACCACTACGGCACGACCGTGACGAACTTCTGGGCCCCCGGCGACAAGAACCCCGAATACTGGGTCGCGTTCCCGTCCGCGGTCGCCGGAAAGACGCCGACGGCCCGGCCGGCGGACACGACGCTCGGTTTCGACCGGTTCAGTGTGCAACTCGACGACCGGACCGAGATAGTCGACGGCTTCGCCCGCGCCCACGTCACCCCGCAGGGCACCACCAGCGTAGTCACCCGGGTCATGCACGACAACAACGGCGACAACGGCTTGCTGGTACGGTCCGACGGCCCCGCGACCTTGACAGTCCGCGACAAAGAGGACCCGGACCCCCGCAACCCGGACGAGTGGCCGGCCACCACCCTGGCCACCGTCGACATCCCGGACACCGGCGGGCAGTGGCGTTACGTCACCTACCCGGAGGCGGGCACCTACGCCGCCTTCTACCGTCTGACCGGCGCGGCCGGCACCACCGTCGACCTCGAGCACGTGCTGTTGCAGGCCCAGACCACGCTGACGCCACCGCGACTCGACCGGGTCGACGACGCGTACTACCTGACGTCCGGTGACGCGTCGGTGCTCGATTTCGCCGCGACCGGCACCGCCGTCCACACCGTGACCGGGCTGCCCGCGGGCGCCTCGTTCGACGCCGGAACCGGCCGGTTGACCTGGAAGCCCGGCAAGCGGGATGCCGGACGGCACCGGCTGACCATCGCCGCCGACGACGGCGAGAGCGTGACCGCCCGTACCACCGAATTGGTGGTCTCGAAGAACCGCCACCGGACCATCGACGCGGCAGTGGCCGACGGCACCGACCGTGGCGCGGTCTACACCACTGCTACCAGCGAACCGTTCCGGGCCGCGCTCCGAGCCGCCCGCCAGGACCATTCCGCCCTGCCCGCGCTGCTCACGGCCGTCCGGGCACTCCGGCTCCTCAACCCGACCCGGCCGGACGGCAGCCTGAACTACCTCGACGCGGTGGTGACGCCCCTCGGTGTCGACGCCGCCACGCTGACGAAGCTGACCGACACCGACTACGACTCCGGCACCCCGGACCTGCGTGTCGCCTCCTTCGTCCTCGACTTCGGCACCCGGTATCGCGTCACCGTCTCGTCCTTCGCACTGCAGGCCCGGTTCACCTTCGGCAACCGGCTCCAGGGCACCAACGTGTACGGCTCGAACGACGGCATCACCTGGGACCTGCTGACCGCCCACGAGACCGCCGCCGTCAACGCGTGGCAGACGATCGAGGTGGTCGCCGAACACCGGCGCGACCGGTACCGCTACCTGAAGTTCCAGGTCGACCACCCGGGCGTCCCCACCGACCCCGCCTATCCCGGCATCTGGTCGTTCAGCGGCCTCAAGATCAACGGCATGAGGTCCGAGGCCGCCGGTACGATCACCGCCGTCTCGATCACCTCACCGGCTGCCGTGGCCGGCCGGGTGACCACCGGCGACCCGGTCACCGTGGCCTTCGCCAGTCCCACCCCGATCACCGGCGTCACCGTCACGATCGGCGGCCGACCGCTCGCGGCGACCAGCGTGGACGGCCGGTCGTGGACCGCCACCGGCACACTCGGCGCCCTCACCGGCGGCACCCGCCTCGACCTGGCCATCAACCACACCACCAGCGCACGGAAGCGGGCCGCGACCATCCACGGTGCGACCGACGGCACCGCCCTCTACGGATCCGGCGACAGCGATCTGATCGACCTGCGGGCCGCCGTCGTGGACCCGGCCCAGGCAGTACACGCCGCGGCCGTGCTCGACGGGAAGGCGGCCACCTTCAGCGACATCGACAAGTCGCTGACCTGGGACTTCGGGGCGGATTCGACGTTCCGCCTCGATCGGGCCGACCTACTCGCCCGGCAGGACAACAACGGGATGATCCGGCTGCCCGGCCTGGTGTTGCAGGGCTCCAACGACCTGAGCACCTGGACCACGCTCACCGGGCCCGCGTTCAAGACCCTCGCGTGGCAGAACCTGCCGTCCCTGCACGACGGCCGATTCCGCTACCTGCGGGCCGCCAACACCACCTACATCAACATCGCGGAACTTCGGATCTTCGGCGACGTACGACATCAGTGAGTCCGGTTCTGTCATCTCGCCGACGCGTGCCCGCAGTTCCTGACCCGCGGCACCGACCCGGCCGGTGCCCGCCGCCGGTCCCGCGTGTGAAAGGGCGTCAGCGGGTGCTGTCGCGGGCGACGAACTGGGCGGCCGGCGCCTGGTAGACCGCCGGTTCGGCGCCGTCGAGGGTGTCGAGCACGGCGCGGGCCGCCAGTTCGCCGATGCGGCCGACGTCGTGGCTCATCGCGGACAGCGGCGGCACGGCCAGCTGGCACAACGCGGAGTCGTCCCAGGCCACCACCGAGATGTCCCGGGGGACGGCCACGCCCCGGTCGGCCAGTTCGGCGAGCACGGCCAGGGCCATCAGGTCGTTGTCGCACACCACCGCGGTCGGGGCGCCGCCGATCAGCTCGGCCATGGCGGTGCGACCCGACTCGTACGAATAATCGCCCTCGGCGTGCAGCAGCCGCAGCCCGCGCGCCCCGGCCTCCGCCTCGGTGCCCTCGCGCCGCAGTTGGGTGTGTGCGAACGCCATCGGGCCGCTGATGTGCCCGATCACCCGGTGCCCGCGGTCGGCGAGCAGCCGGATCGCCTCCCGGGCGAATCCGGCGTCGTCGGTCCACACCGTCGGCAGGCCGGACGCCGTCGACGGGGCGCCGAGCACCACCGCCGGCAGCTTCAGCCGGTGCACCAGGGCGACCCGGTCGTCGCCGGGCCACAGGTCGACCAGCACGACACCGTCGACCCGGCCCTGGGCGGCCCACCGCTCGTAGGTCTCACTCTCGGCGTCACGGTCGGTGACGACCTTGACCAGCACCGACACTCCGGCCGGGGTGAGCACGCGCTCCAGCCCTTCGAGGAACTCGTGATAATACGGTTCCTCGCCCAGCACCCGTGAGGCCCGCGCCAGCACGAGCCCGACCCGCCGTTGCGACCGCGCCACCGTTCCCTCCCCGTCTGTCCACCAGGCGATACCGTACCGCCAGGGCAGTCACCTGCCGCTGAGGGCCGCGGCCAGGTCGGTGACGACCCAAGGCTCCTTGATCGAGTGGGGGTCGAGTTCGGCCGGGGCGCGCACGTGCAGGGTGGTGGATTCGCCGGGTAGCAGGGTGACGAATCCCTGGTCGACGACGGCGTCCGGGTGGATGCGGTCGGGTTGCAGCAGGATGTCGCGGGCCAGGCCGGTGGCGTGCAGGTGCACGTCCAGGCCGCCGGGCACGATCTCGGCGGTGACCGTCAGGCCGCCGTCGGGTACCGCCGTGTCTCCGGTGTGGTGGAGTGCCCGCACGTCACCGAGGGTCGCCACCACCAGGGCGGCATCACTATGGTCGATAGCGGTCAGCGTGACCGAGCGGGCCGCCGCGCTCACCGGGATGACCGTGGTGGCCAGCACGGCCCCGCCCGTGTCGCGGTGTTCGACCATCAGGTCACCGGTCCACGGGGCGGCGTGGTCGTTGAGGATCGCGACGGCCAGGCCGCCGTCGCGGGGTTCGATGGTCAGGCGACGGTCGGCGTAGAGCGCGCGCAATGCGAAGTACAGCGGTTTGAGACGGCCGGCGCCGTCGATCGCGGCCCACGAGGTGACCGGCCACAGGTCGTTGAGCTGCCACACGATGGTTCCGGCGGTGTGCGGCCAGTGCGAGCGCCAGTGGTCGATGCCGGTGCGCACGGCCCGGACCTGGTTGAGCTGGGTCAGGTAGTGCCAGGCTTCGGTGCTGGCCGGCTCCGGGAAGTGCGGTGCTAGGCCGCGGGCGAGTTTGCCGTTGCCGTCCTCGGCTTTCTGGTGGTGCAGTACGCCGGGCGAGCCGGGCCGCATCGGTTCGTCGGTGACGGCGTCACGCAGGGTGCGCCAGGCCGGCGGGGCCTGCCAGCCGAACTCGGCGACGAACCGGGGCGTGGTGTCGCGGTAGTGCAGGTAGTCCTCGCGGTTCCAGACCTCCCAGGAGTGCATGGTCTGATGGTCGGGCGAGTTCGGGTCGAGGTCCGGGGAGCCGGACCAAGGGCTGCCGGCCTGGTACGGGCGGGTCGGGTCGAGTTCGGCGACGATCGTCGGCAGATCGGTCAGGTAGTAGCCGGATCCCCAGCTCAGGTCCCCGCCGGGGTGATCGTTCCAGCCCATCGCCTCGTGCAGCCAGAGGTTCTCGTTGTTGCCGTTCCAGGTGATCAGGCTGGGGTGCGGGCTGAGCCGGGTGATGTTGTCCCGGGCTTCGGCGTGCACTTCGGAGCGGATCGGTTCCTCCTCGGGATAGCAGGCGCAGGCGAACAGGAAGTCCTGCCAGACCATCAGCCCGAGTTCGTCGCACAGTTCATAGAAGGCCCGGTCCTCGTAGATGCCGCCACCCCAGACCCGGATCAGGTTGACCCCGGCGTCGGCGGCCTGCCGTAACCGCAGCTCGTAGCGTTGCCGGGTCATCCGGGACGGGAAGATGTCGTCCGGGATCCAGTTGACGCCCTTGACCAGGACGGGTTGACCGTTGACGTGGATGACGAAACGGGTGCCGGCATCGTCCGCGCTGCGGTCAATATGTACGGTGCGGAATCCGGTCAATTGTTGATAGCGGTCAAGTTCAGCATCGTCACCGTCGGTCAAGATGACCGTCACCATGTGGAGCGCGGGTTCGCCGTACCCGATCGGATTCCACGGCGTCACGCCGGGCACGTCGATCTCGCGGCGGATGCCGGTCTCCCCCGCCGCGAGATCCAGGACGGCGATCTCGCGGTCGTTGACAAGGACCTTCGCCTGCAGCGCGCGATCCCGGGTGCGCTCGATGTCGACGGCCAGGTCCAGTTTTCCGGAACTTCCGGCGTACGTGGCCAGCGGTCGCACCGCGGCGATCCGGGCGGTGCTCCAGCCCTCGAGGCGCACCGGTCGCCAGATACCGGCGGTGACCAGTGTCGGTCCCCAGTCCCAGCCGAAACTCGCGGCCATCTTGCGAATGAACGGGAACGGCTCCGGATAGGCGTTGGGCCGGTCCCCGAGACGGTCACGCCACTGTTCGGCCTCGGTGTAGGCCGAGGTGAAGTGCACCGCCACTGACGACTCGGCGGTGATCCGGGAGGTCACGTCGAAGCGGTAGGCGCGGTGCATGTTACGGGTCTCGCCGACCACCGCGCCGTCGATCTCGATCCGGGCGACCGTGTCGAGGCCTTCGAAGACCAGGTCGATGCGGTCGGGGACCGGCCCGTCCCAGCCGATGTCACGCTGGTAGGTCCAGTCCTGACGGCCCACCCACGCGACCTTCAGCTCGTTGTCGTCGAGGAACGGATCCGGGATCCGGCCGACGGCGAGCAGGTCGGTGTGCACACAACCGGGAACGGTCGCGGCGAGGTCGACGTCGGTTCCGGACAGCCGCCACGTACCGGAGAGGTCGTTGATCTGTTTCATTTGGTGGCTCCCGCGGTGATGCCGTTGTAGATGAAGCGCTGCAGCAACAGGAAGATCACCACGGTGGGAACGATGACGATCATGGTGCAGGCGGCGATGGTCTCCCACTGCGCCCCGTAGGGACCTTTGAACCGGAACAGAGCGGTGGAGACGACGTTGAGTTCCGGTGATCGCATATAGAGGAACGGGATGTAGAACTCGTTGTAGATCGCGATTCCCTTGATGATCACGACGGTGGCGACGGCCGGTTTCATCAGTGGCAGAATGATCCGCCGGTAAATGGTGAAACGGGACGCGCCGTCCATCATGGCGGCCTGGTCCAGACTCGCCGGGATCGACTGCATGAACTGCAGGAAGATGTAGATCGAGATGATGTCGGTGCCCATGAACAGCACGATCGCCGACCACGGCGTGTTGACCAGGCCCATCGACTTGACGATCTGATAGGTCGCGACCTGCGTGGTGACCCCGGGCACCAGAGCGGCGACCAGGAAGAGCCCGAGGATCAACCTCTTGAAAGCGAATTCAAAACGATTGATGGCGTACGCCGCCAGAGTGCCGACCGCGATCGTACCGGCCAGGGACACCACCAGGATCAGAGTGGTGTTCACGAAGCCGCGCAGCATGTCGCCGCCGGTCCAGGCGGTGACGAAATTGTCGAGGTGCAACCAGTTCCGCGGTGGGGTGAGCGGGCCGGTGCTGCCGTACTCCGCATGCGTCTTGAAGGACGCGAACAGCACCACCACCAAGGGAATCAGCACCACCGCCGACGCGCCCACCAGCGAGGCGTATTTGGCGAACCGCGCCACGATCCTCATGTCAGGGTCACCTCTTCGTCGGGGAGGACCCGGCGCTGGATCCAGGTGAGAAGCAGGACGATCAGCAGCAGGACCACCGCCATCGCCGAGGCCAGGCCGATCTGCCGGAACTGGAAAGCGGTCTCGTAGGCCTGCACGACGAACGTGCGGGTGCCGTTCGCACCGCCGGTCATGATGAACGGGATCTCGAAGACGGCGAGGCTGCCGGAGATCGCCAGAATGAACGAGAGGCTGATGATCCGGCGGATGCCGGGGGCGATGATGTGCCGGAACTGGTGCCACCGGTTCGCGCCGTCGATCTCGGCGGCCTCGTAGATCTCACCGGGAATCGACTGGATCGCGCCGAGGAACAGCACGAAATTGAGCCCGGTGAACCGCCAGATCGACGTGCCGGCCAGGGAGATGTTGGCGAGATCCGGGTCGCCCAGCCACAGCTTGGTGTGTTCGCCGAGACCGAACAGCCGCAGCAGGGTGTCGAGGGTGCCGTCGGGCTGGAAGAGGTAGAGGAAGACGAAGCCGACGGCGACCCCGTTGAGCAGGTACGGGAAGAACAGGATGCCTTTGAACAGGTTCCGGAACCGGGTGTCGAACGACAGGATCACCGCGAAATACAGGGCGATCGCGATCTGCGCGAACGACGCCGCGAGGTAGTAGAGGCTGATCAGGAAGACCCGCCAGTACCGTTCGTCGGTGAAGACCCGCACGTAGTTGTCCAGCCCGGCCGGGGTCATCGTGACGTCCAGGCCGTCCCACTGGTGGAAGCTGTAGAACAGCATGTTGCCGACCGGCACGTAGGTGAAGGTGACCAGCAGGATCAGTGCGGGGGCGACGTACCGCCAAGGGCTCTGCCTGGTCACTTCATGACCCGGGCCTGGGCCGCGCTCCACCGCTTGTTGAGGTCGGCGAAGTAGGACTCCTTGGTGCCGTCGGCGGCACCGCGGGCGATGTCGACGAGTTTCTGCCGGTAGATGTCGCCCTTGAGGTCGATCTCCGACTCCTTGATGATCTGGTCCTCCTTGCCGGCGTTGGTGGTAGCCGGCGGCACCTCCACGAGTTCGACGCCGGTGGCGGTGAAGTCCTGGAGGCTCTGGGGCAGTTCCTGGTCGATGGCCGGCGGGATGGCCTGCTGACCGGCGGCGAACCCGGACTCGGTGACGAACCACGTCAGGAAGGCGTGCGCGGTGGCCTTGTTCGTGGAGTTCCGGCTGACCGCGGCGAGCTTGTCGCCGTCGATCGCGGCGTGGAACTTTCCGCCGTTCTGATACGGGAACGGCCAGAAGGCGATGTCGCCGGGGTTCGCACCGGCGGCCTTGGCGGCTTCCTGCACCTGCGGGACGGCCCACGAGCCGAGCAGCATGGCCGCGATCCGGCCGGTGCCGAGCATCGGCTTGGATCCCTCCCAGTTCGTGGTGAGCGGGTCCTTCTCGGTGAGCTTGCGGTTCACGATGTCGAACAGCAGGCTGTCGGTGACGTACTGGATCCCACCGGGCTGCCACGGTTCAGCGTCGGCCGGGAACTCGTCGTTGATCCGCGGGTCGGCCAGTACCGCGCGGTGGCTGTTCCACTCGCTCAGCGGCCAGCCGTCCTTGTAGTTGGTGTAGTACGGCACCGCGTCGGTCTTGTCGGCGATGGCCTGGAGTCCGGCGAGGAAGTCCTCCGGCGTCTTCGGCGGCGCGGTGATCCCGGCTTGCGCCCAGATCCGCTTGTTGACGACGAAACCCTTGGCGATGCCACCCAGCGACAGGCCATAGCCTCTGCCCTGATGGACGCCCTGGTCGACGAACCGGTACTCGGCCTTGAGTTCCGCGGTGGTGCCGAGCGGTTCGAAGAACTGCGGGTACTGGTCGAGGGCGACGACATTCGGGATCAGCAGTACGTCGCCGTAGTCGCCGCTGCCGAGCTGGGTGGTGACGTCCTCCTCGTAGTTGGTGACGCCCTCGAAGGTGACGTCGGTGCCGGGGTGTGCGGCTTCGAAGGCCTTCGCGTAGTCAGCGAGGGTGGTGTCGACCAGGTCGGTCCGGTTGGTCAGGACCGTGATGTCGCCCTTGACCTCGCCGGAGAAGTCACCGGCGGTGCCGTTGTCCTGGCTGCCGGCGCCGCCGGTACAGCCGGTGCATCCGGCCAGGAGAGCGAACACGGTGGCCGCGCCGAAGCCGGCGAGACGCCTTCTATTGATCATGCTGGGTTCCGTCCACGGATGCGATTCGACGAAGGCGGATGCGGCACCGCCCGTTGAGGCCACAGCATGAGACGGCCGTTACAGCACTGTCAAGATTAGATTACTAATTTATTTTACGCCGAGCAGGTCGGGCCGGGCGCCGTCGCCGGGCCGGGTACGGTATCGCTGAGCGGGCTGGCCGCTCACGGGGATGAACCGGAGCACCGACCCGAGATGGCTCGACGAGAAGCACCCGCCGCCGGGCCGGGGAGTCGCGCCCTCATCGTCGACATCGTCCGGTCGTCGGTGACCGTCACCCGTGTCGAACTGGCCGCGCTGACCGGGCTCACCCAGCCGTCGATCTCCAACATCGTCCGCGACCTGATCGCGGACGGCATCATCCACGAGACCGGCTCGGCCGACTCGGCGCTGGGCCGGCGCCGCAAACTGATCGCGATCAGCCCCGCCAACCGGTTCGGTGTCGGCTTCAGCGTCGGCCCGGACACGGTCACCTGCATGGCCGTCGACCTGACCGGCGGCGTGGTCGGCCGCGAGGTCGTTCCCCGGTTGCCCGGCGAGCCCTGGGACGCGGGCCGGCTGGCCGAGCGGTTCGGCGACTTCACCGCCGGGCTGAACCTGCCCACCGACCGCATCGAGGGGCTGGCGATCGTCACGCCGGCCCCCCAACCCGGCGTCGCCTCCGGTCCCGCCTCCGGGATCGGTGACGTGCGTGGCGAGCTGGCGCGACGGCTCGGCCTTCCGGTGCTGACCGACAACGACGCGGCGGCCGCGGCACTCGGCGAGTTCTGGAGCCGGCGGGTCTCCCGCGAACAGGCGTTCGCCTGCATCTACCTGTCCACCGAGATCGGCGCCGGGTTCGTCTTCGGCGGGGCGCTGTACCGCGGCGCGGACTCCGGCGCCGGCGAACTCGGCCACGTCTCCATCGACTACGACGGGCGCTGGTGCCCGTGCGGCAATCGTGGCTGCGTGCAGCAGTACGCGTCGATGCGCGCGATCGTCGTCGCGGCCCGCGAGGACGCCGGCCTGCGCGCGCGGCTGGCGCTGGACGACGGCGAGTCCAGTGCCTACGACGCCATCGCACGGGCCGCGGTCAACGGCGACACCGACGCCCACCTGCTCCTCGACCGGGCGGCCGAACGGCTCAGCGCGGCGACCACGTCCATGGTGAACCTGCTCAACCTCGGGCGCCTGGTGCTCACCGGGCCGGGAGTCGCCCGCGCCGGCTCGATCTTCGCGCGCCGGCTGCGCGCCCACCTGGACCGGGCGGCGCACGCACGGCAGCGGCCCGGTGTCACGGTCGAGTTGTCGGCGCAGCCCCGGGACGCGGCCGCCATCGGTGCCGCGGCACTGGTCGTGCAGGCTTCCGTCGCCCCAGGTCACACCGCCCGTCAAGCGGGCTGACCGGGCGCGCTGCGGTACCCGTACCAGCAGGCGGCTTTTTATAAATTATTAATGTAACCATTGACACGCCTTCGGGTCTGCCCAAAGCTGGGCGTCACATTCCCCCGAAGGAGGACCCCCTCCCATGAAGATCCCCCGGCTCCTGCTCGCCGGCACTCTGCTGGCGACCACCGTCGCGGCCCCGGCACAGGCGTTCCCCGCCACCCCGAAACAGACCGTGCTCACCTACCTGCGGTCGATCACCGGCAAGAACATCGTCAGTGGACA
The DNA here is from genome assembly GCF_900104725.1 of Actinoplanes derwentensis. Lineage (NCBI taxonomy): Bacteria > Bacillati > Actinomycetota > Actinomycetes > Micromonosporales > Micromonosporaceae > Actinoplanes > Actinoplanes derwentensis. The sequence continues at coordinate 2,551,614 of NZ_LT629758.1, forward strand.
GCACAACAAGGAACCCGCTGCCAGCCCCGGCCAGTACACCCAGCAGGTCCGCGACATCACCGGTCAGTGGCCCGGTCTGTGGGGCGGCGACCTGATGTTCAACGCCGCCGACGTCGCCAACCGGCAGCGGGTCGTCGACCAGGCCAAGACCGAATGGGCCAACGGTTCCCTGGTGGCGCTGACCTGGCACGCCTGCTCCCCCACCGTCGGCGCCACCTGCGGCTTCGACGGCGGTGTCAAGACCACCATCAGCAACACCCAGTTCCAGCAGGTCGTCACCGGCGGCACCGCGCTCAGCAACACCTGGCGCAGCCGGATGGCCGAGGTCGTGCCCTACCTGCGCCAGTTGAAGGACGCCGGTGTCCCGGTGCTCTGGCGCCCATTCCACGAGATGAACGAGACCTGGAACTGGTGGGGCGGGCGGCCCGGCGTCAACGGCGGCGCGAAGATCTTCCAGCAGATGCGGGACTACTTCGACAGTCAGGGCCTGGACAACCTGATCTGGGTGTGGAACGTGCAGGACAACCCGAACGCCAACTGGTCGCAGTACTACCCCGGTGGCGACTACGCCGACGTGGTCTCCCTCGACGTCTGGTACAAGAACCACCCGTCCAGCGGCGACTACCAGCAGATCCAGTCGATCGCCGCGGGTAAGCCCGTCGCGATCGCCGAGATGGGCAAGGTGCCGACCGCGGCCCTGCTGAACAACCAGCCGAACTGGACCTGGTTCATGATCTGGTCCGAGCAGTTGCGCGGCAGCAACACCAACGCGGAGATCCAGACCGCCTACTACCTGCCCCGCGTCTTCAACCAGGGCGAAGTCAGGTTCTAGCCGTTCTGGCCGAAGACGGCGGTACGGGCGACCGGTCCGCGAGACCGGTCGCCCGTACCGCCACGAGCGGTCAAGCGCCCACGGATGGCGCGTACGCCCGCGCGACCAGCGTGCGCAGGACACCGCGGCGCCGGTCGTGGTCGGCCTCGGTGTCCGCCGAGGTCGCGGTGAAGGTGGTGCTCACCGGTGACCATGTCATGGACAGGGCGATCACCGTGACGAACACGTCGAACGGCTCGAAGCTGTCGTCGATGTGACCGGAGGCCTGCGCGGCCGCGATGTTGTCGAGTTTCTCCTGCTCGCGCGGCGGTGGGCCGGCGGTGAGCGGGCCGGCCGGGCGGCGTTCGAGGCGGCACCAGGCGGCCAGGCGGATCAGCTCGGGGTGCGCGAGGTATTCGTCGTAGAGCCGGACCGCGTATCCGGGAAGATCGGTCCCGTCGACCGGGACGGCGTCCACGATCGCGGTCAGCGCCGCGGTGAAGACCGTTCGGCCGCCAAGGGTGCGGGCGCCAAGGAGCTGGGTGCGGACGAGGTCGTCGTCTCCACCGACGCCACCGCGATGCAAGCGCAGGCCGGGCGGCTGGACTTCGTCCTGGACACGGCGTCGGCACCGCACGACCTGACCCCGTACCTGCGGGCGCTTCGGCTGGACGGGACACTGTGCGCGCTCGGGGCGCTCGGCTCGATGAGCTTCGACCCGCTCGCGCCCCCGACGTCAACGAGGCGCTGGCCCGCTTGAAGCGCAACGACGTGCGCTACCGGTTCGTGCTGGACCTGTCCCGCACCACCTGATCAGCGCGAATGACAGGGGTCACCGGCCGTCGACCGGGCGGCTGTTTCAGGTGGCGTACGCAGGTAGAGGTGTGCGGCGACGCCGGCGGGCAGCGTCAGCCAGAACGTGATGAGACGGTAGGCGAGGACGATGACCACCGCGGTCGCCGTGGTGGCACCGGCCGCGACCAGGCCGGCCAGCAGGCTCGCCTCGATCAGGCCGATGCCGCCCGGGGTCAGCGGCACCTGCCGGATCACCTGCATCGTCAGGTAGACGCCGGCCAGCCGCACCCAGCCGACCTGGGCCTCGAAGGTCGCCGCGACCGCCATCAGGCAGGCCAGGTCGAGCGCCCATTTCCCGGCCGCGAACGCCATCACCGCCGCCCACTCGCGGCCCCGCACCGCCCGGGCGGCGCCGACCGCCCGGCGGATCTCGTTGACGAGGCGGGTGGTGGCGGCCCAGCGGGTCAGCAGCTTCGCGGCGGCCCGCCGGAACCGCCATCCCGCGACGGCCAGCACGGCGGCGAGCAGCACGGCCGCCACGGCCTCGGTCCCGGCCGGCTCCCACTTCCCGGACGGCAGCGATACGACGACGAGCGCACCCACCCCGTACAGCAGAACCAGTGACAACACCGAGATGACGCCGGACAGCAGCGTCACCACCGTCGCCACCGCGGCTGTCGCGCCGCGCCGCTGATAGTGCCGGAACGTGTACGCGGCGGCGACGGCTGCCCCCGCCGGTGCGACCATGCTGATCGCGCCGCCGCTGTAGGTGAGCGCGATCGCGTCCCGACGCCGAAGTTCAACGTCGAAAGCGCCGAGCAAGACCCGCTGCTGGTACGAGAAAGCCAACTGTGACGCGGTTCCGGTGCACACGGCCAGCGCTGCCCACCACGGGTTCATCAGGTTCGCGGCGTCCGAGAGCGACGACAGGTCCGGGAACTGCCGCCGTGCCAACTCGATCGCACCGGCCGTCAGCGCCAGCGCGGCGACCAGCTTCCACCAGGGCGGGCGGCGGCGAGGGGGTTGCGCTGTTGCTGACACGACTCCGACGATCTCCGATGAAGTCAAGCTTGTCGTCGTCCAGGTGCGGCATCCCGACTACCGCAACCGTGGTACCAGCGGGAGGGTGGAAGATTCACCTGATCGTCGCGGCCCGTTCGATGGCGGCTCAAGGGCGGATACCCTCCAGAGAGGATGGCTGTCGACTCCCTCGGAAGGACTCTGATGACCGTCACCGACATCCTCTCCCCCGAATGCCTCGCCGACCCGGCCGGAGTCTGGGAGGCGCTGCGCGAGACCGAGCCGCTCGCCTTCCACGAGGGTATGAACGCGTACGTGATCAGCCGCTACGCCGACGTCGAACGGGCCTTCAAGGATCCGGTCTTCACCAGTGACAACTACAGCTGGCAGTTGGAACCCGTACACGGCCGCACGATCCTGCAGATGGACGGGCGGGAACATGCGATCCACCGGCGGCTGGTCACCCCGGCTTTCCGGGGCGATCAGCTGACCAGCCGGTTCGTGCCGGTGATGCGCCGCAACGCCACCGAACTGCTGGACGCGTTCCGGCACGACGGCGAGGTCGACCTGGTCGACGCGTTCACCACCCGGTACCCGATCAACGTGATCGTCGACATGCTCGGCCTGCCGAAATCCGATCACGGCCTGTTCCACGGCTGGTACACGGCGTTGATGGGGTTCCTGGCCAACCTGACCCAGGACCCCGAAGTGGCCGCGGCCGGGTTGCGGGCCCGCGACGAACTGGCGGACTATCTGCTGCCCCGGATCGCCGCACGTGTCGCCGACCCGGGTGACGACCTGATGTCGGTGCTGTGCACCGCCGAGATCGACGGCAACCGGATGACCGCGGCGCAGGTCAAGGCGTTCGTCAGCCTGCTCCTGCTCGCCGGCGGCGAGACCACCGACAAGGCGCTCGCGAACATGATGCTCAACCTGATCCGCAACCCGGACCAGATGGCCAAGGTCCGCGCCGACCGCACCCTGATCGGTCACGCGCTGGCCGAGACGTTGCGGCACTCACCACCCGTCCAGCTGATCATGCGGCAACCCTCCGCCGACGTGGAACTCTCCGGCGGAACCGTGCCCGCCGGATCCACCGTGATCTGCCTGATCGCCGCCGCCAACCGCGACCCCCGCCACTACACCGATCCGGACCGTTTCGACGTGACCCGCCCCGACCTGGACTTCGCCAAGGCTTACACGGCCGCCGCCAACCACACCGGTTTCGCCCTCGGCCGGCACTTCTGCGTCGGCGCGATGCTGGCCAGGACCGAGGTGGAGGTGGCCGCGAACACCCTGCTCGACGCCATGCACGACATCGAACTGTCCGACCCGCCGGTCCCGCAGGGCCTGTTCACCCGAGCCCCGACGTCGATGCGCCTGCGCTTCCGCCCGGGAAAGGCCGTCGATGTACGGTGAGTCATGTTCGGAGCGGCTGAGCCACGTCTTCCCACCCTGGATCCCGAGCAGATCGGCCGGGTCCGGGAACTGCGCGCAGCGATCGACGACGTCGCGCTGGCCCGGGAGCTGAAGGACCTCCCCGCGCCCCGGGTGCGGGTGCTGACTCCGGCGAGCTGTGCCGCCTTCGACACCGACTTGCGGGAACGGTTCACCCGGGCGGGCTGGGCGGCCCGGCTCGACGAATTCCGTGCGCCGGGCGCGCCTCAGTGGGGTCCCAGCGGCCAGTACGGGGACGTACTTACGGATGTGGATCTCGACGGGGTCAACGTGGTCGCCGTCAAGGAGGGCGAGAGTGCCGAGATGGTGCTGGTTCTCGCCCACCACGACACGGTTCCGGGCACCGGCGGCGCCGACGACAACGGCACCGGGCTCATCGGCCTGCTCGAACTCGCCCGGCTCCTGGGCGCGGCGGAGTTCCGGCGCACGGTCCTGCTCGTCGCGGTCGACCACGAGGAACTCGGTTTCCACGGTGCCCGTCACCTCGTGCGACAGTTACAAGCCGGCGGGCGTACGGTGGTCGGCGCCTACGTCTTCGAAATGCTCGGCTTCGCCAGCACCCTACCGGGCAGCCAGCACCTGCCGTCTGGGCTGAACCTGCTCTATCCCGGGCAGGTGCGCCGGATCCGGCGCAACATGCAGCGGGCGGATTTCAGTGCCGTCCTCTACCGGCAGTCCGGTCGCACCATGGCGGCGCTGTTCGCGGCGGCCCTGACCACCCTGACCGGCCCGGCCGGCGTAGTGCTGCTCCGGGCGCCCACCGACCTGCCGGTGCTCGGCCCGGTACTCGGGCGCCTGGTGCCGTTCACCCAGCACTTCGCCCGCAGCGACCACCTCCCGTTCTGGGATGCCGGCCTGCCCGCGGTCCAGATCACCGACACGGCCAACTTCCGTAACCCGCACTACCACCAGCCCGGCGACCTACCGGACACGGTGGACATGAGCCGGGTCGCCGACGTCACCGCGGCCACCGCTTTCGCCGTGGAGACCCTGGCCCAGCGCCTCCCTCCGGACTGAGCCCGCCGGACGACGGCACCTCCACGTGGCCGATCGAGATCGGCCCCGACCCGGAACCGGTCAGCCGGAGAGGTGGTCCCGCATCAGGCATCGACGATATACGTTCGGTTTGTGGCACCTCACACACAGCAATCAACCAATGGCGGCCTCCGTGTCTTCATCTCGGCAGGCGACTGGACGGACCTGGAAACCTCCGGAACTCGGCAGGTGTTCCACCCGGGTAGTCAGCTGTGCCGCCAGGGCGACATCGGTGACTACGTCTATGTTCTGCTGGCCGGGGCCGTCAAGGTGGTCCGGAGCGAACCCGCGGGCGGCCGGGCGGTTCTGACCGTCAGGTCCGCGGGCGACGTGATCGGTGACATCGCGGCAATCGACGGTGGCCGGCGGTCGGCGTCGGCGTCGGCGTCGGTGTCGGTGTCGGTGTCGGCACTGACTGTCCTGACCTGTCGCCTGCTGCACGGGCCCGATTTCCGGCGCTTCGCGGAACGGCGGGAGGTGGCCCTCGGTTTCGCCCGTTACGCCTACCGGCGACTGAGGAAGTCCGACAGCCAGCGCACCGAGCTGGCCGTCCTGCCCGTTCTGGAACGAGTGGCGCGGGCACTGGTCCGTCTCTATGACGCGGCGGCGAGCGAGCCTGGCCGGAACACCATCGCCCTGCCGCAGCAGGATCTCGCGGACCTGGTCGGCGCCTCGCGCAACGCCGTCGTTCTTGCTCTGGGCGTGTTGAGGGTCGAGCGGCTCATCGAAACGGGCCGCCGATGTATCACCATCCTGGACGTTCCGGAACTCCGTCGTCGCGCCGACGGGTGAATGTTCCGTCACGTGTCGAGCGCCCAATGGTGGGCTGAGCGCGGGCCCCACGGCCGTCACGATGAGCTGGTCAACCAGTCACCGCTGGAAAGGCCCAGGTCGATGACGTCGAGCCATGTTCCATCCCGTCCACTGCCGCCGTATCGAGCGATTCTCGCCATGGACGCCAAGGACTTCACCAAGCTTCCCGGCAGCGTCCACGAGGAGACGTCCGCCGCCATCAAGACAGTCGTCGGCAACGCGATGCGCGATGCCGGGCTTGAGGAGGATTGGTCCGCCCCGTACTTCTTCGGTGACACGGGCGACGGGTTCGCCGCCGGGCTGCCGACGCGCATCCTGCCGTCCCTCATCGACCCGTTCCCGATGCTGCTCCAGGAGAGGCTTGCGAAGTTTCGCGACGACCGCCCCGGCGAGGAGCCACTGCGGCTTCGGGTCAGCCTGCACGTCGGTCCCCTGCCGGTCGATCCGGCGGCGTCGTCGAGCACCGGCAACGGGACGGCTCGTAACGACACCCACCGGTTGCTCGACGCGGATGTGATCAAGGGGGCTCTGCGGGATGTCAGCCCGGAGATCGCACTGGTCGCGATGATCATCTCGGATCGGGTCTACGACGATGTGGTCCGCGGGCGATACGCCGGCCTGCATCCCGACCACTTCGTCCCGGTGACGGCCCGGGTCACGGGCAAGACCCTCGATCAGTTCTCAGTGCCCTGTCGGCGCTGTTCGCCCTGGTACCGCGTCACCAGGAGAACGCAACCGAGTCACTGCACCACTACCGTCAGGTGGCCCGGCGCTTCGGCACCGACCGGGAGGGATTCGTCGCCGCCTGGCTCGCGGCGGCGGTTGATCATGAGGCCACCGAGCGGGCGGTCGCCACGCAGATCTGGGCGGCGAACCTCATCGCGAACCGCAAGTTCACCCGGGTCAGGTGGTCGATCCGTCTACTCGTGGCCGGTATCGCCGTCCTGACGCTAACCGTCCTTTCCTGAGGCGGCGATGCCCCGATGCCGACCTGCCAGAATTGTCGATCCAGTTGGGATGAAAATGATGCCAGCCGCTGCAGAACAGTCTCCGATCCCAGTCGCCGGGAACTGCCGGTGACACCGGAGGACGGACACGATCATGACGTTGTCGCTGTCTGCATCAGCGGCGACAGCGAAGCGGAAGTGTTCCATCGAGCGGCTCAGTGAACTGATCTCAGCAAGGAATTGAAGCCGATTCGGGATGACACGGGTGAATAGGTAGTTTCGGACGGTCCTCGAAAAAGACGTGGAGCCATCGATAGACAGGTCTTGCGACAGATCCACGTCTTCGAGAGGGCTCCACGTGCTGGCTTATCGTGCCATGGTCGACGTCCCGAGGGAACTGGTGCAGTACGTGGCGCGGTTGCTCCATGCCGAGCGCCGCGCCCGTGGCACGCGGAAGAAGACACGTGCGCTGACCTGCTTCTACCAGGCGTTACTCGTACTCGTCTGGTTCCGTAAGCAGGAAGACCTGACACTGCTGGGCGCCGGTTTCGGGGTCTCCCGGGCGACCGCGTACCGCTACCGCGACGAGGGCATCGCGGTGCTCGCCGCCCAGGCACAGGACCTGCACACCGCTCTGAAGCGGGTCGCCGCCGACGGCTGGTCGTACGTCATCCTCGACGGCAAACTGTTCGACTGCGACCGGCTGACCGAGACCACCCTGTCGGTCAAGGGAAAGACGATCGACGCCTGGTTCTCCGGAAAGCACCGCGACTTCGGCGCGAACATTCAGGCGATCATGCGCCCGGACGGACTGCCGATCTGGACATCGGCGGCGATGCCGGGGCATCTGCACGACACCAGCTGCGCCCGCGACCTCGGCGTCACCGCCGCCCTGAACTGGTCCGCCGCCGAACTCGACCTGCCGGCCTTGGCCGACTCCGGCTACGAAAGCACTGGTCAGGGCATCAAAACCCCAATCAAGCAACCGGCCGACGGTAAACCCCTCGCCGTCGACAACCGCGCCTACAACCGGCTCCTACGCGGTCTGCGCTGGCAGGGCGAACGCGGCTTCGCGATCCTCGTCGGACGCTGGAAAGCCCTGCGCCGCACCACGATAAGCCCACGCCGCACCGGCGATGTCGTCGCCGCCGCGCTGCACCTGACCCATTTCGAATACAAATACCTAACCGGATCTTGCTGAGATCAGTTCAGTGGATCGCCAAGAATGACGGATCCGTCGAGATCCAGGCCTTGCAGTGGCAACGCGTAACACATCGGCGGCAGTCCGATCAGCCGGTCTTCGAGATGCAGATCTACTTCGAACCGCAGTAGCCGGACCGGTTCACCACGGTGGCCGGGTCGGCGTGCACAACACCGGCCCGGCCGCCGGTTCGAGGTGCGCCTGCCCGCCGCCTGATCCGCGCCGGCGCTGGTCCGTAAGCAGACCGTAAGCCGTGCGAGCCTGGCGGTCACAGGCCGGCGACAGCTTGACTGGTACACGTGATCCAACGACTTCTCACCCGCCCGGCCGTCTGGGTCGTCATCGCGGCACTCGGTGTGGGCGCGCTCTACTGGTTCCAGCCGTGGCGGCTGTTCACCGACACCGTCGTGACCGACACGCTGTCGAGTCCACCCTCCTCCACACCGCGCTCCTCCGCACCGGCGGCCCCGGACGACGTCCCCACGACGGTGGTGATCGCGGAGGGCTCGTTCGTGACCCATGAGCACGACACCGATGGCGCCGCCCGGGTGGTACGCAATCCGGACGGCACCCACCAGCTGGAGTTGATCGGCCTGGACACCAGTGACGGCCCGGATCTGCGGGTGTGGCTCTCCGACCAGCAGGTGCGCACCGGAACCGCCGGGTGGCGGGTGTTCGACGACGGCGAGTACGCCGAGCTGGGCAAACTCAAGGGCAACCACGGCGACCAGGTCTACCGGATCGCCGCCGGCGTCGATCCCGGGGCGTTCCGCAGCGTCAGCATCTGGTGCAAACGGTTCGCGGTCTCGTTCGGAGCGGCTGAGCTGAAGACCGTCGCGTCACGCTGACGCGCAGCAGCGTCCCCCACCCGGGCCGGGTGGGGGACGCTGCTGCTTTCAGAATCAGACGAGGCCGGCGGTGCGGCAGTAACTGAGGTAGTCCGCGGTGCACAGGGTCTTGGTGTCCACGTAACCGGCTTCGACGATCGACTTGATGTTGCTCAGGCTGATCGCTTTCGGCTCCAGCTTCTTGAACGGGATGTAGAGGCCGGACTCCGGGTCCTTCAGTTTGTCCGCGACGACCGGCTTCTCCTTCTTGTAGAGACCGATCGCCAGGTCGGCCGCGGCGTCCGCCTCGGCCTTGGTGTCCTTGTACACCGTCATGCACTGGTCGCCGGCGAGGATGTTCTGCAGACCCTTGACCGTGGCGTCCTGGCCGGTGACCGGGACCTTGCCGTTGCGGCCCTTCTCCTTCAGCACGTCGATGGCCGCGTTGCCGAGACCGTCGTTGGCGGCCAGCACACCGTCGATGTTCGGGTACTGCTTGTGCATCAGCGCGAAGATCTCGCGGGCGTTGTCCTCGTCCCAGCCGGGAACGAACTGGTCCGGGCCCTTGAGCGCGGTGGCGTCGTCGAACCGGCTGTCCAGGACCGCGTCGTAGCCCTCCTTGAACAGGTAGGCGTTGTTGTCCGACTGCGAACCGTTCAGCTCGGCGATGACCGGAGTGGTGACGCCCTTGCGCCGCAGGCAGTTGAGCAGCCCGGTGGCCTGCAGTTCGCCGACCTTCTCGTTGTCGAAGCTGACGTAGTAGTCGGCGGCACCGTTGAGGGTGAGCCGGTCGTAGTCGATCACCGGCACGTTGCGGGAGTGGGCGTCCTGGATCACGGCTTTGCCGCTGGCCGCGGAGAGGTTCACGATGACCAGCACCTTGAACCCCTTGTCGAGGGCGGTCTTCGCGATCCGTTTGAACTCCTCCTCGTCACCCTCGGCGTTGAAGATCTGCGCGGGGACGCCGGCCGCGTCGAAGGCGGCCTGAAGGTACTTCGGGTCGTCGTCGACCCACCGGGTGGAACTCGTGGTGTCCGGCAGGATCACCGCGACACCGTCGGTTCCGGTCACCTTGCCGCTGCTGGTGCCCTCAGTGGCGGCGTCACTACCGGTAGCGCCTTCGGAAGCCTCGCTGTCACAGGCCGAGAGCGTGACCGACGCCAGAAGACCGACGGCGATCAGGGCGAACGAAGACTTGCGCATGGGGATGGGTGTCCTCTCCGGGTGGGCCCGAGCCGCGTGAACCGCCGCGCCACAGGGGCGGGGAGGGCGATCCACCGTCGGCGAACTGCCACCGTTGGCAACTTTTCGGTAACCGTGCCGCAACAGGGCCCCGTGTGCGGACGCGCCGCATAATGATCACGGTCGCCCTGGCCTGCGTGTAACCGGCCGTTGGGACCGTCAAGAACGGTCCCATCGGTTGATGGTTCCGGGAAACAAGCACTTCAGCGGGCCGGTACGGCCGATGCAGCCGCACCGGGTGTCCATTGATTCACCGTATGCGTTCTCAACATCACCGCAAGCAATGACGGCTCAAGTCGCGGCGCCTGCCGCCTCGACCAGCCGGACGGTCTGTTCGATGGTGGCGGCCCGGTCGGCGGCGAAGGCGGGGTCGAGCAGCGCGGCCGGATCGGCGAACGCGAGCAGGGCCGAGATGTGCAGGTGGCCGCCCGGAATGTCGGTCGCGCCGAGCGCCAGGCGCAGCCGGTTCGACCGGTACATGCTCTCGTTCGACAGATAGCTGCCCCCGCCGCCGGAGGACGCCTGACCGCCCGCTGTCGGCTCGCCGTCATGGCAGGTCACCGCACCGGTCGGCCGGTCGCCGGCGGCCCACTCACAGAGCTGCGGGTTGAGGCGGGTCGGCCACGGCCCGGTGCCGGCCCCGACCATCGCCTGGTGCGGCAGCGTCGTCTCGATCCACTCCGGGGCCGGGTCCGGCTGCGGCCAGCCGTGCGCGAGCGGCACCGGCTCAGGAGTGCCCTCGTTGTTGTTGTCCGGCACACCGCCCCGCCAGCCGGCCGCCCAGCGCTCGACGTGCATGACCCCGCGCCGCCCCTGACTGATCGTCATGATCAGGTCGGCCCGCTGCCGCGACTCCCCGGCCAGGTGCGGGCCGAACGCGTCCTCGACGATGCCCGCGTCGAAACCGCCCCAGGTCACCGGCAGCGCGACGGCCTGCACCTGCACGGTGCGCCCGTTCCGGACGAAGACGGCCCCGTCCAGCTGCAGCGCGGCGCCGCCGGACGGGTTGGAACGGCGGATCTCCGCGTCCAGCTGGTAGGGGTCGAAGCCGCTGACCAGCACCCGGGTGACGCCCGACCGGAAACCGGTCGAGGCGAGACCGCGGGCCGCGTACTCATAAGTCTGAAGAAGCTCGTCGCGCTGCGCCGTGGAGAGCGTAAAGCGCGGGGTCCAGCGCCGGATGTCGCGGGTGCCGGTCAGCCGGGTCCAGTAGAGCGGGCGATCATCGAGACGTTCGATGTCCCCCATGCTGATCCGGCCCTGCGCGCGGGCGACCGCGGTCTTCCACAGCCGCACCCCTTCGGCCTTGAGCTGCTGTTTCGCGGCGCCGAGCGATCGGGTGGAGCAGAGGGTGGCACGCAGTCGCGGCGGGAACCGCGTGAATCCGCCGGCGGCGATCAGCGCGCCCGGCACCTGCTGGCTGCCCAGACGCGCTTCTTCCACGGTATCGGACGAGCCGGAGACGGGCGAGCCGGTGCCGAAGCAGCCGCGGTCTCGCGCGGCGGCGGGCGCGGCCACGGCCCCCACCATGACGACGGCCAGTGCTGCGCTCAGTGCTCCGGTGCTGAGTCGTGCCAAGGCGACAACCTCTCCCGAGAGAAAATATCGACGCCCGTATATCTACATGGTAATGATCAGGATTGCCACCGGCCGACGCTGGACGGCCTCGCGGTCACCGCGTCGGCATACTCCCGTGGGGAGACCGCCGGGCGTGGGACCGGGAGACCGGGGCCGAGTGCCCAGCCGAGCGCCGGCCGGGACCGTCCCCACTCGACGAGCCGGGCGCCGGGCCGGGCCAGCAGCAGCGTGACCACGGCGGTGACAGCCGAGCCGAGAAGGTAGCCGGTCAGCACGTCGTGCGGGTAGTGCACGCCGACGAACACCCGGGAGAAGGCCGCCAAGGTGGCGATCGGCAGGGCGACCAGGCCCCAGCGCCACGACACCAGGAACGCCGCGATGAACAGCGCCCCGGCGATCGTGGAATGGTTGCTGGGGAACGACCAGTCACCGACGGGCGGGCACTCGGCGGCCACGATCGGCAGGCCGACGGCACGGCAGGGGCGCTCCTCGGCGAGAACCGTCTTGACGACCTCGCTGGTCAGGTAGGCGATCACCCCGGCGGCGGGCGCCAGCACGCTCAGCGCCATCATGGTGGCGCTCGCGTGCCGGGCCCGCCACCACAGCCACACCACGATCCCCACCAGAAGGACGATCGAGACCTCGGTGAAGTGCTCCATGAACCACTGGAAGCTCTCCGGCGACCGGTTGGCGATGCCGACGACGAGACGATAGACCTCAGTGGAGAACTCCGGTGGCTGCAGACCCATATGCGCAGATCTTAGTGACTGTTCACTTGAGAGATATCTTTGGGTTCTCCCTTGTTCAGCTCATGTTTACTCAAGGACGGACCACACGTCGGCGATGGACGGATCGTAGTTGTGGCCGCCGGAGTCCTCCTGGAATCGGACTCGCACCGTGCCGTCCGCGCCCAGGTCGGCCCGGTCCACCAGGATCTGGTAGCTGACGGTGCCCTCGGCACTCGCGGTGCGCCGGTAGGACCGGGCGTGGACGAGGACGCCGTCGACCAGCACGTCGTAATCCTTGATCTGCGCCTGGTTGTAGGTCTCGACGGCACGCAACACGAACGGCCGGCCGGCCGGGACCGCCAGGTCGAACTCGAAGTAGGCGCCGACGACTCCCTGCTGGGTGTATCGGCGGGTCTTCCCGGCTTCGGTGTTGGTGCCCGAGGTGGCCGAGGCCGTCAGGTGGTGGGCCTGCTCCGAGGTGCCGTCGCCGAGGTCGACGTGGTCGGCGGCACCGGACGGCGGTACCGCGACGACCACCCGTACCTCGGTCGTGACCCGCTCCGCCTGGCCGGGGCCGGTGGCAGCCGTCAGATTGGCGGTGCCCTCAGTGACGGTCAGTGGTGCGGTGACCGGTAGCGTAACCGTCTGTTCCCGGCCCGCGACCAGGGAGTACCGCTGTCCGGGGACGACGGGCCATCCGGCGGGCGCGGAGACGGTGAACTCGCCCTGTGCCGGGACCGTCGAGCGGTTGCGCAACGTCACAATGACCTCGGTCGTCTCGCCGGGGGTCACGGTGTCCCGGTCCGCGGTGAATCCGGTGATCTCGACCGGGGGTGCGATCGTGAGCGCGGCACTGATCGGCAGGGTGGCGGCGCCGGTGTGCAGCCGGTAGGCGACGGTGCCGGTCAGTTCGGCGGGGCCGGGTGTCTGGTCCGTCGCGACGCGAACGTCGTAGCGGGCGGTCACCGTCGCGCCGGGCTTCACCGTCGTCGACGGCGCCGGTCCGGCCGGTGTCACGGTCCATCCGGTGGGAGCGGGAACGGTGAAACGTACGCCGGTCAAGGGTGTGCCGCCGTTGTTCCGCAGTTTCGCCTCGACCCGGATCACCGCTCCGGGCAGGAGATCCCCGGCCGGCACGTGCACCGAGGCGACCGCGCCCACCAGCACGGCCGAAACCCGGGACAGCCGATTCCGTACGTCGGACAGCACGGCCCGGACTTCAGCGGCGGCCGGCGCGGGCAGGTGTCCGGCCCACCGGTCGAGATCGGCGGCTTGCGCCAGCGCGAGGTGCACGCTGGTGGCGGTGGCCGCCGGGGACACCGTGCGGTAACCACGGTCGGCGGTCGTGGTGGTGAGCGCCAGGGTCCGGGCCAGTGCCGTGGCCACCGGCCACTCACCGACCAGGCCGGGCAGTCTCCCGGCCGCGGTCCGGGCCTCGCCGAGGTCACCGCGAACGGTGTCGACGGCGAACCGGTAGCTGCCGGAGCCCACGGTGAACACCGCGTTGGGCCCGCTCATCTTGACGAAACGGACACCGGTGGCCGCGGAGGCGGGGCGGCCCGCCTCGGTCACCGCCCAGCGGCTGGCCGCCGGGATCTCCACGGTGGCCGTGGTGTTGCCGGGAACGGTGACGTTCAGCGACATCTGCCCGGCGGCGTCGAGTTTCCAGTCGCTGACGAACCGGCCGTACCGGGACTGGTAGGCGGCCCGGGCCGAGGTGAGGCCGCCGCCCGGCCGCGGCGCGATGGTGACGTGCCGGTATCCGGGTGCGGTGTCGTCCGGGCGGATGCCGCCGATGGTGCGGTACATCCAGTCGCCGACCGCGCCGTACGCGTAATGGTTGAAGGAGTTCATGCCGACGTCGCCGAAGGTGCCGTCGGGTTTGATGGAGTCCCAGCGTTCCCAGATCGTGGTGGCGCCGCGCTCGATCTCGTAGCCCCACGAGGGGTAGTCCCGGTTCGTCAGCAGCCGGTAGGCGATGTCCAGGTTGCCGGTTTCGGTGAGCGCGGGCAGCAGGTCGGGGGTGCCGAGGAAGCCGGTGGACAGGTGGTGGCCGCGGTCGGCGACCCGCTCCGCCAGGCGTGCACCGGCGGCGTCACGCAGCGCCGGCGGTACCAGGTCCATGCTCAGGGCCAGGACGTACGCGGTCTGGCTGTCGCCTTGGACCCGGCCGTCGGCGGAGAGGTAGGCGTCGGCGAAAGCGGCGGCGACGGCGGTGGCCCGAGCGCCGTACTTCTCGGCGTCGGCGCTATGACCCAGAGCCGTCGCCATCTCGGCGAAGAGCCGGGTGCTGTACGCGGAGTACGCGGTCCCCACCACACCGGCCGGAGTCGGGTCGTCCAGGTTCAGCCAGTCCAGGTACGGACCGGCGTCCGGCCGCAACAGTCCCTGACTGCTGGCCTGCAGGTAGTCGACGTACCGGCGCATCGAGTCGTAGTGATCGGCCAGCACCTTCGTGTCGCCGTACCGTTTCCACAGCGTGTGCGGCACGGTGATACCGGCGTCCGCCCAGCCGGACACGCCCTCACCGCAGCATTTCCGGGGCGCCACGTCCGGATAGGCCCCGTTGGCCGACTGGGCGTCCCGCAGGTCCGCCAGCCACTTGGTCAGGAAGCTCAGCGAGTCCATGTTGAACGTCGCGGTCTCGGCGAAGACGTTGATGTCGCCGGTCCACCCGAGGCGTTCGTCGCGGGCTGGGGTGTCGGTCGGGATGGACAGGAAGTTGCCGCGCTGGCCCCAGACGATGTTGCTCTGCAACTGGTTGATCATCGGGTCGGAGGTGGTCAGCTCACCGGTGAACGGCGCTGCCGTGCCCATCACCCGCCCGGTCACCGCGGACAGCGCCGGGGTGCCGGGGAAACCGGTCAGCTCCACGTACCGGAAGCCGTGGAAGGTGAAGCGTGGCTCGTACACCTCGGCGCCGGTTCCGGCCAGGGTGTAGTAGTCGGTGGCCTGGGCGGTCCGCAGGTTGGCGGTGTAGACGGTGCCGTCCGGGTTGAGGACCTCGGCGTGCCGGATCCGTACCTGTTTCCCGGCCTCGCCGGTGACCCGCAGCCGGACCGAACCGACCATGTTCTGGCCGAGGTCGAACACCCACACTCCGGGGCGGGGCTGGGTGACGGCTCTGGCCTTCAGCTCCGCGGTCACCTTGACCGGCGGGTCGACCTGTGCGACCAGGCGCTTCGTCGGGTCGTCGGCGCTGGTGTCCCGCACGGTGGCCGGGGACCAGGCGGTGTCGTCGTAGGCGGACCGGCGCCAGCCCGGCGGGTCGAGGCGCGCGTCGTACGTCTCGCCGTGGACGTTGTCGCCGCGCAGCACCGGGCCGTCGGCGGACCGCCAGGTGCCGTCACTGCCGATGACCTGTGACGTGCCGTCGGTGTAGTCGATGTGCAGTTGCGCCAGCAGTTCGGGCCGCTGGCCGTAGAGTTTGTCGCCGAACCAGGCGATGTGGCCGGACCACCAGCCGTCCCCGAGCATCGCGCCGATGGTGTTGTCCCCGGCGACGAGTTGTGCGGTGACGTCGAAACTCTGGTACTGGATCCGCTTGGTGTAGTCGGTCCAGCCTGGTGCGAGCTGGTGGTCGCCGACCCGGGAACCGTTGAGCGACAGTTCGTAGACGCCGAGCGCGGTCGCGTAGATCCGGGCCCGGCTGACCGTGCGGTCGACGCGGAACTCGCGCCGCAGCAGTGGCTTCCCGCCGAGGTCGGCCAGCAGCGTCTCGGTCGTGCCGGAGAGGGCGAGGCCCTGTGCGGTGGGCGTACCGGCGGTGAACGGGTTGGTCCCCTCGGTCAGATCCGCGTCGACCTCGACCCGGTCGCCGGCGGTGACCTTCACCGAGTGGACGACGGCCGTCTCCGGGTCCGATGTCCGCAGCCCGACGGTCCCGCTGGTGATCCGGCTGTCGACGGTGGTGTCGACCAGGGTGCCGTCCACGAAGGTCCGGATGGTGCTGCCGGCCGCCTCGATGCGCAGGTCGTGTGGCTTGTTGAAGTCCGCGGGCGCGACGACGTCGCCGATCGGCACCTGTTTCAGCAGCTGCCAGGTGCCGCCGATCCGGACGTGCGGGCGCAGCACCGGGACGTCACCGAAGTCGGCGAGTTGCCACATGTAGGCGTCGTTGACTCCGCGGGCACGGAAGAAGACACCTGCCGCGTCGCGGGTCACCGTCAGCCGGACGTCGACCGTGTAGTCCGTCCAGGAGGCGCTGGGGCGTTCGCGGCCGATCCACTTCGCCCGCCAGTCCTCGGTTCGCAGCAGACCCGTCTCCCACCAGGACGGTGCGCTCCAGGGCGAGCGGCGGCCCTCGGCGTCCCAGACGCGGACCTGCCAGTGGTAACGAGTGGCGGAGGTGAGGGCGGGGCCGTCGTACCGGACCTGGGTGGAGTTCGTGCTCGCCGTGCGGCCGCTGTCCCAGACGTCGGCGGTGCCGGCGGACAGTCCGGCTGCGGTGGAGGCGACTCTGACCTGGTAGGCGGATTGGGTGACGCCGCGCTGCGGGGAGCTGATCAGCCAGCCGAGTCGCGGCTGCGGCGTGTCGAGGCCGAGGGCGCCGCTGACGCCTTCGACGGTGAGGCCGGTGACGGCCGGGGTCGCGGCAGCCGCGGCGGCCGGGCCGGAGGTGACGGCGATCGCGGTGGTGGCGACCATCGTGACGGTAAGGAGTTGAGCGCCCGCCCATCGGGCGGCGCGCCGGAGTCTCGTTCCTCGGTTCATGATTCACCCTTCGAAATCGGGCATGCCGATGTGCGGCACGGGAGGCGTGCCGAGCAGGTGGAACGTGATGGTGAAACGTTTCACGAAACAGGTAACACGATCGTACGGACCCCGTCACACAAACGCAACGATTGACAACCGCGGATGCCGTACCACCGGTTGTTCAAGTCTTTCTCAAGTCGTCCGCCTCGCGACCGATCAGTCTCTACGCCGAATGGGGCAGCATCGCTGCGAGCGGAAGGAACGGACTTTGTCGGATCAGGCGGCCATCACGGGTGACACGGACGAGCTGCTGGCCGAGCTCAGGAGCCAGGTCGAGGCGTACGAGCGGGGTTCAGCCACCGCCGAGTACAGCCCGGACGGCGTGCTACTGCGGGCGAACAACGCCTTCGCCGCGCTGGTGGGCTTCGCCCCGGCCGCGATCGTAGGCATCGACCACCACTCGCTGGTCTCCCCCGAGATGGCCGGGTCACCGGAATACCTCACCCTGTGGGAGCAACTGCGTTCCGGCGGCAATCTCACCGGCGAGTTCCGGCTGCTCTGGCAGGGCAGCGACGAACGGTGGATCCGCTCCAGCTGGGTGCCGGTGAAGAACCGCGCCGGCCAGGTGGTCAAGGTGATCGAGCAGGCGCTCGACGTGACCCAGGGCAAGCGAGCCGCAGCCGACGCGCACGGCAAGATCCAGGCGATCTCCCGGTCCCAGGCGGTGATCGAGTTCGACCTCGACGGCTACATCCTGGACGCGAACCACAACTTCCTCGACCTGGTCGGCTACTCCCGGACCGAGGTCATCGGCCGGCACCACCGGATGTTCGTCCCCGCCCAGGACGCGCAGTCCGAGGCGTACCAGGAGTTCTGGCAGCGCCTCGGGGCCGGCGAATTCGTCTCCGGAGAGTTCCGGCGGATCGGCCAGAACGGGCGCGAAGTGTGGCTGCAGGCCGTTTACAACCCGATCCTGGGCGTCGACGGCGAGCCCTGGAAGGTGGTGAAGTTCGCGGTCGACGTGACCGCCACGAAACTCGCCAACGCCGAGTTCGAGGGGAAGGTCGCGGCGATCAACCGGTCGCAGGCGGTGATCGAGTTCGATCTGAACGGGCATGTCCTCAGCGCGAACGAGAACTTCCTGGACGCGGTCGGGTACCGGATGGCCGACGTGATCGGCCGGCACCACCGGATGTTCGTGTCGGCGGAGACGGCCGACTCCACCGAGTACGCGGACTTCTGGCGGCGCCTGCAGCAGGGCGAGTTCGTCTCCGGGGAGTTCCACCGTTACGGCAAGGACGGGCGCGACG
Organism: Actinoplanes derwentensis; assembly: GCF_900104725.1. NCBI lineage: Bacteria > Bacillati > Actinomycetota > Actinomycetes > Micromonosporales > Micromonosporaceae > Actinoplanes > Actinoplanes derwentensis. Next base: position 2,570,074 of record NZ_LT629758.1, read on the forward strand.
TCTGGCTGCAGGCCACCTACAACCCGATCTTCGGGCTCGACGGTAAGCCGTGGAAGGTGGTCAAGTTCGCCAGCGACATCACCGAGGCCAAGGCCCGCAACGCCGACTTCGAGGGCAAGGTGACCGCGATCCGGCGCTCGCAGGCGGTGATCGAGTTCGACCTCGCCGGCACCGTACTGGAGGCCAACGACTCGTTCCTCGACCTGATGGGCTACCGCCTGGACGAGATCCGTGGCCGGCACCACCGGATCTTCGTCGCCACCGAGGAGGCGGCCCGGCCGGAGTACCGGGCCTTCTGGGAGAAGCTGGGACGCGGGGAGTTCCACTCCGCCGAGTACCGGCGCATCGCCAAGGACGGCGGTGAAGTGTGGATAAGAGCCACCTACAACCCGATCCTCGACGCCGACGGCAAGCCGGTGAAAGTGGTCAAGTTCGCCAACGACGTCACCGCTGAGAAGCTGCGTAACGCCGAGTTCGCCGGGCGGCTGGCCGCGATCGACCGCTCGCAGGCGGTGATCGAGTTCGACCTGGACGGCCGGATCCTGACCGCGAACGAGAACTTCCTGAGTACGGTCGGGTACACGCTGGCGGAGATCGCCGGCCGGCACCACAGCATGTTCTGCACCGCCGAGTACGCCGACTCCGCCGAGTACCGGGACTTCTGGGCTAGCCTGCGCAGCGGCGAGTTCCGCTCCGGCCGCTTCCACCGGCACGGCAAGGACGGCCGGGACGTCTGGATCCAGTCCAGCTACAACCCGATCCTGGACCTGTCCGGGCGGCCGATAAAGGTGATCAAATACGCCTACGACGTCACCGAACAGGTCCACCTCGAACAGCGACTGAGCGTCTCGGCGTAGTCACCCTCCTGGACCGGCCCGGGTGACCGGGCCGGTCCAGCGTGGGTCAGTCGGCGATCCAGATGCCGTAGTCGCGGGTCGCGGTGCCGAAGTCCTGGAAGCCCAGGATCGTGTTGTTGCCGACGTACGTGTAGTTGTTGATGCCCTTGGCGATGGTGTTGCCGCTGGCCGACGGGCCGAAGACGGGGCCGCCGCTGTCGCCGCCGCGGACCGCCGGCTGGCCGTCCACCTGCCGGGCCTCGACGGCGTCTCCGGAGTCGGTGTTGAACTTCTCGACCCGCAGGCCGCAGACCGGGGCGCCGGTGTCGCGGGCCGAGGAGCCGCCGGACTGGCACAGGTACTCGCCGGGGAACACCCAGTCCCAGCCTTCGACGGTGGTGACCAGGTTGCTGTCCAGGCCACCGACGTACATCAGGTTGTCGGATCCGCTCGGGGTGTGGACCAGCCCGATGTCGTGGCTGTCGAGGTCGCCGGTGAACGTGCCGACGAACTCGCCGGTGCCGTCGCGGATCGTGTCGCCGTTGCTGCCGCAGTGCCCGGCGGTCAGGATGAACTCGGCGTCGGCGTTGCGGACCGCGAAGCCGGTGGTGCAGCGGGAGTTGCCGTTGATCTGGTCGGCGCCGCCCTTCCACTGCGGCCAGTCGTCGCGGCGGCTGGTCAGGACCTTCTCCCCCTGGTCGGTCAGCTCGACCGGCACCCCGACCGGCGGGATCTGCGCCGTGGTGAAGCCGGCGCCTCCGCCGGCGACGTCGACGACCACCCGGCTGCCGTCCACGGCGTACTTGATGCGCGGCTTCCCGGCGGCCAGGGAGGTGCGGAGCTCCGCACCAGCCGCGCGCAGCTCGCTCAGCGAGTACGCGGCGCCGGCGATCCGGACGGGGGCCTGCCGGCGCGCGGTGTCGACGGCCCGGCGGACCGGGGCGGGAACCGTGCCCTTCCACCAGAGGACGACCCGGTCGTCCTGGATTTCGAGCCCGGCGTATCCGGTGTCCGCGTCCAGGTCGAGGACGCGCCGGATGGTTCCGGCGGCCTGGACCAGGGGGATCTGCCGGCGGGCCTCGGCGGGGAACTCGAACCGCTGCGAGACCGGCTGCGGGGCCGGTTTCGCGGCGGCGGGTGCGGGAACGCCGGTGAGGATCAGCGCGGCGACGATGCCGAATGCAGTGCCCAGACGCCTGTTGTCGTTCATACGGTGTGCCTCTCCACGTGGGGAACGGATGACCGTTAGATCGACAACAGTCTATAAGTAAAGGTTCCTAAATTCGAGACGGCGTCATCCGGATGTCGCGGCCGGCTGCGGGCGGGGTCGAGCGGCAGGTCACGCATCCGGCGGATCGGTGTGGAGAGGTAGATGATCGGGTCCTTGAAATGCCCGGGTGGCCGGATCCGCGGATCTGACGGTGACGGGCTCGCGGGCGGGTGATCCTTGAATCCGGCTCGGATCAGCCGACCATAGAGCCATGCGAGACGGGTCGTGCCGATGAACCGCCTGCCGGTGCTGGTGTCGCCGTACGGTCCCTTCGCCGGCATCGCGTTGCGGGTCCATGACCTCACCATGCGCGGGCACCACACCGAGACGCTGCTCGCCGCGGACGAGGCCGAAGCGGTCGCGGAGCTGCTCGGCGACCAGCGCACCCGCCGGATCAGCCGCCAGGCCCGGATGTATGCCCTCGGCGCTCTCGGCCGGCTCGACGAGGCACTGCTCATCGCCGAGGAACTGGTCGCCGAACAGAGCACCCTGGGCGGCCCGAAGGCCACCGACGCCAAGATCATGGCGGACGCCGCCGAGGTACTGATCCACCTCGGCTGCATCGACGACGGACTGCACTACATGGCCAAGGCCCTGGCCGTGCTGAAGGTGGCGCCACGCCGGAGCATGCGGTACTTCTCCGCGATGGCTTCGCTGGCCGAGGCCGCCCAGAGCGCCGAGCTGTACGAACTCGCCGACGACGCCATGCGCCAGGCGATCGAGGCCTTCGACGTGACCGACGTCCAGTACCGCGCCTCCGCCTCACTCGCCCACGTGGAGCTGTGGGTGGAGTGGGCTCTGCGATTGGAACAGGTGGGCCGGGCCGAGGAGGCGGCGGTCCTGTTCCGCAAGAGCACCACGGAGCTGGAGTTCTGGTTCGGTGAGGGTCTGGACTCCCCGATCGGTGTGGCGGTTCTCGCGATCTGTCACGCCAAGGGCGGCCGGATCCCCGAGGCCTTGGCCCTGGTCGCCGACCTGCTGCCCAACATGCGCGCGACCGGCCAGCACCACGAGGCCCGCCTGCTGCATCTCGCGCACGGGCTGGCACTGCGCGCCGACGGCGAGTGGCGGGCGGCCGGGCGCGAGTTCCGGGCCGCGCTGCAGCTCTCGGTGCTGCGTTCCCAGAAACTCTTCTTTCAGTACGAGGTGGCGGTCACCGCCGCACTCGAGTTCCCCGGCGAAACGACCCAGGCGATCCTCGAAGCGCTGCAAGGCCACGTCGACGCGCTGTGGCAGCTGCGGATGGACCGGCGCACCATGCTGCGCCAGGCGTTCCGCCGGGTGGAATTGGAAGCCGCCCGGACGACCGCTGACCTGGCCGCCAGCTCGGACGCCCTGACCGGGCTCGGTAACCGGCGGATGTTCGACCGCCGGATCAACGCGGTCACGAGCGGCGAATCCCTGCTGCTCATCGACGTGGACCACTTCAAAGGCATCAACGACCGCTACTCGCACGGCGTCGGCGACCGCGTGCTCAGCGAGATCGCCGCGGTGTTGCACGCACACTGCCGCCACGGCGAGGCGGCGATCCGTTTCGGCGGCGACGAGTTCGCCATGTTCCTCGCCGTCGGCGAGCAGGAGGCCCGGCAGATCGCCGCACGCATCCGCGGTGTGCTCCGGTCCCGCGACTGGGACACCATCATGCCGGGCCTGACGGTCACCCTGAGCATGGGCTTGGCCGAGTACCGCTTCGGCGAAGCCGGTCCCGACCTGTACAACCGGGCGGACGCCGGCCTGTACGCCGCCAAGGTCTCCGGCCGTGACCAACTGGCCACCGTCTGATCCCTCCCGCCCGGGGCCGGGCTGTCGATCATGATGGTGGGATGACACGGATCCGGCTCACGGCTGTCGCCGCCGCCCTGGCGGTGGCGAGCGGCACCGCCATGATGGTGTTCACGCTGGGCACCGGGCCCGGGCGCTGGTGGCAGGGGTACGTCAGCGAGGCCGGCACTGCCGGTCAGCCTTATGCGGTCACGTATCGCTGGGGACTGATCACGCTGGCCCTCGGCGTCGCACTGTTGAGCGTGGCCCGATCAGCGGCACCGCGCCGGGCCGGGCCACCGTCCGGAATACGGCGCCGGCTGGCGGGGACGTTCTGGTTACGAGGGTCGCTCGGGCCGCTGCTCGACGGCACGGTGACGGTGTGGGCTCTCGCGGTCGCCGCCGTCCTCGCGGCAGTCTCGGGAGCGGTGCCGTGCAGTGACCAGTGCCCGCTGCCGCCGTACGAACCGACGACCATCGCCGATGTCGTCCACGCGGGGGCGAGTGTCGTCGGCATGGTGGTGCTGGCGGCGGCGATGGCGACGATGTGGTTCTCGGCCCCGGAACGCGCCGTCCGATGGCTCGCGGGTGCAGCGGTCCTGCCGACTGTTCCGCTCGGGGCAGTGCTGGCGGTGACGATGCTGGTCGTCGGGCGAGGAACTCTGGGTGCCGTGGTGGAACGTCTGGTACTGCTGATCGCCGTGGCCTGGCTGGTCGGCGTGGCCCTGCTCACCGCCCGGCCGGTCCGGGAGTCCACTCCCCCGCCGCGGCCGGGACGCTGAGGGCGTCCCGGCCACGGTCGGAGTGGAACAGGCGACGGTCAGCTGACCGCGACGTCGAAGATGTGCATGATGCCCTTGTCGGTGTTCGCGGGCAGGGTCACCGACGCCACCGTCCTGGCCGGGTCCAGGGTGGCCGGGGCGGAGGCGAAGATGCGGAAGGTGCCGGTTCCGGCGGTGCCGTTGACGTTGTTGCGCCCGGTGAGGGTGACCGCCGTGGTCTCGCCCGCGGCCGGGTTCGCCGCCCAGTCGCTCAGGGTGAGCGGGACGTTCTGGCTGGTGCCGTCGGTGTAGGTGACCACCGCGGTTCCGGTGGCGGGGCCGTTGGTGGACAGGCCGAGGACGGACAGTGTGCGGCCGGATCCGCCGACGGTGATCTTCTGGCCGTGCGGGATCCAGTTGTCCGGCTTACCCGGCTCGGCGGTGGGCCAGGTGAAGGACGTCCCGGGCACGGTCGCGCCGGGTGTCACGCCGGCCGCGGCCAGCGACGTACGGGACAGGGACCAGTCGCTGAGGTCCAGCGAACCGAGGTTTCCCTTGCCGTCGGGGGTGGTGCCGGCGTTGTTGCGCGCGTCCGCGCCGTCGGTGTAGGAGGGCGGAACGTCGGCGGCGCCGGTGCCCCAGCTGTCGGCCGTGGATTTCATGGTGAAGTCGAGGGTGCCACCCTCGGTCAGGAACGTGCTGTCGATCCAGGACGCGGTCTGCGCCTTGCCGTTGACGCGGAGACCGTTGACGTAGCGGGCGCCGGAAGCCGTACCCGCCGCCTTGATCTTGATCTTGCGGGAGGGGGCGGCTGCCGGGTTGATGGTGATCTCGTCGAACATCGGGCCGCTGATCACCAGATCACCCGTGCCGTAGACGGCAGGATAGAGCCCGATGTTGGCGAATACGTACCAGGCACTCAGCGCGCCCTGGTCGTCATTGCCCGGCAGGCCGGACGGCGAGACATCGTACATCTCGGAGACAGCCCGGTAGAGGACGTCCGTCGCCTTGGCCGGCGCTTGCAACCAGTGGTAGACCCACGGGGTCCCGAACGCCGGCTGATTCGACAGATAGTTTCCGGTCTGGGTGTACGCCCCGGCGTCCAGCCGCTCCATCAGCTTGTCGAGCGCGATCGTGGACTCCGCGATCCCGCCCCGAGCCGCGACCAGTGTCGACAGATTGTGCGGCACCAACCAGCCGTACTGATAGCCGGTAGATTGGTTGAACTGCCCGCGACCGGCGGAATCGTCGCGGACCCGCAGGTCGAAACTCCGATCGAACCCGTTCCGCGACCGCGGAATGAGGTGTTTCGACACCGGGTCGAACACGTTCATCCAGTTCTGCGACCGCCCCGAGAAATACTCGTAGGCCTCGGTGTCACCGAGTCGCTGCGCGAGCTGCGCGATGGCGAAATCGTCGATCGAGTATTCGAGGACGCGCGACGTGGCGAAATCCCCCTTGGCGTTCTCGATCAGGCCGGTGGAGAAGTACTGGTAGCCGTCCGACCGGGTGGTTTTCGTGGCCGGAAGGGTCTGGGTGGCCTTCATGGACGCGAGCGCCGCCGCCCGGTCGTAATCGGTCGCACCCATGTCGTCGAGTGTCGCCAGGATGACCTGGTAGTTGTCGCCCTGCATGCGGGCCGCGCCGGGCGCCCAGGTGCCCTTCTGCTGGGTGAGCGCCACGATCGACCTGTTGATGTCGTTCGCGACCTGCGGGAACGTCAGCGCCAGGAGCTGAACCTGGCTGCGGTACGCGTCCCAGCCCGACCCGGCGAAGTTGACGTTCTTGTAGAAGTGGTGACCGCGATCGATCAGGTGCACCTGGTCGTCGAAGCCCAGGTACTGACCGTTCACGTCCTCCCGCACGTTAGGGTGCAGGAACGAGTGGTAGAGCGCGGTGTAGAACTTGGTGCGCTGCTCAGATGTCCCGCCGTCGGCGTCGATCGTGCCGAGGGCGTCCTTCCACAGCTTCTTGGCGTCGTGCTTGACGTCGTTGAAACCGTCCCGGCCGACCTCGGTATCCCGGTTGAGAGCCGCGTTCGCGACGCTGACGTAGCTGAAACCGGTCTTCGCGACGACCTTGGCGCCCTGCGGGAAGGTGAGCCACGCGCCGGTGTCGTGACGGTAGTCCACACCCGTGTCGGTGGTGCTCTTGACCGCGTGCGTGGAGCCGACGGTCATCGCTTCGTCGGTCCAGGTGCCGAAAGACGAGAATTCGTGGTCGTACGTGGTGGAGAAGTAGGCCTTGTAGAGGTTTCCCACATCACAGACGTCGGTTCCGTACATCCAGCCCGAGACGGTCCGGGTGGCGGCGTCCACGAACACCTCGCTGCCGAACGTCCGGTTGTTCGGCCCGGAGACGTCCAGGATCAGCGTCGAATCCCCGCTCTTCGGGAAATCGAATCGGCTGACCGCGGTCCGGGCGGTGGCCGTCAGTTCCACCTCGACGCCGTTGTCCAGCGTCACGCCGTAGTAGCCGGGTTGCGACTGTTCGTTGGCGTGACTGAACGGCAGGTAATAGTCCTTGATCGCCGAGGCCGGGCTGGACGGCAGGACACCGCCGGCCAGCCCACCGGCATACGGAATGGTCGGGAACTCGTACCCGCCGAATCGGCCGGTGCAGCCGGTTCCGGAATGGCGGGTCATCCCGAATCCGCGGATCAGCGAGGCGGTGTACTCGTACCCGCCCTTCTGCCCGACGTTGGCATTGCCCTCGGCCCAGGTCGTCGGGCTCGGCTGGACCATGCCGAACGGCACCGACGCGCCGGGATACGTGTTCCCGTAAGCGTCGTTGCTCTTGTTCTGCGTGGTGTCCAACTCGGTGCCGATGAATTGGTCGACGGCGTCGAACGCCGAGATCTCCGCGGGCGACGCGATCGCCGCCGACGGCATCAGAACCACGGTCGCCACCAGGACCGTCCGCAGGGTGCGCCCAGCACTCCAGCCAGTCATGTGTTTCCTTCACAGGTATCGACAAGTTTCGTCGGCGCCACTGTCGTCGGCGTATCTCGTCCTAACACGACGATCACGCAACGGGAAGGAAACCTAAAGATCAACTTCCGGGGTCAGCGGCGCCCGAGAATCGTCCGGAGACTCCACTCCCGTTTCTTCGCGGATACCGGCTGCTCCCCGCGGAGAAGGGCGTCGAGCAGCTCTCTCGCGGTGGGCCGCCGCGCCGGATCCCGGGTCAGTGCCCGCTCGACCAGCGGCCGCAGCCATCCCGGCAGCCCGGTCAGGTCCGGAGTGCCGCTGAGGATGCGCATAGCGATCGCCGACGCCGAGTCCCCGGCGAACGGGGTACGGCCGGTCGCCGCGAACGTCACCACCGCACCCCAGGCGAACACGTCGGCGGCCGCGGTCAGCGACTGCCCGCCCGCCGGGTCGAAGCGTTCCGGCGCCATGTACGTGATCGTGCCGACCAGGTGATCAGGTTTGGTGTGCCGGCTGGTCACCTCGAACGCCTGGGCGATCCCGAAGTCGATGACCTTGACGCCGTCCGGCGCGACCAGCACGTTGTCCGGCTTCAGATCACGGTGGATCACCCCCGCGCCGTGGATCGCGGTCAACGCGGTGGCCAGGCCGGTGGCGGTCCGGTGCAGGGTGGCCCCGGCGAGCGGCCCCTGCTCGCGGACCAGGGCGGCGAGGTTGGGGCCGTCGACGTACTCGATGACCAGGTACGGCGGGTCGTGACCGGGATCCGCGTCCAGCACCGCGGCGGTGGCCAGCGGCGGAACCTGCCGGGACCGCGTCACCTCACTGCGGAACCGTCCCCGGAACTCGGCCTCGTCCATGTGCTCAGCGCGGCCCATCTTGATCGCCACCCGGCGGCCGTCCGGTGCCCGGCCGAGGAAGACCGAACCCATCCCGCCCGAGCCGAGCCGGCCGATCAACTGGTACTGCCCGAGCGCGCCCGGGTCATCCGGCCGCAGCGGCTTGATCATGTAGCCATCTCTCCCCGCCACTGTCCTCTAGCGACGGCGAGCCTACTAGAGATCGATCTGAACGCGCCGGGGCCACCGCGGGGCATTGTCCGTCTCGCCGGCAGTGCTGCCATCGCCGCCTCCGGTAGACGCTGATCGCCAGGAAGAACACCTGATGACCGAGCGCCTCACCCCGGAAAACGGTGAGAAGAAGGGCGTTGCCGGCGATGCCCACCGGCCAGGCGAGCCCGCTGCGGCGCGGACCGAACAGCGCCGAGCCGAGCCCGAACGCATGCCGAGGATCTCCCCCGCTGGCGGAACGGCTGGTCCGCGGTCACCTGCCAGCGGGCGATGTAGAACGTAGTGATCGGATCGTCCGGCCAAGTCGCGGTTCGTCGTAGGCTCGCCACAGATCCGCAGTGCCCCCCACGCGCTGTGGCTATCGCGTAGCCTGCCCGTTGATCGGGGAGGGTGGAGTTTGTTCGCACTCGTTTTCGACGCGGTGCGGGCGCGGACCGCGCAGGTACTGACAATCTTCGTGCTGACCACGCTGGCCGCCACCGTCGCTGCCGCCGGTCCTTGGTACGCCTACGCATCCGCGACCCGCGCCGCCGAGGCGCAGCTGAGCGCCGCCTCGGCGGCCCAGCGCAACGTCTCGATCCAGACCGAGACCGATACCCAGAATGACGCGGCCGGCGCGCTCCGCCGGTTCGCCGACCTCGCCGCCGGTGAGCTGTCCAGCTCACTGGACCAGCCGGTGCGCGGGATCCAGCTGCGGCTGAGCGTCACCCGGGCCGGCGGAGACGCGAACATGGCGGTCGCCTACCGGGACGACCTCTGTCAGTACGTCCGCCTCGACGGGCCCTGTCCGTCCGCCCCCTTCCAGATCGCGGTCAGCAACACCACCGCCCAGAACCTGGGGCTGGAGATCGGCGACAAACTGACCCTGCTGGGCCGGTTGAGCGCCCCGTTCCAGTTCACGGTCGTCGCCCGTTACTCGATGCGCGATCCCACTGACCCGTATTGGAGCAATCCACTGTTCCGGGCCGAGGTCCGCGGACTGGACCCGGTCTTCACACCGGTCGAGACGTTCGGTTCCGGCGGGTTCTCGCAGCCGACGCTCACCTACGACGTCCAGGTCCCGCCAGACCTGATCCGCGGTGACGGCGGGCAGCGCCTCGGTGTCGCGCTGGCCGATGCCGAGGCCCGGCTGAACCTGGACCGGCTGCGGATGATCACCGGCATCGGCACGGTACTGAAGCGTATCGCCGAGGACCGGGACACCGTGCGCCGCGGCGTTCTGACCGTGGGCCTGCAGACGCTGATCCTCACCTGGTTCGCGATCGGGATCGCCGGACGTTGCACCGGCCGGGACCGGCGTACCGACCTGGCGCTGCTCAAACTGCGCGGCGTGAGCCGGGGCGGCATCCTGCGGCTGGCCTGGGGACAACACCTGGTGCCGCTGCTGCTCGGTGTGCTGGCCGGTGCGCCCGCCGGTCTTCTGCTCGCCGGTGGCCTGGCCGGGTCGGTGCCCCCGGGCGACCGGGGCGCCGCGCTGTTGCTCGTCGGAGCCGCCGTCGCCGCCGTACTGCTCGGCAGCCTGCTCGTGCTGAGCATCGGTGAGGCGCTGGTGCTGCGGCAGCCGGTCGCGGTACTGCTGCAGCGCTCGGCGATGGAACGCGCCGACTGGCGCTCCACCCTGGTCGACCAGGTGCTCGCCGCCGTCGCTGCCGCCGCGGTATACCAGGCCCGGTCCGGCGGGCCGGAGGACGGCCTCAAGGCCGCCGCGCCCGCGCTCGCCGCACTGGCGGTGGCACTGCTGGCCGCGCGGCTACTGGTACGCGTCGCCGACCGGGCCGGTGGCGTGGCCTTGCGTGGCGGGCGGCTCCGGCTCGGCCTCACCACCGTCCTGGTCTCCCGGCAACACGGCGTCGACCGGGTGTTCGCCCTGATCGTGGTGGCGGTCGCCATCTTCGTCACGGCGGCCGGCGGGCTGGCCGCCGACCGTACCGTTCGGGCCGATCGCAGCGCCGCGGAGCTGGGCGCCGCCCGGGTGCTCAAGGTGGAGGCGCCGAACCGTACGGCGCTGCTCGCGGCGGTCCGCCGGGCCGATCCGGGTGGCCTGGAGGCGATGGCGGTGGTCGCCGACACCACGACCATCCCGCCGGTGCTGGCCGTGGACACCACACGGCTCGCCGCGGTTGCCGAGTGGCGCCCCGAGTTCGGGCCGGTCGGTCTGCTCCCGGACGCGACGGCGGCCGGCAGCGTGAAACCGCTGCCGATGGTCACCGGCGACCGGTTGACCCTCCGGACGCGGTACGAGGGCACCGCCCCGGTCACTGTCGAGCTGCTGCTCCAGCACGAGGGCACCGGCCTGCCGGTGCAGGTCGACTTCGGTGTCCTGGACCCGGGCGAGGGTACGGTTTCAGCTCCGGCCCCCGGATGCGCCGCCGCGCCTGGCTGTCGCCTGGTCCGCTGGGGGCTGACCGTGCCGGGCTGGAGAAGCACGTGGAACCCGCTCCCGCCGGACACCGTGGTGACGCTGCAGAGCCTGCGGCAGGACGGCCCTGCGGTGGAGGTCCTGGACCCCGCCGGGTTCGGCGATGTCGGCTGGTGGCGGCCCGCCATCGGGGGCGTCGCCATCGACATCGCCACGACCGAAGACGGCCTGCGGCTGTCCGCCGACCGCAACGAGCTGGCAGTGCCGGTGAGTGGCACCGAGGTCTGGGCGTCCGACACCTCGATGCCTGTACCGGTGGTGCTGGCCGGCGAGGCTCCGGCCGAGTGGCGGCTCACCGATCCGCTGCTGAGCTCGTTCGGCCAGGTCCCGGCGCGGGTCGCCGGCACCGCGCGGGCCCTGCCCGGGCTGGGAACGACCGGGATCCTCGTCGACCTGGACGCCACCCGCCGTGTCGCGGGTGAGAGCGAGCCGCCCGGGCAGTTCCAGGTCTGGCTCTCCGCCGGCGCCCGCGCGGGCCTGGTGGCCGACCTGACCGCGGCCGGGCTTACCGTGATCAGGGACGACAGCGTCGCGGGACGATCCGCCGTCCTCGGCCGCCAGGGACCGGCGGCTGTCGCGCGGTTCGGGTCGCTGGCCGGCTTGGTCGTGCTGCTGCTCGCCGCGGCCACGACAGCCGTCGCCGTCGCCGTCGACCGGCCCATGCTGCGCGGGCACCTCGAGGCGCTACGCCTGCAAGGAATACCCGCCCCGGTCGCGGTCACCACGGGTTGTGCCGGGACGGCCGCCCTCGTACTGGCCGGTCTGTCGGTCGGTGTGTTCGCCGCCTCGATGGCCGGGCCGCTCACCCGGATCGTCGTGCCACCGTTCACCGACGGCTGGGCGGTGCTGCCGCCGCCGGCCACCCTCAGCGGCGCCGTGCTCGCGCTGTCCGCGCTGGTCGCCCTCGTCGTGCTCGGCGTGACCGGGTGGCTGTCGGTGCTGCCGATCCTTCGCAGCCTGCGAGCGCCCGGTTCGGCGCCGCCCGCCGCGCCGCCGCCTGACCGGCATGCCGGCGGCGTGCCGACTGGCGTGCCGGCCGGTCCCGGTGCCGACCCGAAAGAGGACGGTCGATGATCTCGCTGGTCTTCGTCATGCTCTGGCACCGCCGAGGGCAGGCCGTCACCCTGGCACTGCTCGGCCTGCTGGCGGTCACCTCCGCGGTCGCCGCGCCGGCCTATCTGATCGCGGTCGACCGTGCGGTCGCCGCCGGGCAGATCGCCACCGCCGCGTCGAACGAACTCGGCCTGGTGGCGAGCGCGGTGCAGAACGAGCGCGTCACCACCGAGGACGACACCCAGAACCCGAGCCAGGCGGAGCAGGGTGGTTTGCAGTTCGGCGACGTGGCCACGGCGCTGATCGCCCTGCCCGGCTTCACCTACGTCTACTCGGCGGAGTACTGGGTCATCGGCATCGACCCGAACCCGGCGAACGCCGATCTCTTCGTCTATCGCCAGGACGTCTGCGCCCACCTGCAGATCCTCACCGGCCGCTGCCTGGCCGCCGAAGGCGACATAATGCTCGGGGAGCACACGGCGCAGCGGCTGAACCTGAAGGCCGGCGACTCGGTCGAGCTACGGTCGGCCCTGCCGAGTCCGGATCCGAAGCGGAAGGTCTGGCTACCGGACGGGAAGCCGCGGCGCCTGCTGATCGCCGGCACCTACCGGCCGACCGAGCCGAGTGCCAGCTTCTGGGGCGCCCGCGGCTACTTCACCGCGACACCGGAGACCGGCCCGGGCGAACCGATCTTCACCGCCGCGGTGACACAGCAGACGATGGACCACGGCCAGATCACGCTGGCGATGGAGGGCCGGGCCGGGCCGGCCGCGTTGCACCCCGACCGTCTCGGCCAGCTCCGGGCCGACCTGCAGAGCCTGGATCGGACCACCGCCGACGTCGGCATGGCGGTGAAGATCGACACCGGCATCACGGCACTGCTGGACCGCATCGACATCGGACAGTCGTCGACCCGGCTGCTCGTGCCGGTGATGGCCGCGCCACTGATCCTGCTCGCCTGCTTCACCATCTTCCTCACCGTCGGCTACGGCCTCGAGGGCCGGCAGAGCGAGTTGGCGGTCGTCGCGCTGCGCGGCTCGCGATGGTGGACGCGGTGGTGGCTGGCGGCCGGCGAGAGCCTCATCGCGGTCCTGGCCGGTGCCCTGTGCGGCTGCCTGATCGGGCAGTTGCTGGTAAACGCGATCGCGGTGATCGTCTTCCCGGACGGCGGCATCCCCTCCAGCTGGACCTCCCTGCGCTACGCACCACTGGCTGCGGGGGCGGCGCTGCTGTCCGTGGTGGTGGCCCAGCGCCGCCAGTTCGTCGGCTCGGTCGCCGGACTGCTGCGCCGGAACCCCTCCGCCGCCAACGGCCGGTGGGCGATCGCGGCGGAGGTGCTCGCCGTACTCCTCGCCATCGCCGCCTCGGTCCAGCTCGTACTCTCCAAGGGGTCGCTGACCGGGGTGGGCCTGTTCGCACCCGCCATCCTGATGCTCGCCCTCGGCCTGCTCGCCGCCCGCGCCCTGCTCCCCTTGATCAGCCGGTACGCGGTCCGCGCTCTGCACCGCGGCCGTCTCGGTGTCGCCCTGGCCGGTCTGCAGCTCGCCCGGCGACCCGGCGCCGGCCGGCTCTTCGCACTGCTGACGGCCACCATGGCGGTGGCCGGATACGCGACCTGCGCGGTGGACACCGCCGCCGCCGGCCGCACCGTCGAGGCAACCCTCGGCATCGGTGCGGACCGGGTCCTCACTGTGCAGACGGCACAACCCCAGCAGCTGCTGGCCGCGGTACGCCGGATCGACCCGGACGGTGACTTCGCCATGGCGGTCACCCGGCTGCCCCCGGGCGGCTCCGCCGGCGACGCGCCCGGCCTGGCCGTGGACTCCACCCGGCTGGCGGCCGTCGCGGCGTGGCCGAACGACGGACCCGGCCCGGCCGAGGTCGCCAGCCGGTTGCGCCCGGAGTTGCCGGCTCCACCGGAGTTCCCCGGCCCGGACATCGCCGTCGACGTGTCGGCGTCCGGCCTGGTACCGGGCACGAAAGGCCTGCGGCTCCAGGTGTCGGTCTCGTCGCTGAACGGGATCGGTGACGCGGTGATCGAACTCGGTGAACTGCAGAACCGGTCGGCCACGTACAAGCAGAGGATCGCGGTCTGTCAGGAAGGATGCCGGATCGACGGCATCGGGTTCGCCCGGACCGGCTCGTCCCCCATCACCGCCTCGGTGGTGCTCCACGGCATGCGCGCCACCGGCACGCCCGTCGCCCAACTGGCCGACCCGAACAGCTGGCGGGCAAGCCCGGAGGTGCGGCTGGCGCAGGCGCCGGACGGCCTGCGGGTCGACTTCGCCGAATCGGTCAGCGTCTCCCAGCTCGTCTGGATCAAGCCGGCCAGCACACCGGACCCGATCCCAGTCGTCGTGGCCGGTGGCCGCCTCGCCGACGACGTCATCAGCGGCCTGGACGCCAAGCCCATGCTGATCACCGACACCGAGACCCTGCCGGTCGTGCCCCAACTGGGCCGCCGGGCCGTCGTGGTCGACCTCGAGTACGCGGACCGGATAACCATGAACGCCGGCCTCGGCAACGCTCCACAGATCTGGCTCAACGCGGCGGCACCGCCGGACATCCTGGACCGTGTCTCGGCACAGGGTCTCACCGTCTTCGCCGACGTCCGCTCCGATCAGTTACGCCGCCGCCTCGAACAGCAGGGGCCGGCGCTGGCGCTCTGGTTCCACGTACTGGCCGGCGCTCTGGCCGTACTGCTGGGAGCAGGCGCACTGGTGCTGGCGGCAGCGGTGGACCGGCGCCGCCGGGTCGAGGACCTCTCCGTGCTGCGGACCCAGGGGCTGTCTCCCGGCCCGGCCGGACAGGCGATGCTCTGGACGTACCCGGCACTGGCCGCTGTCGCCGTAGTGATCGGACTGTCGGTCGCGGCGATCGCGTGGCTGGTCACCGGCTGGGCACTGCCGCTCGCCGGCCCGTACCCGCCGGACCTCCCACTGCCCGGCTGGCCACGAGTCACCGTGCTGCTCGCGGTGGGTGCGGTGGTTCTGCTGGTACACACGGCCGTGGCCGTCGCCACGGGACGCGATCTGCGCCGGCGTGTGATGCGCCGGGGAACGCGTTGACACCGGGAGTGGGGTTGAGAACGGCGACCTTTCGGGGCTGACTCACGGTCGGCAGTTCGGGCATGTCGGCATGTCGATTGGTCGCGCGCCGATCAGCAGCACACTGGCGCCGTCATTCGGTAGTTCTTGTCTCCATGTGGGTGGGGATCCTGATGGTGAATTCGGCCCCTGCTCCGGGGGTGGACGTTACCTGGATGGTGCCGCCGTGCTTCTGCACGATGGTGGCGTAGGCCATGCTCAGTCCCTGCCCGGTGCCTTTGCCGACCTCCTTGGTGGTGAAGAAGGGGTCGAAGATCCGTAGCTGGGTGGCCTCGTCCATGCCGATGCCGTCGTCAGCGACGGTGATGCGGATGTCGTCCGCGGTCCGGGCGGTGCGGACGGTGATATGGCCGAGCCCGCCCCCACGCTGCGGTGCGGCCGCCTCGACCGCGTGTGCGGAGTTGACGATGAGGTTGAGGATGACCTGCTTGAGTTCACCTTCGTAGCAGGGTACGAGGCCGACGTCGGGGCCCAGGTCGAGTTCCAGTTCGGCGTGGTACTTCCACTCGTTGCGGGCGACCTGGGAGGTGCTCTCGACCGCGCGGTTGAGATCGACGTCGCCGAGGCCGTGACCGGGGTGGGAGAAGTCCTTCATGGCCCGGACGATCTGAGCGACCCGGGCGAGCCCTTCCAGCGACTCGGTCATCGCGGTGGGCACCTCGGCGACGAGGAAATCGAGGTCGAGGTCAGGGTCGATCGCGGCGATGGGTTCGCGGAGCTGGATGACGGCGTCCAACAGTTGGGTGAAGGACTGTTCGACGAAGCGGGTGTTGTCGGAGACGAACTGGATCGGAGTATTGATCTCGTGGGCGATGCCGGCCGCGAGTTGGCCGATCGCTTCGAGCCGGTTGGTCTGGTTGAGTTGGCGTTCCAGCGCGCTGATCCGGGTGACGTCGGCGCCGATGCCGATGACGCCGATGCGGCCGTTCCCGATGGGTTGGGGCAGTGCGCTCATCAGGATGGTGCGCAGGCTGCGGTCGGGGCCGGTCACAGTGGCATGGTGGTCGACGATCGGCTCGTTGGTCTCCAGCACGCGGGCTTCCAGGCCGGACAACAGCGTGGCGAGTTCGTCCGCCGCCCCGATCTCGTGCTCGGTACGGCCGGTGAGATCAGTGTCGGCCGGGAGGCCTCGGGTGGCGAGGAAAGCCGCGTTGTGACCCACGTAGCGGCCCTCGGGATCCTTCCAGTAGATGAGGTGCGGGATCGACGAGATGACCCCGGTCAGCACCGCCTTCTCCACCGACAGATCGGCAGCGAGTGATTCGGCACGGTTCTTGGCCGCCTTCTGCGCCTGTTCGGCGTTGTACCGCTTGGTGATGTCCCGTTCGACGGCCATCAGGCTGACGACGCCCTCGTCGTCGGCGACCCGGTACAGAGCCACACGCATCCAGCAGAACCGTCCGTCCTTGGTGCGGGTCTCGAACTCCGGGAGGACCATCGATTCGCCGACGGCCAGTGCGGAGAGGTCGAGGGGCGGGAGGGTGTCGGCGCCGAGCAGGTCGGTCCGCAGCCGCCCGGTCGCCTCCGCCCGGGTGTACCCGCTCAGGGTGATGAAGGCATCGTTGACCCACTCGATCCGGCCTTCGGTGTCGGCGATCACGACGCCGTCCTCCATGTGCCGGGCCACCAGGGCGAGCCGGGACGCTTCCCGGGTGGCGTGGTGCAGTTCCTCCTGGGTACGGACGGCGTTCGTCTCGTCGGTGAGGGTGAGCACGGCCTGGGCGTCGCCGTGGCCGCGTACCGGGTCGGCGCGTATCCGCCACCAGCGCGGGCCCTCGGCCGTCTCGACCTGGTGGGTGGCGGTGACCTGGCTCGCCTGGTTCCTCAGCATGTGCCGGACCTGGGTGGCCGCCTCCTGGGTCAGCGTGCCGAGCCCCTTCACCGACCGGTCCGCCAGCGTGAAGAAGCTGGTCGCGGTACGGTCACCCCGCGCCCGGTCCTGCATCGTGCCCCATACCTGGTTGGTGTCGACGATCCGGCCGTCACCGTCCAGGATGCACAGGCCCGCGTCGATCGAGTCGATGACGGCCCGTAGCAGCTGTTCGGCGTTGCGGATGCGCTCGGTGCGTTCGACCAGGCGACGTTGCAGCGTCATGTTGCGCTGCCAGGTGGCCAGGGCCGCGCTGTCGGGTTCCCCGGTGGTGCGCCGCTCGGCCGCGACGACCAGGGCGTCGATGGTGCGCCGCTGTTCCTCGATCGTGCGGCGCAGCGCCGCGGTCTCGTCGGTGTCGGGCTTCGTCGCGGTGTCGGTCATCGGGTCTCCTCGAAGTCGGTCAGCCGAACGCCACGGCCACCAGTGTCTGGTTCATGTGCATGCCGTTGAACTGCTCGCCGTATGTGCTGAAGCCGATCGCCCGATGCTCAGCGAGGAAGGTGCCGACCTTCTCGGCCAGCCCGTGTTCCTCGAACTCCAGGCGGCGCAGGATGCAGTCGAAGGTGAGTACGGCGCTGATCGAGCCGAGTTCGGCGGCGATCGCGTCGAACCGCTCGGTGAGCGTCTCCAGCATCCCTGCGGGCCGGCCGAGGCGCAGGACGTCACCGGTGTCGACCCGGGCGAACATGCTCAGCGACTCGTCGGCGTTGACCGCGGCGATGCTGCGGATCCAGCTCGACCCGCCCGCGTTCAGCAGCAGCGGATGCGTTGAGAACGTCGTCGGGCCGATGTCGGCCAGAGTGGTGCCGACCGCCTCCGCGTAGGCCGAGGCGGCGGGCCGCCCGTTGAACTGCCGGATGATCCGCCGGTCGGCGTCCACGTCGGTGGCCACCAGAATGGTGTCCGTCGGCTCGTGATGCTGCAGCCGCAGCAGATGGAACGGTGCCCCGGTCCGGACCAGCGTGACCGTGGCGGTGTTGGCCAGGAATTTTCCATCGTGGTAGACGGCGGTGTGGGCGAAGGCCAGATCGTCGCCGGCGGAGCCTCCCACGATCGGCACATCGCCCAGTGTCGCCATCAGGTTGGCGGCCAGCAGGTCTTCGTTACGGGTCAGCCCGTCGGTGAGCAACACCGCGAAGCCCTCGCCGTCGGCGGAGAGCTCCGACCGCAGCCCGGCCAGGGCCGAGCCGGCCTGTTCGACGGCGGTGGCGGTGTCGTCGAGAGGGCCGACCGTTATCGTCCGGGTCTGGAGGCCGCCCCCGGTGAGTGCGGCGGCGCAGATACCGGTCCGCTCGTAACCGTTCGGTCCGATGTTTCCGGAGCTGGTGCACCCGATGACCTGGTCACCGAAATGCTGTTTCAGTGCCGGTCCCACCACCTCGAGGTCGTAGCCGGTGGACACGAAAACCGTGTAGAGATCGGCCTGGGAGCCGAGCGCGGCGGCGATCTCGGCCACCGCGGCAGCGCCGTCCGACAGATGCGACGCCGCTGACGCGGCGGCGATGTGCTGCCCGCTTCGGGGCAGAGCGGTCGTGACCATGGATTTCCCCTGTCTGCCGCCTACTCCTTCGGCCCCGCGATGACGAAGCTGAGCTGCGCATTCAGCGTCGTTTCCCGGCGTACGGGACATATGCTGCGCCGGTGGCTGAGCGCATTCTGATGGTCGACGACGAACAGCGGCTCCTGGACGGTCTGCGACGCTCGCTGCACGGTCGCTATGTGATCGACTTCAGTACGTCGGGCGCTGACGCACTCGCGCGGATCGAAGGTGCTCCCAGCCCGTACGCAGTCGTGGTATCCGACATGATGATGCCGGTCATGAACGGCGCGGAGTTCCTCGCCCGGACCCGCGACGTCAGCCCCGACTCGGTGCAGATCATCCTCAGCGGCCAGGCCGACCTGACCTCCACCATCGCCGCCGTCAATGACGGAAACCTGTTCCGCTTCCTTACCAAACCGTGCGAACCGGACCACCTGACCCGCGCCCTGAACGCGGCCCTGCACCAGCACCGGCTGGTCATGGCCGAGCGGGAACTGCTTCAGCGCACTCTTGACGGCACCGTGGAACTGCTGACCGATCTGATGAAGGCGACCAACCCGCTCGCCGCGGCACGCAGCGAACAGTTGTGCGCCCTCGTCGACGCGGTCGCCCCCGCGGAGGCGTGGGAACCGCGGATCGCGGCAATGCTCGGGCAGGTCGGGCTGCTCGCCATCCCCGGCGAGGTCCTCGGCCGGGTTCGTGCCGGCGAGACCCTGGACTCGGAGTCCGAAGCCTTGTTCCACAGCCACCCCCAGTTGGCGTACGAACTGGTCAAGCGCATCCCCCGGCTCGGCCGCGTCGCCGACTGGGTGGCCGCGCAGCCGCTCACCGCCGGGGAGAAGCCAGCCGGTGAGGTCGACGAGCACCAGGCGCCGTACGCCGCCGCGGTCGCGTTCGTCGTGGGGGTCGAGGCGGGCCGAACACCGGCCTCGGTCGCCGCCGGGCTCACCCAGTACCCGAATGAGATCGTCCAATCCCTGCTGCGGGCCTACACGACGGCGAAGGTGCGCAAGCCCCGGAAGGTTTCCGGAGCCGAACTCATGGTGGGCATGGTGGTCGACCAGGACATCGTCACGAACAGCGGGCTCGTCCTGGTACGCGGCGGGGAACTGCTGACCGAGACGATGGCCATCCGCCTGCGCCACTTCGCCGAAGGCGTCGGCATCGTCGAACCGGTCGCGGTACTCGTCTGACCTCACCACCGAGGATTCCCGGCTCCACCGGTCGTGACCGAAGACATCAGGGAGGTGGCGGCGTGACACAGAAGCCACACGTCCTGTTCGTGGACGATGAACCACGCGTCCTCGACGGGCTGCGCCGGATGCTGCGTGGGCAACGAAACCGCTGGGAGATGTCGTTCGCCAGCGGTGGCGCAGAGGCGCTTCTGCTGATCGCCGAACGGCATTGCGACGTGGTCGTCACCGACTTCCGGATGCCGGAGATCGACGGCGCCGCGCTGCTGGAGAAAGTACGGAAGATGTCACCGGACACCGCCCGGATCATCCTGAGCGGCCAGACCAGCGCCGACAACGTCATGCGGGTGATGACACTCGCGCATCAGTTCCTCAACAAGCCAGCCGCCCCTGACGAGATCGTCGAGGCGATCGAACTGGTACTGGGCGCCCAGGAAACGACCTCGACGAGCGCCGGCATCATCAGCGACGTCTCCGGCGTATCAACGTTGCCGAGTCCTCCGGCGCTGCTCGCCGAACTGCTCAGCGTGCTCGAGGACGAGACGGCGAGTGCCTCGTCGATCAGCAAGGTGATCGAGGGAGATCCGGCCGTAGCCGCCAAGATCCTGAACCTCGCGAACTCGTCGGCCCATACGGCCGGCCGCCGGCTCGCCGACATCACCCAGGCCGTGGCACTGCTGGGCACCAACGTCGTACGAGGACTGGTGCTGCTGCACGACATCGTCAGCGTCTTCACCGAACGCGTACACCTGCCCACGGCCTGGCTGAACGCCCTCAACACGCACTCCGTGCAGACCGCTCAGCTCGCCAACCGGCTGTCCACCGGGGAGAGCTGGGCCCCGCACGCCTTCACCGCCGGGCTGCTGCACGAGGTCGGCCAACTCGTCCTCGCCACCTCACGCCCCGACCAGTTCGGCATCATCATCAGCGAGTGGCGACAGTCCGGCGAGGCGGCCGGCGCCGTCGCGAACGCCCCCGGGGCCGAGGCGCGGGATACCCCTGCACTCTGCGAACTCGAGTCCGCCAGACTCGGCACTTCACACAGCGATGCCGGCGCCAGTCTGCTGTCACTCTGGGGACTGCCCTCGGACATCGTCGAAGCCGCCGCTGGTCACGCGCGAACCGAGACGCCCACCACGGCCGGGGACCTGACCGCGGCCGTGGCGCTCGCACACGCGGTGGTGGAACAAGACTTCGGCGCGGTCTGTGGGACGCTGCCGACCAGCCCGCTCGACGAGGAGACACTCGGCCCCTCCGAGCGTCACCACATCCAGCGCTGGCGGGCATTCCTGCGTACTCCGAGGTGAGGCCCGCCAGTGTTCTGGGTCTGCCTCTGCTGGGCCGAAGTCAGCCCGCCGCCACCCGCCCCCGCTCCACGGGCAGCGGGAAGCTGCCCTGGCGGAGCGCCGCCCGCATGGCCGTCACACAACGATCGCGGGCGGCGTCCACCCGCCGGCGGTCATAGTGCTGTTCCAGGTTCATCTCCGCGTCGGTGGCACGCAGCGGTTTCTGCCAGGCAGTCTTCATCTGCACGCCGACTTCGGCCTTGGCCTCGTTGGCCAGCAGCCGGTAGGCGGCTCCGACCCCGGGTGCCTCGATGTCCAGCAGCGCCTGGTGGAAGGCGAGCCGCGAATAGATCCGGCTCACCTCCTCGGTGAGTTCCCGGCGCACCTCCACGGTGCCGGTGCGCCGGCGGATCCGGTACGGCATCTCCGCGTAGTCCTCAATGACGCTGAGCGCCTCACCGAACGCCCGGGCCCGGCGCTCGCGGCGCGCCCCGCGCTGGTTGAGACCATAGGTCATCAGTGCGGTGAGCGCCGCCCCGAAGATCGCGATGACCGGCACGATCACCGCCGCAGTCTGCGCGGCCGTCCAGGTCATACTGCGAAATCCATCCCGGACGTCAGAGTTGGTGAAGGACGCCGATGATTCTCGCAGCCGCGCCAGGATCCCATTGATCCGGGCCCGGCCCGAACAGCCGGTTGATCCCGTTCTGGCAGGGCAGGGCGGCGAAGGTCGCCGGATCGTCGCGGTGGGTGCGGCGCAGCCACGCCAGCGCGTCCCGATAGGCCGCCGAAGGTGACGCGGCCGAGCGATAGACCCGGTCGGGGACATTGAAGAGCAGACATTCGATCAGGTACGACGGGGCGAGCCAACCGTCGATCATCAGGTCCGCGCCGCCGAGCCGCCGGGCACGCTTGGCAGACCGGACCGCCGCCTTGAACCGGCCCTCGGTGCACCGGTCCTTGGCGTCGCCGTTACGCCGGTGCTGCCGGGGGAAGTTGACGATCGCCCGGCCGTCCTGGTCCCGGAAGAAGACGCCCTGCTCGTAGTAGTCGGCGCCGGGCACCGGGTACCAGCGATGCTCGGTGGCGACGAGCACGTCCACCATCTCCCCGAAGAGTGACCCGGGATCGTCGACGTTGAGGCAGCGGCGGCCCATCCGAACGGTGTACGACTTCCCCAGCACGGTCAGGACGTCATCGCGGAACTCCTCCCAGCCGTAGCCGGGGGCAGGCGCCGTGAGCATCAGCACCAGGTCGATGTCACTGCCCTGGTCGAGATGGGTGTCATTGACACGCGAGCCCTGCCCGAATATCTCGAACGGCCGCCCGTCGAGCATCGTGGACCGGCTCAGCGCCCGGCGTAACTCGTCCTCCGCCCAGTTCAGCAGGAATTGGCTCGGCGCTGGACTGCCGGACGGCCGTCGCGGTCGGGCCGGACGACACTGCGGTCTCGCCGTACCCGTCTGCGGCAGCCTTGTGGTCATGACGTCAAGTATGCGCTCAGGCCGGTTCGCGGAACAGATCGCGGCCCGGCACCAGCGGCCGTTCGCGAAGCAGCCCGCTGCGGCGCCCTCGCGTCGTCAGCAGCGGCGCCGTCCGCCATCCGGTCACCGACCAGTCTCGCGCACGATCCGAACCGCGCCCTCACGGAACTCACGGTCGGACCGTCGGCTCGTGTCGTCATTCGGGGGCGGCGGGATAGCAGGGGATGCGGACCAGCAGGCTGGCGCCTGGTGGTCGGTGTCGAGGGTGATGGTGCCGTTCCGCGATGGTGGTGATCGGTTGGGCGTGGGCGATGAAGGTCCGTTCGCGCTGGTCGGAAGAACGGATTAGCACGTCGGCGCCGCGCACGTGCTCGCCCAGCCAGATGAACGGGCAGCCGTCTGCTTGCCGGGTGAGGAACCTTCGTCTTCCAGTGCAGCCCGCGCTCAGGGCTTTCGTCGTCAGGGAAGTCGACGACAGGCAGCTCCGGCAGTCCGGGCCGAGGCGCGACGATTTCATTCGCGTCAGCCTGCCGCCCGTCCGGGCCGGCCCGGACGGGCGGCAGCCGGATTCTTGCGGTGATGGTGATGCCAGGCTGAACCGGGCTTGAGACAGCCCACCGATCGTTACCGGCATGACTTCGCCGCTGACTGCTTGCCCGGCCACCGTCGAGAGCGTGCACGCCGTTCTGGGTTCCGCCGCGATCGAGGCCACCTTCCAGCCGGTGCTTAGCCTGGCCGACAGCACTATCGTCGCCTACGAGGCGCTCGCCCGGTTCCCCGATCACCGCCTGCTCGACCCGGGAACCGCGTTCGCCGCGGCGAACCAGGTCGGTCTCGGTGTGGAGCTGGAACATCTGGCTCTGCGGCAGGCATTGTCCCGGCTCGGCGACGTCCCGGCCGGGGTCTACCTGAGTACCAACCTGTCCGTCGAGGCGATCCTGGACCCCGGGGTTCAGGAGACCGTGCTGACCCACGCGCACCGGCAGATCGCGGTCGAGTTGACCGAGCACACCCAGGTTCTGGACTATCCCCGGCTGGTCGCGGTCACCGACCGGTTCCGGCAGGCCGGGATCCCGATCGCGGTCGACGACGCCGGCGCCGGGTTCGCCAGTCTCAGCCACATCCTGCAACTGCGCCCGGACATCATCAAACTCGACATCACCCTGACCAGCGGCATCGACGTCGACCCGGTCCGGATGGCCCTGGCCCGTTGCCTTACCGGGTTCGCCAACGACATCGGTGCCATGCTCATCGCTGAAGGCATCGAGACCGCCGCTGAACGTGACAAACTCCTCGAACTCGGCATCACCTACGGGCAGGGGTACTTCCTGGGCCGCCCGGCACCCCTGCCCCACCACTGACACCAGCACCACACCGGCGGAAGCTGTGAGCGCTGAGATCGTGTCGCGTGTGGGCATCCGACCTCGAGACCCAGACCATGAACAGCAGCGCGCAGCCAGTCGTAGCGGCGATCGAGCGGGTCGCTCGGGCCGCCCAGAAGGTCGACGCCGTGCACGAAGCACACGCGATCGCCCGGCTGAGCATGTTCAGGTCAGGGCCCTCGTCGGCACCCATGGGATCCGGAGCCGGTTCGGCGGCGTCAGCCGGCAGCGCGCCTTTCAGCTGACCAGCCGGGTGGACTTCCCGTTCCCTGGCACCGACCTGGCGCAGGGCAAGGTGTGGCCCGCCGCCGACGCCGACGTCTGGACGGCCGAGTCCCGGCGGCCGCCGGCAGCCTGAATTCAGCGTGGACACCCCACCGCACACCCTGTGCCGCGGCGACAGTTCCACACTCCGTTCCAGGGTGCGGTGGCTGCCGGTGGGGCCGCCGAGTCGATTCGTGTCGTGCGGGGGTCGGTTTCTTGCGGGAGGGCGGAGTCTGGCCTGAGGTTGTCTTGAGACGGCGGGCCGATCTGGTGGGGCATGAACGCCACCGTGATCGCCGCCCCCGCCGCCCCCGCCGCTGCCGCCGCTGTGGCTGGTGTCGAGTTGAGTGTGGTGGTGCCGTACTTCAACCCGGGTGCGGCGCTGCGCCCGACGGTGCAGCGGCTGGTGGACTGCCTGGCCGAGGCGGGGGTGGCATTCGAGGTGATCGCGGTGTCCGACGGCTCCACCGACGGGTCGGCGGCGACGCTGGCCGGGCTGGCCGGGGTGACCGTGATCGACAACCCGGTCAACCAGGGCAAGGGCGCGGCGCTGCACCAGGGGTTCGCCGCCGCGAACGGGGCGTGGATCGGGTTCGTCGACGCCGACGGTGACATCGACCCGCGCCACCTGGTCGACTACCTGATGATCGCCCGCGCCGGTGGGCACGCCGTGGTGTACGCCGACAAGCGGCACGCCGGCTCGGTCAGTGCCGCGTCCGGGTTCCGCAAGCTGGTGTCGATCAGCTACTCCACCCTGGTCAGCACGATGTTCGGGCTGGGCGTGCGCGACACCCAGACCGGCTGCAAGGTGATCCGCCGCGACGCGCTGCTGGCGGTGCTGCCCCGGCTGCGCGAGCGCCGCTTCGCCTTCGACCTGGAACTGTTCGTGGCCACCCGGGCCGCCGGGATCACCGACGTGCAGGGCGCCCCGGTCCGGTTGGAGGCCCGGGTGGCCGGGTCGTCGGTCAGCACCGGCAGCATCATGCGGACCATCCGCGACACATTCGTCATCCACGGCCGCCGCCGCGCCGGCCACTACACCACCTACGCCCTGGCCGCCTGAGAGAGCGACCGTCGATTCACCCGCTGGCCCGGACACTGCCCGGGGCGTCATGGCTCCAGGTGTCCCCGTATTCGGTAGATTCCGGGACGGTACCCGACCGGCCGAGGGTGAGCGGTTGTTGCCCGCTGTGATGCGTGTTTCGGTTGTTGCTTGCTGGGTGGGGAGGGCTCGAGGCGTGTCCTGATCACGTTGAGTTGGTCAGGTCTCGGTGGGTGCCTGGGCCAGTTCCCGGCGTACCTGCTCGAGCATCGCCGTGTCATCGGCCAGATCGGGGTGCTCGACCTGCCGGTCCAGTTCCACGACCTGTTCCAGTTGCGCGACCGTGGCCGCCAGGTCACCGCTGTCCCGGTAGCGCATCGCCATGTTGTAGCGGGTCGCCGCCTCCCCCACCCGGTCCCCGACCTCCCGCCGGACGGGCAGGGCCTGCTCGTAGTAGGTCAGTGCCTGCCGGTAGTCGCCGAGCCCGACATACAGGCCGCCGATGTTGGTGAGGGTGGCGGCTTCGTCACCGCGGTCGCCGGCCTGCCGGTACAGGGTCAGAGCCTGCTCGTAGTCGTCCAGCGCCAGCCCGGGACGCCCGGTCGCCCGGTACGCCCAGCCCCGCTGGTAGAGGGCGTGAGCGTGCGGGGCGAGGGTAAGCGTCGCGCGGTGGCGATGGCCTCGACCTGGACGAACCAGGACCGCGGCAGCAGGATCCGGCCGAGGCGGCCGCCGGTGTCCCGGGCGATCGGGGCCTGCCTGGCCGAGAAGAGGCGACCGTGAGCGATCCGATGCAGCGGGGCCGCTTCGCAGCCCCGGTCCGCCGTGGGGAGACCGTCGAACGCTCGCCAGGTCCCGCCTCAGCCAATGTCCACGCCCTGCTGACCCATCTCGAACAGCAAGGCTTTGCGTTCTCGCCCCGGCTGACCGGCATGACCGCCGAGGGCCGCGAGATCCTGAGTTTCCTTCCCGGCGATTCCGGTGATCCACCGCTGACCGAGGTCCTACGCAGCGACGCCACGCTGATCAGCGTGGCCCGTGCTGGTCGGGCGCTGCACGACGCCACCCGAGGCTTCGTGACGCCGGAACCCGGACGCTGGCATCGGATGGAACTCGCCGTCCCGGCCGTGATCGACTGCATCGGCCACCACGACCTCGCCCCGTGGAATCTCGTATTCGACGACGGCGGCGAGGTGATCGGCATCCTCGGCTGGGACACCGCCGGCCCGTCGAACCGCGTCTGGGATCTCGCCTACGCGGCCCACCATCTGGTCCCGTTGCACCCGCCGGACGGCGTGGCCGGTTTCGGCTGGACCAGCGAACCCGACCGGGCCCGCCGGCTGCGGCCGCGACATCCGGCCCGACCACGTCCTGGACTTCGCCACCCTGCGCCTGCTGGCCATGGCCGTCTACATCGACGCTCAGGTACACGCCGGTGATCCGGCCTTCGCGGTCCACCGCGACGAGCGGCACGCCGACGGCTACCGCCGGGCCAACGCTTACATCCTCACCCACCGCGACGACCTGCTCGGCGAGGGCGGCAACCGATGACAGGGCACGGAATGCGGAAGATCGCGATCGTCGGGAACAGCGGCGCCGGCAAAACGGTGCTGGCCAACCGGCTCGGCACCCTGTTGGAGATCCCGGTGACCCACCTGGATGCGCTGCGCTACGACCCCGGCCTTCGCCGCCACCCCATTCGTTATCTCCGGTTGTCAAGTATTTGGACTGGTTAGCAGAATGTCGCAGTGTGAGCACGGGGATCCGGGCTGCAGTTGAGGTGCCCAGCGGCCCTGGACCCCACCGACATGACTACGGCCGAAACCGAGCGGCCGCTATAACCGGGCCGTGCAGCAGCCGTTTGAGCGGCTCCACGGGCATTTAGCCGCGACCATGGCCGCGACGCCGCGATCCTGCGACAGCTAGCCGGTCGGATCCGTTATGTCCGCCCTGACCGAGAGGTAGCCGGGACGCGGGGCCGGATACCCGGGCCAGATTTCACCGGTGCTGTTCGCGCATCGTGCTGTCCGTCGGTCAGCGGCGTCCGTGGTGAGAATCAGGCTGGCGTCCGCCCGACGCCGGGGAGGAACCGTCCGGTGCGGCGGGTGTAGCCGTCGTACGCGGCGCCGTGTGCGGATCGCAGGTGCGGCTCTTCGACGACGCGGACCTGCAGTTCGATGCCGGCGATCACGGCGGCGAAGGTGAGTAGCTGGGCCCAGGTGGGCGTCATGGCGGTGATGCCGGCGGTCGCGGTGATCATGGCGGTGAAGATCGGATTGCGGACGACGCCGAACACTCCGCCGGTCACCAGGGTTGTGCGTTCGCCGGTATCGACGCCGATTCGCCAGGAGGTTCCCATCGCGTGTTGGGCGGCCACGACGGCGGCGAATCCGGCTACCGCGACCGCGAGGCCGAGCCACTGGGTGGCGGTGTGATCGAGCCAGGCGACCGGGTGCAGGACCGCGGTCGCGTCCAGCAGCGGTGCGGCCAGCCCGCCGAGCAGTCCCGCGGCGAGTAGCACCTGGGCCCACCATGCCCAGGTGCCGGCTGGCGGGTGGCTGTGCCGGTGACCGGTGTCGCCGGTGCGGCGCCGGTGCAGCCAGGTGCGCAGGCCGAATGCGGTGAGAATGCCCGTCAGGTACAGGGCGAAAGCGAGTAAGGCCATAGCCGTTCCTCTCGATGCGCAGGTCTTGGAGTGGCGACAGTACAGCATTGGATGTACTGTTTTCAGGGTGGAGATGCTGACTCATGGCGCGGTGCTGGCCCGTTTCGGTCATGCGCTGTCGGACGCGACCCGGGCCCGGCTGCTGCTGGCTCTGATGGCGGAGCCGGGGTACCCAGCGCAGCTGGCGGAGAGGCTGGGCACGACCCGGCAAAACCTGTCGAACCATCTGACGTGCCTGCGGGGCTGCGGCTTGGTGGTCGCGGTGCCCGAAGGTCGGCGAGTGCGCTACGAGCTGGCCGACCGCCGATTGGCGCACGCGCTGGGTGACCTGCTCGGTGTGGTGCTGGCCGTCGACCCGGCCGCCTGCCCCGACGCGGCCGAGAAGGGCTGCTGCTGATGAGCCGCCCGTTGATCCAGATCGCCACCGCCGAGCCGTCGCCGCAGCGGCGGGCGCAGCTCAGTAGCCGGATCCGGCTACTGGTCGCCGCGACCATCACCTACAACGTGATCGAGGCGGTTGTCGCGATCACCGCCGGCACGATGGCGTCGTCGACGGCGTTGATCAGTTTCGGTCTCGACTCGGTGATCGAGGTGTCCTCGGCGGCCGCCGTCGCCTGGCAGTTCGCCGGCCGTGATCCCGAAGCCCGCGAGAAAGTCGCTTTGCGGATCATCGCGGTCTCGTTCTTCACCCTCGCCGCCTATGTGAGTGTCGAGTCGGTGCGGGCGCTGATCGGCGGGGCCGAGGCCGAGCACTCGTCGGTCGGGCTGGCGTTGGCCGCGCTGTCGCTCGCGATCATGCCGGGGCTCTCGTACGCGCAGCGCAAGGCCGGCCGTGAGCTGGGTTCCCGGTCGGCGGTCGCCGATTCGAAGCAGACGCTGCTCTGCACGTATCTTTCGGCGGTCCTGCTCGTGGGTCTTGCCGTGAACAGCTTGTTCGGTTGGTCCTGGGCCGACCCGGCCGCCGCCCTGATCATCGCTGCCGTCGCGGTGAAGGAGGGCCGGGAGGCCTGGCGCGGCGACGGCTGCTGCGCCGTCCCGGTTCCGGCCGCGCAGGCCCCTGGGACCGGTGATGTGTGCGGATGCGCGCCCGGCTGCGACTGCTGCGGGCCGGCGTCGACGCGGTAGGCGGCACTTACGTTCGGGGTGTCATCGTGCAGGACACGTCGGCACCGCAAAGGGGCCGCCGGGCCGGGACCGGGCCGGCCAAGCCCACGAAGTCCGCGGAGGCCACTCAGGTGGTCCGCGACGACAGCCACCGCCTGTCCACGGCCGCCGACGGCAAGGTCACCGTCGTGGAGTTCCTCGACTTCGAGTGCGAGGCCTGCGGTGCCGCCTACCCCGGCGTGGAGAAGCTGCGCGCCGAGTACGGCGACAAGATCACCTACGTGGTGCGGTACTTCCCGATCGCCAGCCACCCCAACGCCTTCAATGCCGCCCACGCCGCTGAGGCTGCCGCCCGTCAGGGCAAGTTCGAGGACATGTACGTCAAACTGTTCGACAACCAGGCCGCGTGGGGCCACACCGAGCAGTCCCGGGCGCCGGTCTTCGAGCAGTACGCGAGCGAGCTCGGCCTCGACATGACGAAGTTCAAGGCCGACGTGGCGGGCCCAGAGGTCGCCGAACGGGTCAAGTCCGACGCGGCCGACGGCACGGCACTCGGGGTCCAGGGCACGCCGACGTTCTTCGTCAACGGCGAGAAGTACACCGAGCAGCCCACCTACGAAGCGCTCAAGGCCACCATCGACAACGCGCTCGCCCCGTGACGGCCACCGCCGACATCGCCGCCCAGGTGGACGGCGACCACCACGATGATCAGCCGGCGCTCACCGACCGGCTGATCGGCTGGATCCTCACCGTCGGCGGCCTGGCCGGCGCCCTCGCAGCGTTCGTGCTGATCGTCGAGAAGGTGGCGCTGCTCAAGGACCCGTCCTACACCCCGAGCTGCTCGATCAACCCGATCCTGTCCTGCGGGTCGATCATGACAACCACCCAGGCGGAGGTGTTCGGGTTCCCGAACCCGCTGATCGGTGTGGCCGCCTTTCCCGTGGTGGCCGCTTCCGGCGCGGCGGTGCTGGCTGGGGCCCGGCTTCCGCGCTGTTGGTGGCTCGCCTTGCAAGGCGGTGCGTTGTTCGGGGTCGGGTTCGTGCACTGGCTGTTCTTCCAGAGCCTGTATCGCATCGGCGCGCTCTGCCCATACTGCATGGTGGTGTGGATCGTCATGATCGTGGTCTTCTCGTATCTGACGCTTTACAACGCCGAACGTGGCCACTTGCGTGCCCCGCGCCGGGTCACCGATCTGCTGGTGCGAATACACAGCACAGTCCCGCTGCTGTGGCTGCTGATCCTGACCGTACTGATCGGCGTCCAGTTCTGGGACTACTGGCGCACCCTGCTGTGAGCTGCGGGACCTTGACGGCGCCGATGACGACCACACTGGAGAAGTTGATGCGTGGCGATTGCCGTACGCAACACCCGTGTGGAGCGGGATCGATCCTTCCGCGACACTTGGCGACGATCGCCGCGGTCGCGGCTGGCCTGTTGACCAATCTGCTTGGTGCGGCTGGTCATGACCGCCGTCTCCGGGAAGTACGCCGTCCTTGACGGGCAGCCATGCGTCGTGGTGCCGGTAGTCGGCCGCTGACGAGGTGAGCAGACATTCCCGTGTCGTTCACAGCGAGGGGCTGGGCGCGGTCAGGCGGCCAGCCCCTCGCTAAGACTGCTCAGCTCAGAGGGCATTCGAGGAATTGCTGTCATGCCATGACCTATTTGCGGTGTGCCGGATACGCACCATCAACCACGTGAATGGCTATTTGGCCATGCTCTGGCGGGCTGAATGACGCACGCTCCATCCCGATATACGCCACACACCACGGTGTACTTCTACTATGCCGCCTGGCGCGACGAAGGCGTCTTCGCCCAGCTCAACGTCGATCTGACTGCCCTCGCACGAGTCAAGGCAGGCCGTGATCCGCAGCCCACCGCCGCCGTCATCGATACACAGAGCGTGAAGACGTCCACCAACCCGCCGACCGCGACGCAGGGAACCGACGCCGCGAAAAAGATCGTCGGCCGTAAGCGGAGCGTAGTCACAGACACCTTGGGTCTTCTGCTGGTCGTCATCGTCATGGCCGCGTCCGTGACCGAGAACCGTGCTGGTATCCAGGTCCTGGACCAGCTCAAAGTCGACTACCCGAGCGTCACCAAGACCTGGGTGGACGCCGGCTTCAAGAACCAGTTCATCGAACACGCCGCCACGCTGGGTATCGACGCCGAGGTCGTACCCCGCAACACCGAAACCCGCGGCTTCCACGTCGTGAAACGGCGCTGGGTGGTGGAACGGAGCCTGGGCTGGCTGATGCTGCACCGCAGACTCGCCCGCGACTACGAGACCCGCCCGGACAGCTCCGAAGCCATGATCCACATCGCGATGCTCGACAACGTCAGCCGCCGCATAACGGACGAATCAACACCTACCTGGAGAGGTACATACTAGTAGATAAATCGCAAATCGAACGCCCTCTAAGAGGGGTCCGCGATGCACGACACCGGGGGCTGAAGTGCACAGGCAGGATGCCGGTGCTCACGAAAGCATTGACGGGTGCGACCTTTATTGGATCATGGAGGGCACCAGACTTTATGATCACCAACCGGTCGCATACCTCCCCCATCGGACCCACCCCGCCCGAGCCCCCGCTCGGCCACGCCTCAACCGACTACACAACGGTCCTGGCCCCCCGAAAGGCAAGTCATGACAACGTCCGCACGTCCCCCCGGACATCGTCGACCGGCACGACGGCGCACCGCAATCTCAGCGGCCGCCATCAGCGGTCTACTCGCCGTCGGCGCGGGCATCGCCTACACCCAGACCACGGGCGCAACCATCAGCACGGTCGCCGCCTCTGCCCCGCCACCAAATACAGCCCACGGCTCGGCCTACGTCTCGACCCCGCCTTCGCAGACTGCCCCCGCCTCAGCCAGTTGCACAGTGACCTCGACGGCGAGCACCGCTCCGACCGGCAATAGCACCGCCCGCCCTCAGAAAACCTCCTGCCTCACCAGCAGCGCCGCCGCCAAGACAGCCACACCGACGAGCGCCTCGGCTTCATGCGCCCTGCCGTCGAAGTATCGCTGGAAGTCGACGGGGGCGTTGGCGACCCCGAAGTCGGGGTGGGTGGCGCTCAAGGACTTCACCTCGGTGCCCTACAAGGGCAAGCACTTGGTCTACGCGTCGTCGCACGACAGCGGGTCGTCGTACGGTTCGATGAACTTCGGCTTGTTCAAGGACTGGTCGGATATGGCCTCGGTTAGCCAGACCGGTATGTCGTCCAGTGCGGTCGCTCCAACGTTGTTCTACTTCGCGCCGAAGAAGATCTGGGTGCTCACCTACCAGTGGGGCGCGACCGCGTTTTCCTATCGAACCTCCAGCGACCCGACCGACCCCAACGGCTGGTCTGCTGCAAAACCGCTGTTCTCCGGCAGCATCACCGGCTCAGGCACCGGCCCGATCGATCAGACGATCATCGGCGACAGCACCAAGATGTACCTGTTCTTCGCGGGTGACAACGGCAAGATCTACCGAGCCAGCATGCCCATCGGCGACTTCCCCGGCGACTTCGGCACCGACTACACCACGATCATGAGCGACACCAAAAGCAACCTGTTCGAAGCGGTCCAGGTGTACAAGGTGCAGGGTCAGAACCAGTACCTCATGATCGTTGAGGCGATGGGGGCGAACGGGCGCTACTTCCGGTCGTTCACCGCTACCAGCCTGAGCGGGTCGTGGAAGCCGCAGGCCGCTACCCAGAGCAACCCGTTCGCCGGCAAGGCGAACAGCGGCGCCACCTGGACCAACGACATCAGCCACGGCGATCTGGTCCGAGCGACCGCTGACCAGACCATGGCCGTCGACCCGTGCAACCTGCAGTTGCTCTACCAAGGACATGCCCCCGGTTCGTACAGCAACTACGACACGATGCCGTACCGACCCGGTTTGCTGACACTGCAGCGCTAACAACCAGGTTGAATCGGCATCCGTGATTGCGCATGAGGGATCTCTTCACCGGTAGCCGTTCAAACCGTGCTCACCGACGGTGGGCGTGAGCCGCTACCGCCCTGTCGCGGCGGACCACCCGCGATGCTCGCCGTGCCGCATGCCCACTTGCGGCACGGCGAGCAGCAGAAACTGCGCAGTCGTGGAGCCAGAATTTCGTGTTACGGTGGCTCCATGGAGGATTCGACCGCATCCACGCGGCAGCCGCGTGGTGAGATCGAGACGCTTCCCAGCGGATCGTTGCGCGTGCGGGTCTACGCCGGCGTCGACCCGATCACAGGGAAGCGAATTCATCTAACCGAGACAATTCCGGCCGGCCCTGACGCGCAGGCCGAGGCCGAACAGATTCGCGACCGGCTGCTGGCGGAGCGCGACGCGAAGCGCCGGCAACGCGCTGCCCCTACCGGCCAATCGCCGAGGCACCTACGGCGGACGGCTTCCGGATCCGACACCGAGACGCCGCAACCGGCGACCGGCGCTGCCCCACGTGCGCCCGGCACTCGGCGCGGACGGCGGCGCGGCGAGATGACCGTTGCGCGGATCGCGCGACTGGCAGGCGTGTCCGCTCCGACCGTGTCGAAGGTGCTCAACGGGCGCTCCGGGGTCGCGTCCGAGACCAGGCGCCGGGTGGAGTCCGTGCTGCGGGAACACGAGTATCGCCGGCCGGAAATGGTAGTCGCGGCGGCCAGCGTGGAGGTCGTGTTCTACGGGATGCAGAGCAACCTGGCCATCGAGATCTTGCATGGCGTCCAGCGGGTCGTCGGTCTCCACAAACTGGCGGTGGGCTTCACCGACGTCGGTTCGCAGGCTGCACTGGGCCGTTCCTGGGCGGCCGACCTGCTGGCCCGGCGGCCGACCGGCGTGATCACCGCGCATTTCGATGTGGCTCCCGAGGAGCACAGTCTGCTGGCGGCGAGCGGGATTCCCCTGGTGGCGCTGGACCCGACGGGGCAGCCGTCGCACGACGTGCCCTCGGTGGGTGCCACCAACTGGAGCGGCGGGATCGTGGCGACCCAGCATCTCCTCGATCTCGGCCACCGGGACATCGCCGTGATTTCTGGGCCGCTCGACCGGTTGTCGGGTCGGGCGCGGCTTGAGGGTGCCCGGGCTGCGCTGGACTCGGCTGGAGTCGGGCTGGATGACCGGCTTGTGCGCTTGGGGTTGTTCTCGTTTGCCGATGGGCTGGAACACGGCGAGGATCTGCTGACGCGCCCGGACCGGCCGACCGCTGTGCTGTGTGGCAATGATCTGCAGGCATTGGGCGTGTACGAGGCGGCACGGCGCCACGGTCTGCGGATCCCGGAGGATCTCAGCGTCATCGGCTTCGATGACATCCCGAACGCTCAGTGGTGCGGGCCGCCGCTGACCACCGTCCGCCAGCCACTGGCCGACATGGGGGCCGCTGCCGGGGCCATGGTGCTCGCACTGGCTGCGGGGCAGCGTCCGGAGCAGCCCCGCGTCGAACTGGCGACCACGCTGGTGGTGCGGGAGAGCACCGCGGCCCCCGGCCGGCGGTGAGCAGGGGCACCCGGGCAGGCGACACACCCGGCGTGCTGCCCGGGTCACCGGCTGGTTTCGTCGATCACGTAGGTAACCAGCGAGCGCGCCGGGACCGTGGCGGTGAAGCTGCCACGATGCAGGCAGAGCGGCGCCTGGACTGCGGTGTCATGGTCGCTGTTGGTCAGGTACGGGGTCACCGGGCAGCCCCGCGCCGCTCCCCTGCCGCGCAGGCGGTAGGAGGTGGTGGCGTCGGTGGTCGCGGTGTTGAGCGCCACGACGACGCGGCTGCCGTCGACATTGCGGAACGCGGCCATCTCGAGGCTTTGCTGTGGGCTGCTCGCTCCGATCCGAACCGCGCCGGGCCGAATGAATCGGCTGAAGTTCACGAAGGCGAAATAGCGCTTGGCGGGGATCAGCGTCGTCCCGCTCAGCAGGATCAGAGAACTGTTGCTGCTGGCGCTGACCGACGTTCCCCACCAGTAGAGGAAGGCGTTGAGGTTCGCCTCGGTCAGGCCGGTGAGGATGTTCTGGGCCCAGGTGAACCCGGATTGGGTGCTGCCGTCGTCCCAGGCCGTGTTGAAGGCGCCCCGCCCGGTGGACCATTCGGTCTGCCACACCGGCTTGCGGCCGGTGGCCACCGGTGAGTCCGGTGGCGTGGCGTATCCGTGGCTGGTGAACACGTCGACTGCCTGCCGGGCCGCGGGATCGGACAGCACCGCGCTGGTGTAGTTGGGCAGGTCGCTCCAGCCGATGGCGTCGCAGCAGGTGATCCGGGTGGGCAGACCTGACGCACGCATGGTGGGACCGAGCACCTTGGCGAAGTCGGCGGCCTGGGCCGGGGTGAAGTCCATGCTGGAATAGCCGACGACGTAGTTCGGCTCATTCACGAAACCGAGGGCGGCGGGGGTCAGCCCGACCGACGCCCAGTTCTTGGCGTGCTGGACCAGGTAGTCCGCGTAGGCCTGGCGCCAATCGCCGCTGGCGCAGACGGCGCCGGGTGTACCGCACAACATCCCGCCGTTGGCCTCGTGGTTGTTCGTCTTCATGTAGCCCGGAGCGCTCCAGGCGTTGTTGTAGAACCTGGTGACGCCGTACTCCCTCGCCTTCTTGGCCAGCCAGAGCTGGCCCCAGTCGGTGGCGTCGCTGGTGCCGTCCCACACATAGGTGGGTGGGTCGGACGGGCTCGCCGGCGCCACCGGCGTCATGGTGTGCGCGGGGTCGGACGGGATCAGGTTGCGCAGGATGCTGAAGCCCGCCCCGGTGGAGGTGTCGAACAGCATGTCGAGCGCCTGCCGCTGTACCGGGGTGTCGCCCAGGTAGCGCAGCTGGTTCGCTGTACCGAATGCCTCCGAGATGCCGAAGCCGTCGATGCGCTGGTATCGGGTGGTGGCGTCGATGACCGCGGCGGCCAGGGGCCGGTCCACGCTCACCGCGCCGGCGGGCGTCATGGCGAACAGCGGGAGGATCGCCGCCACTGCGGCGGGGGCAGGGTTCATTGGTCTTCTCCTAGAGGTGGGCAGGTCGTGGCGGTGAGCAGGCCGAGACACCAGGGCAGGAACGTGTACGACGCGGTGGAGGTCAGGTCCACGTCCGGGTAGAGGTACTGCAGGTGGCGCGGCTCGATGCTCAAGTCTGGTCGTACCGGATCACCTCGCTGCGGCTGATCGAGGTGATCCACGCGGGGCCGGGGAAGGTCACGATGGCGGCGCCGGCGAAAGGGTTCGCCGGCTAAATCGCCAATGGCCGGCGGCTGGCCCTGTGGTCACCAGAAGGATGCCGGCCAAGGCGGCGACGAGCACGCCGGGTGTCCGTGGCCTGTCAAAGGCTCTTCTCTGGTTCATATGGATCGGCATCGTGCTGCCAGAGTCATGCTCGCAGAATCATTCGGTAACATCAAGGAACTATTTCTAAAACCTTTCGAAGTGCGAATGAACCTTGCCGTGGAGACATCAGGGCACCCCATGGAGCCGCTTGACCCGCCGGATCCCGTGCGGCAGATTGAGAAGCTTCACCCCACCTGACACCTGAGGAGCCCTGATGACCGTGTCCGACCGAACTCCCGCGCATCCGGCGTGGTTGCCGCCTGAGGCATTTCGCGCGATTGGGGCACGCCGCGTGCTGGTGCTCGGCGACGGGATGCTGGTCGAGACGGTGCGAGAGGAGATCACCGTCGCCTGCGCCCGGTTCGGTGGACAGGTACGACACCGGCAGGACCAGGCCGGTGAGCGTTTCGACCTCGTGCTTGCACTCACGGGCGCCCTGCCGGCGATGCCTACGGCGGCGGATGCCGGACATCCGTTCCTGGGCAGTGACGCCGCTATCGCCACCTGGCAGTACGGATGGCGCGGTGCGCCCGAAGCGCTGGGAGGCGAGGGTTTCGTGCTGACGCGGCGCGAAGAGGTCACCGTCGTTCTGGCCGATGAGCCGCGCGGCCTTCTCTACGGGCTGTTCGAGGTCGTCCGGCTGGGTGAGTCAGCATTCGGATCCGGCCTGGGCGCTGCGATACATCGCCCGGCGATGCGCCTGCGCATGATCAACCATTGGGACAATGTCGACGCCCATCCGGTGATGGGCCAGGTCGAGCGGGGATACGCCGGCGGTTCGCTGTTCTGGCAGGACGGCCTGCCACGTCGGGACCTGGCCCGGGTACAGGCCTACGGCCGACTGCTGGCGGCCTGCGGCATCAACGCCGCGACAGTGAACAACGTCAATGTACACCGAGCCGAGACACACCTGCTGACCGATCGACTCGGCGAGGTCGCGGCGATCGCGCGCGTGCTTCGGCCGTACGGCGTGCGTGTGCACCTGTCCGTGAACTTCGCAGCGCCGATCGTACTGGGCGCTCTGGCGACCGCCGATCCGCTGGACCCGGCTGTGCGGGATTGGTGGGCGAGTGCGACGCGACGGGTCTACGAAGCGATTCCCGACTTCGGCGGGTACGTGGTCAAGGCCGATTCGGAGGGCCAGCCGGGTCCGTTCGCGTACGGACGTAGCCACGCCGAGGGAGCCGACATGCTCGCCGACGCCGTGGCGCCATTCGGTGGAGTGGTGCATTGGCGTGCGTTCGTCTACAACCACCGCCAGGACTGGCGGGATCGGTCCACCGACCGGGCCCGCGCCGCGTACGACCATTTCGTACCGCTGGACGGCCGTTTCCGGGACAACGTCATCGTGCAGGTCAAGCACGGGCCGATGGACTTTCAGGTTCGGGAGCCGGTGTCGCCGGTGATCGCCGCGATGCCTGCCACCCGGGTCGCCGTCGAGGTGCAGGCGACCCAGGAGTACACCGGCCAGCAACGGCACATCTGCTATCTCGGACCCCTGTGGAGCAGCGTGTTGCGGTTCGCTCCACACGGGCCCGATGGCTCCACGGTGGCCGACATCGTCGCGGGTGGCGGCGGGTTCGTCGCCGTATCGAACGCAGGCGCCGACCATTTCTGGACGGGACATCCACTAGCCCAGGCCAATCTGTACGCGGCCGGGCGGCTGGCATGGCAACCCACGGCGGATCCGACTGCGCTGTTGGACGAATGGATCGGACTCACCTTCAACCCGGCCACCGGTGACGACGCGGAGCCGGTGCGGCGCACGTTGCACTTGCTGATGGACGATTCCTGGCGCACCTACGAGCAGTACACCGCGCCGCTGGGTATCGGTTTCATGGTGCGCCCTGGTCACCACTACGGACCCGATGTGGACGGCTACGAGTACACCCCGTGGGGGACCTACCATTTCGCCGATCGCGACGGCGTGGGGGTGGATCGCACCCGCGCGTCCGGGACGGGTTTCACGGGCCAATATCCCGAGCCGTGGTCGCAGATCTACGAATCACTCGACGACTGCCCCGACGAGTTGCTGCTGTTCTTCCACCACGTCGGCTTCCGGCACGTCCTGCACAACGGCTCCACGGTCATCCAGCACATCTACGACACCCACTTCGCCGGTGCCGAGCGCGTGGCCGAGATGCGCCAGCAGTGGCACGAGCTGGACGGACTGGTCGATCCGGCCTTGTTCACCCGGGTGGTTGCGCTGCTCGAGGAGCAGGTGCGCAGCGCCGAGGAGTGGCGCGACCAGATCAACACATACTTCTTTCGCAAGTCCGGCGTACCCGACGCCAAGGGCCGCCCGATCTACTGAGCCGGTGGCCATCGGTCCAAATCTGCCGGGACCACCGTGCCAGGGTCGTTTTCTCGGCGCAACGGCGACGCCGCTGGTCCGGGCAGACTCACTCGGTGAACTCATGCCGCACGGTGGCGATCATCGGCCGGCAATTGTGCAGCAGCGCTAGCAGGAACACCGAACCCAGCAGGGCCAGCACCGCCTCCGACCAGAGCAGGATGGCGGCGACCGCGAGAACCAGCAGGCAGCCGCTGCCTGCTGTGACGCCCGGCGTCCGGACCAGGAAGTGTGCGGCCAGGCGCGCAACGTCTCGGGTGCGGAAGGCGAACAGAGCCGTGATGAGCAGGGCGTTCAGTGCCCAGAGCGTCGCGGCCACCGCGATCAGGGCTAGGGGCCCGACCCACCACTCGGACAGACCCGTGACGGAAAGGTTCGCCAGACTCATCGTGAGCACGGTGATCCAGAGCAGCCAGATCGCCCAGATCGGCAGCACGTCTCGGGCGTTGCGCCGGTACCCCCGCCAGAACAGGGCAGCCGGCCGCAGGTCGGTCAGGTCGAGCCGCCCGTGGTGCAGCGCGTAGAGCGCGGCAGACAGCGCGGGACCGGCAGGCAGCGCGCATGCCGCGGCCAGCGGCAGATTGCTCGGGTCCCGGTCGAGCAGCACCAGGGCGAGCAGTCCGGGCCCGGCCGTGGCGAGCAGAAGCAACTCGACGGTGAGCAGGTGATAGATCAGAGCCATGACACGGGCGAGAGGTCCGGCACCGAATCGCTCCCCCACCCCGGCGCCGCTCATGAGAAGGGTTCCGCCGTGGGATCGGCACCCAGTAGTCGTCGCTCGTCGTACCACGGTGGGGTCTCGTCGACTACCGGGGTGATCTCCAGCAGGGTCACCTCGTGCCGGCTCAAGGTCACGTCGAGGGTCACCCGGCCGTCGACCAGCGGCAGGCTTCGGTGGCTGCGTGCCGGCTCGGCTGCCTCACGCAGGACCTCCAATTCGCGCGGCCGGGGTGACCGTGGACGCCCCATTTCGCACCAGGCGGTCCAGGCGTTGCCTCGCTCCTCGTCGACCGTCGAACGCAGCACGAAGGCAGAGGACGCGCCGGGGGCCGAGACCGGGACGGAGAGCTGCAGCGGGTGGTGGCCGGGTGACGCGGTGCCGGTGTGGTCCACCGGCGACCAGGCCAGGATCGTGACACGACCGGTGTCGTCGACGGTGACCAGGTGGTCGGTGCCGCGCGTCAGGATCTGATCGCCCATCCGCGCCATGAACGCATACAGGTGGTAGGTGGGTTTCTTGATCTGGCGGTGGGTGAGCAGGCCGAAGCCGCCATGGAACAGCGCGGTCGGTACCCCTTCCTCCTCGAACATGTCACTGAACGTCCAGTAGGCGAAGGAGTCGGCCACCTCGCCTCCGGCCGCGATCACCGGGGCGAGGTAGGCGGCGTTGAACGCCGTGTCGTGGATCGGGTTGTCCGGCCGGTAGGACGAGTTGAACTCGGTGATGTGCACCGGCAGGCCGGCCAACGGGGTGCCGCGCAGCTGTTGCCGCGGCAGCGCGAACTGCTCCAGGAGCCGGGATGCGGGTTCCAGTGTCTGGTGGACGCCGAACGGGACCTGCTGGGCCGGGCCTGAGGTGTACGCGTGCCGGCTCACGAAGTCGATCGGCACCTCGCGATCGGTGACGAACGAGGCGAAGCGCAGCAGCCAGTCGTCCTCGCCGGGTGAGATGGCGGGCCCGCCGACCTGGAGGCTGCCGTCGATGTCCTTGATGGTGTTCGCCGTGATCTCGTACAACCGGTGATAGGCGCCGGCGTCCGCGTCCTGCCAGAACTGTTTGAGGTTGGGTTCGTTCCACACCTCGATGGGCCAGCCGCGTACCTCGTCCAGACCGTAGCGGTCGATCAGGTGCGTGACGGTCGCGCGGACCAGGGCCGCCCATTCGGTCCAGGATCTCGGCGGGGTGACGTTGCCGTGCCACCAGAAGACCGTCTGGTCGCCGGAGGCCAGTTCGGACGGCATGAAACCCAGTTCGACGAACGGTTTGATGCCGAGCTCGAGATATGCGTCGACGACCTGGTCGAGGTAGGTGAACGCGTACCGGACCTGGCGGACGCCCTGATATTCGTAGGGCCGGTAGATGCCGACTCCGTCGCTGAGCAGGCCGTGCCCGCGGATGTGCCGGAAGCCGATGTC
Organism: Actinoplanes derwentensis; assembly: GCF_900104725.1. Lineage (NCBI taxonomy): Bacteria > Bacillati > Actinomycetota > Actinomycetes > Micromonosporales > Micromonosporaceae > Actinoplanes > Actinoplanes derwentensis. The sequence goes on from NZ_LT629758.1 coordinate 2,610,872, forward strand.
ACGCTGGAGCAGCGCGAGGGAGTCCTGGTAGTCGCGCCGCAGCGCGAGCTCGAACCTCCCGGTGCCGACGCAGGTGCGCCAAGCGTCGCCGAGCCGGCCGCACGGTGTTTCGGGAACATGAATGAGCATCGTCGTCCTTCGCGTACGCAGAGGCCGGGCCGCGACTCGACGCGGCCCGGCCGGGGAATCCGATCAGGGATTGCTCTTCTTGAACCGGTCGTACGCCTTGTTCGCCAGGTCGATGTACTGGTCCATGTTCTTGCCCTTGAGCTCGGCGAGGTAGGCGTCCCATTCGCTGAACGGCCGCTGGCCCAGGATGAACTTGACGCTCTGCTGGTTGACGTGGTCCTTGAGCCCGGTCTCCCACAAGCTGGCCTGCTCGCGTTCCTCAGGGCTGAACGGGTGCGGCGGCGGCACCGGCCGGATCTGGCGTTTGTTCATCTCCGCCTGGAAGGCCTTCTCCTCATCGGAGAACTGCGAGTTCAGCAGCTTGGTGCTGCCGGCGTACGCGAAAACGCCGTTGGAGTAGCCGTAGTCGACCTGCAGATCCCTGGGGGCCGTGGGGTTGATCCCGGCCCATTTCACGTCCGGCGCGAGTTTGAAACTGTCGTCCGCGACGCTGCCGTTGTAGGTCTGCCCTTCGATACCCCACTTGGTGAACATCTTGCCCGCGTCGGAATACCACAGCCAGTCGATGAACTGCATCATCGCGACGAAGTTCTTGCTCTCTCGCGCCTTTCTGCTGATCATGATGCCGTTTTCCAGTCGGCTGAGGCCTTCGAGTGACGGCCCCATCGGCCCGGTCGGCAGGGGGATCTTGACCACCGTCGCCCCGGGGATCTTCGCGATGTCCTTGCGGCATTCGTTGACCAGCGTCTGGGCGTTGCAGCTGATCACGAACGACTTGCCGTTGGCGAATTTCTGCCGGGCGTTGTCGTCGGTTTGGGTGAAGCTCTCCGGGTCGAGCAGCTTCTCGGCCACCAGCGTGTTCAGGTATTGCAGCACCTGTTTGTACTGGTCCATGGCCGCGCTGAAGACGAATTTACCGGCGGCGGCGTCCCAGAAGGCACTTTGGTAGGCCCAGCCGGCGTAGGTGCCGTAGGCCGCGCCGAGCAGACCGACGAGGTTGTTCGCGCCGGGGTTCGGCGGGGTGCTCCACCGGTCGGAGAAGGGGTACCGGTCGGGGTATGCCTGCCGCATCGCCCGGAGCACCGTTGTCAGTTCGTCCCAGGTCGTCGGCACCGCCAGGCCGAGCTTCTCCAGGATGTCGGTGCGCATCGCGAGGGAGTAGTCCTGCCAGACGTTCTCATGCAGGCCGGACAGCAGGTAGTACTTACCGTCCTGCTGGCTGATCGCCTCCAGGTTGCCCTGCAGGTTCCACTGCTTGACCTGGGCCGAGTAGTTCGGCATGAGGTCGACGTAGTCGCTGACCGGGATGATCGCGCCGCCCGCGATGTACGCTTCCTCGTCCGGGTGGTAGGTCTTCGGGATGATCATCGGGGCGTCGCCGGCGCCCACCACCACGCTGCGCTTCTGGTTGTAGTCGCTGAGCGGCACCACGGTGGGTTGCAACGTGACGTTGGTGCGCTTGCTCAACTCGGCCCAGAACGGCCAGTCCGCCTTGTACGGGTAACCCGGATTGCTCAGCATCATGATCGAGAAGGTGAGCGGCTCAGCGGCCTTGAACTGGTTGCCGACCGCGTAGGCGTCCATGGCCCCGACGCGATTGCTGTCGAGGCTACTGCTGTCGCTGTCGGGGTCATCGCTGCTACAGCCGGCCACCGTGGCAGCGGCGGCCGCACCGGCCGCGGCCAGTATCTGACGTCGGGTGAAATGATACATATCGGAACTCCTTGAGAAGGCGGAGAAGTCAGCCCTTGACGGCGCCCAGCGTGACGCCGGAGACGAAGAACCTCTGAATGAAGGGATAGATGAGCAGGATCGGCAGCATGGTGAGGACGATGGTGACGGCCTGGATGCTCGCCGCGATCTGCAGCGCGGTATCGCTGGCCGTGCTGTTGTCCGAGCCCGCGGTGGCGCCGGCGATCAGGTTGCGCAAATAGACGGTGACCGGGAACAGTTCCTGCCGGTCCATGTAAAGGAACCCGGAGAACCACGAGTTCCAGAACGACACCGCGTAGAACAGCAACATGGTGGCGAGCACCGCCTTGGACAGCGGCAGCACGATCCGCAGCAGGGTGCGGTAGGTGCCGCAGCCGTCGACGGCCGCGGCCTCCTCGAGTTCGACCGGCAGGCTCTCGAAGAACGCCTTCATCACCAGCAGGTTGAACACGCTGATCGCGTTCGGCAGCACGATCGCCCACAGGGTGTTGCGCAGCCCGAGCGTGCTGACCAGCACGTAGTTGGGAATCAGGCCGCCGTTGAAGAACATCGTGAACACCGCGATGCCGACCAGCACGCCACGGCCCTTGAGATGGCGCTTCGACAGCACGTAGGCGTAGCAGGTGGTGAGCACCAGCGCGATGGCCGTGGCGACCACGGTGTAGAGCACGGTGTTGCGGTAGTTGGTCCAGAACATCGCGTCGGACATGACGTGCTGGTACGTGGTCAGGTTGAAGCCTTTCGGCAACAGGACCACCTGCCCGGAACGGATCTCGTGCTCGCCACTGAATGAGCGGGCCACGATGTTGACGAACGGGAACAGCGTGGCCACCACCACGGCGGTGAGCACGAACGCGTTGATCACCTGGAAGGCCCGGTACGCCCGGGTCGCCTGCGGAACCCCGTTACGTGCTGGTCGGATGGCGGCCGAGGTCACCACAGGCTCGTCCCGATCGTGCGCCGGGACAGTGTGTTCGCGCCGAGTACCAGCAGCAGGCCGATCACGGACTCGAACAGGCCGATGGCCGCCGCGTAGCTGAAGCTGCCGGAGACGACACCGACGCGGTAGAGGTAGGTCGAGATGACGTCCGCGGCCGGGTAGGTGAGCGGATTGTAGAGCAGCAGGATCTTCTCGAAGCCGACCGCCAGGAACGTGCCGATGTTGAGGATGAGCAGCGTGATCATCGTGGGCCGGATCCCGGGCAGCGTGACGTGCCAGGTCTGCCGCCACCGGTTCGCGCCGTCGACCCGCGCCTGCTGGTAGAGGTCACTGTCGATGGTGGTGAGCGCGGCGAGATAGAGGATCGTCCCCCAGCCGACGGTCTGCCAGACCTCTGAGGAGACGTAGATCGTGCGGAACCAGCCGGGCTGCTGAATGAACGCGATCTTGTCGTGCCCCATTGCGGCAAGCCCGTGGTTGATCACGCCGTCCACGGACACCGTCTGCAGGACCAGACCCGCCACCACCACGATGGACAGGAAGTGCGGCAGGTAGGAGATGGTCTGCACGAAGCCCTTGAGCCAGCGGGTGCGGACCTCGTTGAGCAGCAGCGCCAGCACGATCGGCAGCGGGAAGCAGAACAGCAGGGTGAGCGCGCCCATGATGATCGTGTTGGTGAAGACCTGCCAGAAGGTGGGATCGGCGAGGAACATCCGAAAGTAGTGCAACCCGACCCAGTACTCGCCGACCAGTTCACCGCCGGGCTGGTAGCGCCGGAACGCGATCACGTTGCCGAGCATCGGCAGATAACGGAACACCGCGAAGAACAGCAGCGGCAGTACGGCCAGCGAGTACAGCTGCCAGTCTCGGCGCAGTGCGTGTCGCCAGCCTCTTCGTCGGGTTCGTTCAGGATGCGCGGTCCGGGGCGGCCGGCGGAGCGTGTCCGGCACGCGGTCGATCACCTTGGCCGGGTTCATGACGTCGGCCCTTGCCGCGCGGGCGCGAGGGCCGGCAGGCGGTCGACGCGGACCCGTGACTCCAGCATCCGTTGCGCTCCGGTCTCGCGCTCGGCGCCGACCAGCCGCAGCCGTACGGTGGCCGCGGCGTCCGCGCTCGACCGGCCGAACCGCAGCTCCACGTCGCCCGGTTCGACCACGCGCCGGCCGTCGACGCCCGTGAACGACGCCATGTCGGCCGGCACGGCGAAGCTGACGTAGGCGGCTTCGCCGTGCTTCAGAGCGACCCGGGCGTAGCCGATCAGCCGTACCACCGGCCTGGTCGTCTGTGCGACGGGGTCGTGCAGATACAGCTGGACGACCTCGACGCCGTCTCGCTCGCCGGTGTTCCGGACGGTGATCCGTACCGTCGCGTCGCCGTCGACGGGCCAGACGGCGGGCTCGTCGACCGGAACCTCTTCAATACTGAGCGCGTGCGCGTCGGTCCAGTCGAAGGTGGTGTAGCTCAGGCCGTGCCCGAACGGGAACGCGGGCGTCGGGTCGATCGAGGACACCTGGCTGCGGCGGCCCAGCGGCGGCGACAGGTAGGTCGTGGGCAGTCCACCAGAGTTGCTCGGCACACTCACCGGCAGCCGTCCTGACGGGTTCACGGCACCGGTCAGGATCTCGGCTAAAGCCTGGCCGCCCTGTTGGCCGGGGAAGAACGCCTGCACGATGGCGGCGGCCGTGGCGACCTCGGGGCCGAGGGCATAGGGGCGGCCGGCCAGCAGCACCAGCGCCACCGGGGTGCCCGTGTCGAGGACCGCCCGCACAAGGTCCGACTGGATGCCGGGCAGCCGCAGGTCGTCGGCGTCGCAGCCCTCGCCCGAGGTACCCCGCCCGAACAGGCCGGCCCGGTCGCCCACCGCGAGGACGCACAGGTCGCTGTCGGCTGCGGCGGCCACGGCTGCGGCGATGCCGGAGGCATCGTCGCCGGTGATCGTGCAGCCCTGCTCGTACACCAGGTGCGGAGCGAGATCGCTGAGTGCCTCGCGGAGGGTGGGAACGTTGATGCCGAGGTCGTGGTCCGGGTGTCGTTGTCCGACGTGGAGCGGGAAGGAATAACACCCGAGCATGGCGAGCGGATCGTCGGCGACGGGGCCGACCAGCGCGATCCGCTGGGCGGTGGCCAGCGGCAACACGGTTCCGGTGTTGCGCAGCAGCACGATCGACTCGCGGGCCAGACGTAACGCGACGTCGCGCCCGGCTTCGTCGTCGAGCCGCAGTTCTCCGGCATCATCGACCAGGGGCTGCCAGTCGGCGTCGAGCAGGCCCAACTCCGCCTTCTGGGTCAGCACTCGAAGCAACGCCCGGTCGACCAGCGCCTCCTCGACGGCGCCTGATCGGATCGCCTCGAGCAACGGCGGACCATAGGCGTCGACCGTAGGAAGTTCGACGTCGATGCCAGCGCGGAGAGCGAGCCGGGCCGCATCGGCGGCACCGTCCGCGACACCATGCAGCGTTTCCAGGAATCGCACGGCGAAGTAGTCAGCGACCACCGTCCCTCGGAAGCCCCACTCGTCACGCAGCAGCCGGTTCAGAAGTGCACGGTCGGCCGCGACCGGAACACCGTCGATCTCGGCGTAGGAGTGCATCACCGAACGGGCCCCGCCCAGCCGCAACGCCATCTCGAACGGCGGCAGTATCACGTCATTCAACTCCCGGACGCCCATCGGCACCGGGGCGAGGTTGCGTCCTCCACGCGAGGCGGAGTAGCCGGCGAAGTGTTTGAGTGTCGCCACCACGCCGGCGTCCTCGAGCGCACGGACGTAAGCCGCACCGACGGAGCCGACGAGGTAGGGGTCCTCCCCGATCGTCTCCTCGGTGCGGCCCCAGCGGTAGTCCCGGGTCACGTCGAGAACCGGAGCGAGTCCCTGATGGACTCCCGCGGCCCGCATGGACCGCCCGATCCCGCCGGCCATCTGCGCCACCAACGCGGGATCGAATGAGGCGCCCCAGGCCAGCGGTGCCGGGTACACCGTGGCACGCCAGGCGGCGAACCCGGTGAGGCACTCCTCGTGCACCTGCGCCGGCAAACCGAAACGGCTCTCCGCCATGATCCGCCTTTGGGCTGCAGCGAGCGACCGCGCACCGGCTGCGGGTTCGACCGGGGCCGTGCCGAACGGCCGGGTCAGCTGCCCGAGCCCGTGACGGATGAGCGAGTCCCACGCAGGCGTCTCGCCGCTCATTTCGGCCTGGTACGGCGCCACGCCCCCGCCGGACGCGTCCGCGCCGACCCACACGCCGACGAGCTGTGCCAGCTTCTCTTCCAGCGACATGAGGGGGAGCAGGGCCCGTGCCCGATCCTCCGGGGACAAACGCGGGTCGCGCCATCGGCCGCTCGGCGGCTCGGGACGGGTGTCGATAGACGGCTCGATGCTCATATCAGTCCTGTCTTCAGCGCTGACGGGAAGTCACCGTATTCATCGTGAGGCGAGCGAAACTTTCGTCGGCGCATCGAGATTCGTGACTGGGAACGTAAGCCTCGGGTTTCGTCGATGTCAAGACGCCGTAACGAATACATCTTTAGCATCAACGAAATACTTCTCCACGCGCTGATCAGTGCATGGAGCTTTTCGTGGAGTGGCATGCACGCCCCATGGAGATTCATCCTGAGGGTCTGCCGAGGGCCGGACCGACCCGGTAGCGTCCGCTATCGTCCCGGTGTGACGTCGCAGTGGCCGTGCGCACCGATCGACCTGACCGAAACTACCGGTGGCAGTGTGAGAACAGATGGCAGGACGCGCAAGCAGCCGAGGATGGTCCGGCAACCACGCGGATCAACCCCGTAAGCGAGTTGCCCGTACGGGAGAGCAGCGCATCACCGGAGCCTCCAACGAAGGAAATCGGCGTGCGGATTGTTGACGCTCCCGTGATCGGCACCCGTCCGGACGGAACTTCGTCACCGTGAAAGTCGGCGTGGACGACGGACTCACCGGCTTAGGCGACACCTCGCTCAACGGCCCGCGAGCTCGCCGTCGCGAGCTACCCGACCATGGGGGCCGGCGCTGATCGGCCGCGATCCCGCGCGGATCGAGGACACCTGGCAGTGCGGGAGATCCGCAGCTTATGTCCACTCCCACCTATCGCGCCGATGGAGGCTCTGGACGAAACATCAACGACATACTATGTTAATGTTTCGTGCAGGTCAGGAATTAGTTCTTTCGCACCGGCGCTCCCCGCCTGCCGCAGCAGGGAGGCCAATGGTAACTACCTGCCATAACCCTCACCTCTGATGGCGATTGCCGGGCACCCCGGCCATCCACCGGAGCTCCCTGAACGCGCAGCTTCAGGCTCCACATCGGCTCCATTAGTCTCCACGAAGCGCCGCTGTCGACCTGCCCCGGCCCATTCCCCAGGCGTCCGGATCATTGAACGCCCGAAACGGCGCAGCCGAGCACTACCCGGAGCGGGCTTCAGCGACGCTCAGCCGCGGGAGCCACCACCACCGTCCCCCACCGTCCCCGGCCGTCTGTGGCACCGTCCGGCCGCGCGTTCCCCGGAGGTCTCGTGAAACACATCCCCCATCGGCTGTGGTTGGCAGCCACTGCCGTCGTCGCCCTCGCCGCGGGCGTCATCGTCACCGCGAACCCCGCTCAAGCCGCCACCATGCAGAGGAGCTACCAGTGGAGCTCGAGCGGCATCCTGATCGCGCCGAAATCAGACTCCAGCCACAGCCTGGTGTCGATCAAAGATCCGTCGGTCGTCCACTACAACGGGCGATGGCACGTCTTCGCCTCGACGGTCGACTCGGCCGGCGAATACAGCATGGTGTACCTGAACTTCACCGACTGGTCCTCGGCCGATTCGGCCACGCCGTTCCACCTGGACGAGACCGCCATCGGCACCGGGTACCGGGCGGCCCCGCAGGTCTTCTACTTCGCCCCGCAAAGCCTGTGGTACCTGGTCTACCAGACTGGCGGGAACGCCTCCTACTCCACCAACACGGACCTTGCCAACCCGTCCGGATGGACCGCTCCGAAGGGTTTCTACTCCGGCGTGCCCTCGATCATCCAGCAGAACATCGGATCCGGCAGCTGGGTCGACATGTGGGTGATCTGCGGCAGCGTCAACTGCCATCTGTTCTCCTCGGACAACAACGGCCATCTCTATCGCTCGCAGACCAGCATGGCCGGCTTCCCCAACGGCATGAGCGATCCGGTCATCGTTTTGTCCGACTCGAAGTTCAAACTGTTCGAGGCGAGCAACATGTACAAGATAGCCGGCGCCCAGGAATACCTGCTGCTGGTCGAAGCGATCGGCTCCGATGGCAAGCGGTACTTCCGGTCCTGGACCACGGATGCGATCAACGGGGCGTTCACCGCGCTGGCCGATACCGGGAGCAATCCGTTCGCGCGGTCCACCAACGTCGCCTTCGGTGGCACCGCATGGACCAAGGACATCAGTCACGGCGAGATGATCCGCGCTGGATACGACCAGAACATGATCATCAACCCGTGCGGCTTGCGCTACGCATATCAGGGCTTCGACCCGGCCTCGACCGCCGGTTACACCTTCCCGCCCTGGCGGATCGGGCTGCTGACCCAGACCAATTCGGCCTGCTGAAACGCGAGGGCTGCAACGCCCCGAACCAAGCCGGCGCCCCAGGCCACCCGCCGCACCGGCCCTCCCCTGCCGGATGACGGTCGCTGGTCACCTAGATGGTCCGTGGACTCGAGCGGCGCGCCGGGTGTCGCCCTCTGATTCCCGTGCCGGTTCGGCAGCGCTGAGGCGATTCCGACACACGCAAGCATCGATATCAGTCAGTGCCGCGCGCCGCCCCGGACGCGCGAGCCGAAGCTCGCTCGACTCGCTCGTTCCATGGCCGCGTGGCCTCGGTACGGAGGGAAGCAGGAATGTCGCGAAACATCAGACGGCAACTTCAGAGCGCGCTGGCAGCCATGACCGTGCTGAGTGCGGGTGGGCTCGTTGCTCTGGGCCAGTCCGCCGCGTATGCCGCGGCGTCGGACGCAACCATCAACGGCACGAATGTCCTGCAGCCCGATCGACGGCTTCGGCTTCTCCGAACACTTCGGCCGGGCGACCATCATGCACGGCTCAGAGGGCCTGTCCGCCCAACGTCAGCGGGAAGTGCTGGACCTGCTGTTGAGTCGCACCAGCGGCGCGGGGCTGAGCATCCTGAGGTTGGGTATCGGTTCGGCCGGCAAGACGTCGATCCAGCCGACCGACCCCGGAGGTCCGGGCGCGACACCGCGATACGTGTGGAACGGCGACGACGACGGTCAGGTGTGGCTGGCGCAACAGGCCAAGGCATACGGGGTGAACCGGTTCTATGCCGATGCGTGGAGTGCGCCCGGCTACATGAAGACCAATGGCGACGAGTCCAACGGCGGGACGCTGTGCGGCCTGTCCGGCACCGCGTGCGGCAGCGGGGACTGGCGGCGGGCTTACGCGAACTACCTGGTCCAGTACGCGCGTTTCTATGCCCAGGAGGGCATCACGATCAACGATCTCGGGTTCACCAACGAACCCGACTACACCACCTCGTACTCCTCGATGCGGTTCACCCCGGCCCAGGCGGTCGAGCTCACGAAGATCGTGGGACCGATCGCCGGCGCGGCCGGGCTGAAGGTGGCCTGCTGCGACGCCGTGGGCTGGACTTCACAGGGTCCATTCACCGCGGCGATCGCCGCCGATGCCGAGGCGCACAGCTGGATCACCACTCACACCGGACACTCGTACAGCAGCGCGCCCACGGCACCACTCCCGGTGAGCGGCCGACGTACCTGGATGTCGGAGTGGTCACCGAGCGGCACCACCTGGAACGAGAGCTGGGACGACGGCAGCGGCTACGACGGATTCACCGTGGCTCAGGCGGTCCACACCGCGCTCACCAGCGGAAACGTCAACGGGTACGTGTACTGGTACGGCGCGTCCACCGGCACCACCCGCGGGCTCGTCCAGCTGGACGGGGACGGGTACCGGACCTCGAAGCGGCTGTGGGCGCTGGCCTCTTACAGCCGGTTCATCCGGCCGAACGCCACTCGGATCGGCGCATCCACTCCGGACGGCAATCTGCGGCTGTCCGCTTACCAGAACACCGACGGCTCGCTGGTGCTGGTGGCGCTGAACGCGTCGAGCAGCGCCACCGAGGTGTCGTACGCGCTGCCGAACACCGGCGTGACGAGTGGAACCGCTACGCCGTATCTGACCAACGGAGTGAACAGCATGGCCGTCCAACCGGCCGTAGCCGTCACCGGCGGGGCGTTCACCGCCGCCGTGCCCGCCAGATCACTGATCACGTACCGGATCACCGGCCAGGGCACGACCGGGCGGATACGTAGCGAGGCGGCCAGTCGATGCGCGGACGTCCCGAACAGTTCCAACGCCAATGGCACCAGGTTGCAGGTCTGGGACTGCAACAGCAACGCCAACCAGCGGTGGACGCTCACCGGCGGGGAATTGCGGGTACTCGGCAAATGCCTGGACGCCCCGCTGGGAAGCACTGCCGCAGGCACCCCGGCGCAGCTGTGGGAGTGCAGCGGCAATCCCAACCAGCAGTGGACCGTCAACGCGAACGGGACGATCAGCAACCTCGCATACGGGTTGTGCCTGGACCTCAACGGCGGCGCCACGGCAAACGGCACCGCGATGGTCATGTCCACGTGCAACACCGGCGCCGGCCAACGGTGGGCACGGATCTAGCCGCCAAGACCTGTCCGGGCGATCGACCCGGACACCCCTGAATCTCATCACCCGATCACCTATCAGAGATCAAGGAGAGTCATCCGGTGGAGCACCCCTTACCAGTAAAGATCCCCCGAATGTTCACCGTGCTCGTGACGGTTAGTCTCATGCTGGTCGCCGGGGTCGTTACGGCGGCTCCGGTCCGGGCGGTCGACTCGAACCTCATCGTGAACGGCGGATTCGAGGACGGCCTGGCCGGCTGGTTCCCCAACGACACGACCGGCAGCGCCACCCTGTCGTCCACGACCGATGCTTACTCCGGCTCGAGCGCCATGCTGGTCACGGGCCGGCCGAAAACCGGATCCGGCCCGATGCAGGACCTCACCGGCACGGTGCAGCCCGGCAAGATCTACACGGTCACGGCACGGGTGAAGTACGAGAACCCGAGCAGTCCAGCGACCAAGCAGTTCGTCCTCACCATGCACTACGGTGGCTCGACGTTCGCCCGTCTAGGCGCCGGGACGGTGACGCGTGGACAGTGGGGGCTCATCCGCGGCACGTTCGTGATTCCCGCGTCGCAGGACGTCACGACCGCCAGGATTTTCGTCGAAACGCCCTGGGTGGCAACCCCGTCGACCGATCCGGACACGCATCTGATGGACTTCAAAGTCGACGACGTGGCCCTCGAGGAGTACACGACGTCGAGAACCATCGAGGTGCTCGGCAAGATCCCGGGCGAGGGCAACCCCCTCATCTCGCACAAATTCGGCGCGGACGCCTACGCCTTCGTCCACGGCGACCGGGTGTATCTGTACATGACCAACGACACGCAGATCTACTATCCCGGACCGGACGGGATCTCCCCGGCCAACAACTACAGCGGGATCAGGACGATCACGGTCATCTCCTCGAACGACCTGGTCAACTGGGTCGATCACGGGGAGATCGCGGTCGCCGGCCCGGACGGGATCGAGCGCTACGCGGGCGAGTCGTGGGCGCCCGCGGTCACGAGCAAGGTCATCGACGGCAAGGAGCGGTTCTTCCTCTACTTCGCGAACAACGGCGGATCCACCGGCGTCCTGGTCGGCGACTCGCCGCTCGGTCCGTGGCACGATGAGCGCGGCAGCCTGCTCATCACGAACGCGACGCCAGGAGCCTCGAACGGCCGGAACTGGCTCTTCGACCCGGCTGTTTTGATCGATGACGACGGCAAGGGCTACCTCTACTTCGGCGGTGGCGGGGACGACCGCTCAGGCAGCTATGAGAACACGAACCACCCGAAGTCCACGCGGGTCATCAAGCTCGGCGACGACATGGTCAGCACGGTCGGCTCGGCGGAGGTCATCGATGCACCGCTCGTTTTCGAGGCGAGCCACATGTTCAAACGCCAGGGCAAGTATTACTACTCGTACTCGTCGAACTTCGGGTTCTCCGGCCCGGTGGACCCGAACGGTCCGCCGACCGGCGCCATCGCATACCTCATGGCTGATGACCCGATGGGTCCCTGGACACCCGAGACCTACGCGGGCGTGATCTTCCGCAACCCGGGCACCTACTTCGGAGCCGGCGGCAACAATCACCAGTCGGTGTTCGAATTCAAGGGCCAGTACTACTTCACCTATCACGCCCAGACGCTCAACCAGCGCGTCACCGGCGGCACCACCCAGGGCTTCCGCAGCCCGCACATCGCCAAGCTGGCGTTCAACGAGGACGGGACGATCCAGGAGGTGATCGGCACCTACGACGGCGTCGACCGGGTTCGCACACTCGACCCGTACCGTCCGATCGAGGCCGAGACGATCGCGTGGCAACAGGGCATCGCGACGAAGAAGATCGACGAGCCCTCACCCGGGTTCGGCCCGCAAGCACCGAACCTGGCCGTGAGTGACATCGACAACGGCGACTGGACGGCGCTCGCGTCGGTCGACTTCCGACGGGACGGCGCCGCCAGGCTCACCGCCACCGTGCTCCCGCTGACGCCCGGTGGAAAGATCCAGGTTCGCCTCGACGAGCGCACCGCCCCCGTGATCGCGACCATCCCCGTCGACGCACCACCGGGCACATGGACGAGGCTGACAGCACGCCTCCACGGCGTCACCGGCGTCCACGATGTTTACTTCACCTACACCGGGCCCGATGACGCGGATCTCTTCGAAATCGACTCCTGGTCATTCCGATCGTCGAAATCAAAGTGCCGGCCAGAACTACCGCGCGGGTCCGCGGCCTCGTCGGCGAGCGTGCGCCACTGTGCGGGCGTGTGACGACCACAACGCCCTGATGAACATGGCTCAGCAGACCCTGCACGGCGGGCGGTTCCTCTCGAACGTGGTGCTGGCAGGGAGCGTTCACCGGTCGTGAGCCACCCGGACGGTCCGGAGTTCGCGCCAGCTCCGTGACCGTCCGGGTGATTCACGACAGCGCGAAGGTGACGAGCGGCCTCGACTCGTAATCGGGGCGTAACCGAAGGCCAGCCCGTCGCCCCGGTTCCTCGCCACCCTGCTCGGCTGTTGCCTTGATCACGTCTCGCCACGGCGGTAGCCGAGTGGGTATGGTCGCATTCGCCCTGACATGATCACCAACCGTTCGCATCCATCCCCCATTGGACCTACCCCCGGTCCGAACCAAAGCTCAACCGACTACGCAGCAGCCCAGGCCCGAAAGGCAAGTCATGACAACGTCCGCACGCCCCCCAGGACACCGTCGACCGGCACGACGGCGCACCGCGATCGCCGCGGCCGCCATCACCGGATTGCTCACCGCCGGCTCGGGCATCGCCTACACCCAGATCACCGACACGACCAGCACGGCCACCGTCTCCACCCAGCCCCCCGGCTCCACCCAGTTCCCCGGCACCGCCACCGCTTCAGGAAGACCCGCCACCTCCATCAGTTGCACAGCGGCGTCAACCGCGAGCACCGCTCCGAACGACAGCAACAGGACTGCCCAACCGCAGAGCGCCCCCTGCACCAGCGGCAGCGCGGCCACCAAGACGACCGCGCCCGCCGCCGCGGCGGACATCACGGTCAACACCGCCACCAAGTTCCAGACGATCGACGGCTTCGGCTCCGCCGTCTCCATCTGGGGCAGCGCCTGGTCGACGGCCGAGACACAGACGCTGATCGGCACGGGCGCCAGCCAACTCGGCTTGTCCATCGTGCGGACCGGCATCTCGCCGATCTCCAGCGAATGGGTAAAACAAGTCAAGGCCCTCAAAGCCGCCAAGGCATCGGGATCGAACGTGAAGATCCTCGCAACGCCGTGGACCGCTCCGGCCGCGTGGAAGACCAACAACAGCCAGATCAACGGCGGCAAACTGAAGACCGACTACTACGACGACTACGCCAACCACCTCAACAAATACGTCACATACATGAAGAGCCAGGGCGTGACCATCGACGTCGTCTCCATTCAGAACGAGCCGGACTATCACCCCGACTACGACTCGATGGAGTGGACCGGCACTGAACTGCGGAACTTCGTCCGCGACCACGGGGCGAAGATCAAGAACACCAAGCTGATGGCCGCTGAGAGCACGGGCATGGAATACGATCTCACCGACCCGATCCTCAGCAACGCGACCGCCCGCGACAACACCAGCTACATCGGCGGGCACCTGTACGGCACCGAGGACTCCGGCCGGCTCAAGGCCTACTCGCTGGCCGACCGGTACAACAAGCCGGTGTGGATGACCGAGTGGAACTACCACAAAGCCGCCGGCGACACCTCCACCACCTGGGGAGATCCCAGCAACCAGGCTGTCTGGGACGAAACCCTGGACGAGGTCATGCGCACCGTGCACAGATCGATGGAATCGAACTGGAGCGCCTACATCTGGTGGTACGGCAAGCGCTACTACTCGTTCATCGGCGACGGCAGCGCCGGCACCACCACCGGGGCGCCACTCAAACGCGGCTACGCGTTTTCGCAGTACGCGAAGTATGTACGCCCCGGCGACCAGCGCGTCGCCCTGACCAAGAGTTCCCAGGCCTCTCGCCTGGAAGTGACCGCATACCAGGGCGGCGGAAAGATCAAGCTGGTGATCCTGAACCGATCGACCCGTGCGGTCGACAACGTCGTCATTCAGGCGCCGAAGACCGTCACCAAGGCGAAGAACTACGTCACCTCGAAGTCTGCCAACGCGTCCAGCCAGGCGACTAGCGTCAACGGCGAACAGGTGACCGTCAGCATTCCCGCCCGGAGCATCTCCACGGTCGTTCTCACCCAGTAACAGATTGCGAGATCCGTTCGAAGATTGACCGGGTCTCGCAATCTGCTCGGCGCGCCGATCACGACCTCCCGGGTCGGCTCACAGGGCTCCGAAAACGGCGGCGACCAGCTCCTCGTCAGCGGCGAGCCGCTCGTCAAGCGAACGCAACACTACGGGCACCGCTCCGGTCGGTGCTGCGGTGTCACGCACCGGGACCGACTCGCCGCGCAGGTGCCGGGTCCACGCCGCGAGCAGTTCCACCGCCGGGCGGGGCAGGCGGCCCTCGGCACGGGCCCGTAACAGCGCCGGGACGATCCGGACCGGGATCTTCACGCTGCCGTCGGCGGCGATCTGCGCGAGGCGGTGCTCGATGCGCGCGTTGCTCCACCGTTCGAGCAGGCTGGTCCGGTAGACGCCGGCCTCCGGCAGCCGGGCGTCGGCCTCGTCCCACCATTGCTCGAGCAGTCCCCGGCAGTACGGGTCGGCGACGGCGGACGCGACGGTGATGTGCCCGCGCAGGCTGCCGACGTAGGCGAGCAGCGTGTGCCCGCCGTTGAGCAGCCACAGTTTGCGCTGTTCATAGGGGGCCACGTCGTCGACGAACCGGGCGCCGGCCTCCTCCCAGGCGGGCCGCCCGGCCGGGAAGTCGCCGGCGAGAACCCATTCGGTGAACGGTTCGGTGACCACCGCCGTGCCGTCGGCCGGTGTCGAGGCCGGGGTGATCCGGTCGACGACGGTGTCCACGAACGACACGTTCGCGGCGATCCACTCGCGCAGCGCCGGATCCGCCTCTTGCGTGATCAGGCGGGCGAGGACCGTACCGTTGCCGGGAAGGTTGTCGCAGCTGATCAGCGTGACCGGGCCGCCGTTCGTGTCGCGCCGGGCGGTGAGCCCGGCAGCCAGCCGGCGTGGCAGCGGTCCGGGGCGATAGGCCGCCTCGGTGACGGTCAGGGTGACCACGGCCAGGTCCGGGGCCGCCCATTCGCGCAGCCAGGCCGCGTCGTCGGCGCCCGGATAGGCGGCGGCCAGGGTCAGTTCCTGATCGGTGTCGTGTGACGGTCCGCGGGTGATCAGGGTGTAGCGGCAGCCTTGTGCGTTGAGCGCGTCCGCGACGGCGGGCGAGCGGCCGGTGAACGCGGCGATGTCCCAGCCGCCCGCTGCCGCGGTGTACCAGGCCTGATGGGCACGGAAGAAGTTGCCGAGCCCGAGGTGCAGCATCCGGCTCATAGCTTGAAGACCTTCCGCGGCTGGGCGCTGACCAGCGATGTCAGCGTGTCGAGAGCTTCGTCCTCGTCGAGGCGGTGTGCGACGACGAGTTCGGCGAGGTGACCGGCGTCGAGGCGACGGGCCATGTCGTGCCGCGCCGGGATGGACAGGAACGCCCGGGTGTCGTCGATGAAACCGGAGAGCCGGCTGAACCCGGCAATCTCGGTGACCGAGCGCTGGAACGCGCGGATCTCCGACGGGTTGTCGAGGAACCACCACGGCACGCCCGCGTAGACCGACGGGTAGAAGCTGGCGAGGGGTGCGATCTCGCGGCTGTAGACGGTCGGGTCGGTGGTGAACAGCACTAGGTGGAAGCCGGGGTGGGTGCCGAAGCGGGTCAGCAGTGGCCGCAGCGCGCGGGTGAACTCCACCTGGGTCGGGATGTCGTGGCCGGTGTCCGGACCGAACCGGTCGAAGGTGGGCGGGTGGTGGTTGCGGGCGATCGCCGGGTGCAGGGTCATCACCAAGCCGTCCTCGCAGGACATCCGCGCCATCTCGAGGATCATGTGCCGGCGGAAGGCGGTGGCCTCCGCTTTGAGGACTTCCCCGCTGAGGGCTCGCGCGTAGATCCGGGCCGCCTCGGCGAGCGGCAGCGGCTCGGCTGCGGCATCGGCGTGGCTGTGATCGGTGGAGACCGCGCCGTGGGCGATGAAGTGCCGCCGCCGGTTCTCCAGCGCGGCGAGGAATCCGTGGTACTGGCCGATGTCGGTGTCGGCAACGGCGCCGAGTCGTTTGACCGTGTCGGCCCAGCCCGGCGCGGCGGTTTCGAGGTAGCGATCCGGGCGGAAGGTGGGGACGATCCGAGCGCGCAGACCGGCTTCGGCGAGGGCGGCGTGTGCGGTGAGGTCGTCGGCGGGGTCGTCGGTGGTGGCGAGGAACTCGATGCCGAACCGGTCGAGCATCGCGCGCGGACGGTGGCTGTCCTGGGCGAGCCGGGTGGCGATCCGGTCGTACAGATCGTCGGCGTTGCCGGTGCCGGGCCGGTCGCTGATGCCGAAGACGTCACTCAGCGCCGTCTCGAGCCAATACCGGACGGGGGTTCCGCGGAACAGATCCCAGCGGCCGCAGAGCAGCCGCCACACCTGACGGGCGTGGGCTTGCGGCAGCGGTCCCGCTCCGATGCCGAGATCATTCAGGGGTACGCCTCCGGCGTGCAGCAGCCGCGTGACGTAATGGTCGGGCTGGACGAACAACGAAACCGGATCGGTGAACGGGGCGTCGTCGAGCAGCAGCCGCGGATCGACGTGCCCATGCGGTGAGATGATCGGCAGGTCCCGTACCGCGTGGTGGAGTCTGCGGGCGACCGCACGGGTGCCCGGGTCCGCCGGCAGAAGCCGGTCCGGATGCGAAGTCAGCGACATGCAACCGAAGGCTGAGGGCGACCTGCACACGGTGGCAAGCGGTTGCCAGCTGTTGCCCGCTGCCCTTGCCGTAAGCCGGGCGATCAGCGCAAGGTGCGACGATGACAAGCGTTATCGGTGGACCTCAGCAGACCTTGCACGACGAGCAGGTGCGCGCCTTCGTCGTCGCACAGCTGGCCGGGGCCGACCTCGACGGCCGCAGCGTGTGCGTGATCGTGCCGGACGCGACCCGCAGCTGCCCGTTGCCGATGCTGATGGGCGCCCTGCACGAGGTGTTGCACGGCCGGGCCGCCGCGGTCACCGTCCTGATCGCGCTCGGCACCCACGCCCCGATGACCGACGAGCAGCTGCTGGCGCATCTCGGTGGCTCCTACCCGGGCTTTACGGTCCGTAACCATGAGTGGTGGGAGCCGTCCGAGCTGGTATCAGTCGGGGTGATCCCGGCGGCTCGGGTCGCCGAGCTCTCCGACGCGCGGATGGCGCAGGACGTCGACGTGGTGGTCAACCGGGCCGTCGCCGAGCACGACGTGTGCCTGGTGATCGGGCCGGTGTTCCCGCACGAGGTGGTCGGTTTCTCCGGCGGCAACAAGTACTTCGTCCCCGGCGTCGCCGGGCAGCAGATCATCGACTTCTCGCACTGGCTGGGTGCACTGATCACCAGCGCGGAGATCATCGGTACGCGCGGGATCACCCCCGTGCGGGCGCTCATCGACCAGGCCGCCGCGCTGATACCGAGCCGCAGGCTGGCGCTGTGCCTGGTGGTGCAGTCCGGCACCGGCGCGCTGCACGCCGCCGCGTTCGGGCCGCCCGAGCAGGCCTGGTCGGCATGCGCCGATGTCTCTGCGGAAACCCACGTGCGGTATCTGGATGCGCCTGTCGACCGGGTTCTGTCGATCATTCCGGAGAAGTACGACGACATGTGGACCGGCGCGAAGGGCTTCTACAAGGTGGAGCCGGTCGTCGCCGACGGCGGCCAAGTGATCATCTACGCCCCGCACATCACCCGCATCTCGGAGATGCACCCGGAGATCGAACAGATCGGCTACCACTGCCGGGACTACTTCCTCAAGCAGTGGGACCGGTTCTCCGATCAGCACTGGGGGGTGCTCGCACACTCCACGCATCTGCGCGGCGCCGGAACCTACGACCCGGTGCACGGCGAGCGGCTGCGCGTGACGGTCACCCTCGCGACCGGCATCCCGGAGTACGTGGTCCGGGCGGCGAACCTCGACTACCTGGATCCGGCAGCCGTCGACACCTCCGCACCCGGCGCCTTCGTGGTGCCCCACGCCGGCGAGGTCCTGTTCCGTCTGCGGTGAGCGGTCGACGCCCGCACCACCAGCCGCGACGGCAGGCTGACCGGTTCGGCGGTCTGCAGTCTCGCGCCCCGGATCATCGCGAGCAGGTTGCGGACCGCGGTGGTGCCCATCGCGGCCAGCGGCGCGGCGACCGTCGTCAGCGCCGGGGTGACCAGGTCGGCGGCGAAGATGTTGTCGAAGCCGATCACGCTGACGTCCTGCGGGATCCGCACCCCATCGGTGGTCAGGGCCCGGATCAGCCCGATCGCCATCATGTCGTTGTAGGCGATCACCGCCGAGGTGGGGTGTTTCAGCAGCTCGGCGGCCGCCCGGGCGCCACCGGCGACGGTCGGCTCGTAGGGACCGATCCGGCGTACCTGCAGCTCCAGTGCGAGGCCTGCCTCGCGCAGTGCCCGCCAGCGGGTGCCGTCGGCCCATGACGCCTCCGGGCCGGCGACGTAGGTGATGCGCTCGTGGCCGAGCTCGCCCAGGTGCTCGGCGGCCCGGCGCATGCCACGTGGGTTGTCGGTGACCACGCTCGGCACGTCGGCCAGGGTGCGGTTGAGCACGACGGTCGGCCGCTGCTTGGCGATCATCCGGATCGCCGAGTCGGGCATCCGCGAGGTGGCCAGCACGATGCCCTCGACGGTCGACATCGTGCGCTCCAGCACTTCGCGTTCGCGTGACCCGGACTCCTGGGCGTCGGCGAGCAGCATCGTGTAGCCGGCCTCGGCCACGGCGGACTGCGCGCCCCGCAGGATCTCGTTGTGGAACGGGTTGGCCAGATCCGAGACCACCACGGCGATCATCGAGGTGCGGCCGGTCGGCAGTGCCTGGGCGATCGGGTTCACCCGGTACCCCAGCTCGGCAGCGGTCTGCCGGATCCGCTCGGCGGTTGCCGCGTTGACCCGGCCCGGCCGGGCGAACGTGCGAGAAACCGTCGAGGCGGCCACCCCCGCCGCCTTCGCGACGTCGTAGATGGTGGGCGCCCGGTGTGGAGCTTCGTCCGACATGTGACCTCCCCGGATGTGGCGGCCACGCTAATGCCGCCCGCAACATCTGGCAACCGCTTGCCACCGAGTTGTCCGCCGCCTGGAATGAGGTGATGAGTGCATCGCCGACCGTGGACGCGATAACCCGCTTGACCAGCGAGCTGGCCGATATTCACCGCCTCGGCGTCGCCGTCTCCGGCGGAGTGGACTCCTCGGTGCTGCTCGCCCTCGCCGCCCGTGTCCTCGGCCGCGAGCAGGTGGTGGCGCTGCTCGGGATCTCCCCCAGCCTCGCCGCCGACGAACGGGCCGGCGCCCACGCGGTCGCCCGGGACCTCGGGGTGACGGTGGTCGAGGTGACCACCCGGGAGATGGACCGGGCGGCCTACCGGGCGAACGGACCTGACCGCTGCTTCCACTGCAAGGACGAACTGTTCACGACGATCGACACCCAGGTGATGGCCGCGCATCGGCTGGACGCGGTCGCCTACGGCGAGAACGCCGACGACGCCCGCCGCCCGGACCGCCCCGGCAGCCGCGCCGCCACCGAGCACCGGGTGTTGCGGCCCCTCGCCGACCTGGGCCTGACCAAAGCCGCCGTCCGAAGCATCGCCCGTGACCTCGGCCTGGCGTGCGCCGACAAGCCGGCCGCGCCATGCCTGGCATCGCGGATCCCGCACTTCGCCGAAGTGACCCCGGCCAAACTACGGCAAGTGGAACGGGCCGAGTCGGCGCTGCACCGGCTCGGCTTCACCGACATACGCGTGCGCCACCACGGCGACGTGGCCCGCATCGAACTGCCCGATGAGGACCTGCTCCGCGCGATCTCCGAGCCGCTGCGGCACGCCGTACGACAGGCGGTGACGACCGCGGGCTTCCGGTACGCAGCCGTCGATGTCGGCGGCATCCGATCCGGTGCCTTCACCCTAGCGCTGGTGGCCACCCATGACTGAGCTCACCGACGTGGCCGCAGTTGCCGATCTCGATCTGGGCCGCGCTGCCCGGCGCGGCTATCCGGAGGCCGTCTATTGCCCCGGCAAGTCCCCTGACCAGGCCGCGGTCATCGCCGCCGCCGTCCGCGAACGCCCCGACGTGACCACCCTGTTCACCCGGGCGACCGCAGCGCACGCGGCGGCCGTGCTGGGCGAACTGCCCGAGGCGCACCACGACACCACCGCCGGTCTGCTGGCTTGGCCGCCCACCCCGCCCCTGCCGACCGGTGGACCGGTTCTGGTCGTCGCCGCCGGCACCTCCGACCTGCCGGTCGCCCGCGAAGCGCTGCTCACCGCCCGCTACCTGGGCCGCGCCGCCGACCTGATCGTCGATGTCGGGGTGGCCGGTCTGCAGCGGATCCTGGGGCAGTTGCCCGCCCTGCGCGCCGCCCACGCCGTCGTGGTCGCCGCCGGGATGGACGGCGCCCTGCCCAGCGTCGTCGCCGGCCTGGTCAGCGCACCGGTGGTCGCCGTACCGACCTCGGTCGGTTACGGCGCCGCCTTCGGCGGGCTCGCGCCCCTGCTCGCCATGCTCAACTCCTGCGCACCCGGCGTCGCCGTCGTCAACATCGACAACGGGTACGGCGCCGGGCACCTGGCCGCTCAGATCACGGCGGTCCGGTCATGACCCACGTGTGGATAGACGCCTCGGCCGGGATCGCCGGGGACATGTTGCTCGGCGCACTGCTCGACGCCGGAGCCTCCCTCGACCGGGTGCAGGCGAAGGTCGACGCGGTGCTGCCCGGCGCGGTCCGGATCACCGCCACCGAGGTGCACCGGGCTGGTCTGCGCGCGTGCAAGGCCGACGTCACCGCGCTGACCACCGACCTGCCGCACCGTAGCTGGCGCGACATCCGCGGCCTGCTCGCAGCCGGATCCCCGGCCGCCGCCGTCTTCGCCACCCTGGCCGGCGCGGAGGGCGCGGTACACGGCATCGGCCCCGACCAGGTTCACTTCCACGAGGTCGGGGCGCTCGACGCGATCGCCGATGTGGTAGGCGTCTGTGCCGCGCTCGACGACCTCGGTGCCACCACCGTCTCCGCCGGGGAAGTGTCGGTCGGCTCCGGCACGGTGCGTTCCGCCCACGGCCTTCTGCCGGTTCCCGCACCCGCTGTCGCCGAACTCTCCCGGGGCTGGCGGATCCGCTCCGGCGGCACCGGCGAGTTGGCCACCCCGACCGGAATGGCGCTGCTGCGCACCCTCGCGGTGAGCTGCGAGGATCTGCCGTCGATGACGGTGTCGGCGGTCGGGGTGGGCGCCGGCAGCCGGGACACCCCCGGACGACCCAATGTGGTGCGGGTGCTCATGGGCGGGAAAAAGACGGCCACCCAGGATGCCCTGCTCCTGGAGGCCAACGTCGACGACCTGGATCCACGGCTCTGGCCAGGGGTGCTCACCGGCCTGCTGGACGCGGGCGCGGACGACGCGTGGCTGGTGCCGATCCTGATGAAGAAAGGCCGGCCCGCGCACACGTTGTCCGCGCTCTGTGCACCCGCCGCCGTCCCCGCCGTGCAGGCCCGGATTTTCCGGGACACCAGCACCCTTGGTGTCCGAACATCCCCCCGCGCCAAGACCGCCTTGGACCGCACAGTCGTCCGGCTCGACGTGGCCGGCCACCCTGTCGCCATGAAGATCGGCCTCGACGGTGGGGCGATCGTGCAGGTGACGCCCGAGTTCGAGGACGTGGCAGCACTGGCCCGTGCCCTCGGAATAGCGGAAAGTGAGGCCCTGTCCCGCGCCGCGCACGGGGCCTTATCTGCGGGCATGATCGTCGGCGAGCCCGTACAGCCCGATGGCTAGACGCCACAGGTGGCAGCCGTTGCTACTCGCCGTGCATAAGTGCCCATGGGCCATAGTCGAAACCCCTGCGCACCAGCGCCGAGACCTGCACGGGGTACTCGAGGCCTGTCTAGAACTCGTGCAGTCCCGTAGTCCGCCAAACCGGCCTGCACAGCAGCAACATGAAGGGCGTCATCCCTGCAAGACGACGCGTCGTCAGTTGATGCGGATGCATATGCAGCGGTTCCGCATGCGGTAAGTGAGTAGGAGCAGAGCGCATCCGATCACGATCAGAGCGATCCCGGCCAGGGCGATCGATAGGGATGGACGACCGGTCACCGGCAAGTCCCCGTCGCCACGGGTGGGTGAATCGCTCGGCGAAGCGGACACCGATGGCGATGGGGACGGGGAGGGGGACGGGTGGGCCAGCGGCGGGGACCACCACCGTGGAAGCGGCCGTGGCTTGGACTGGTGGGGCCTCAGGCTGGATGAGGTGGCCGACGACGTGGGCCTTGTAGGTCCGGTGGCCGCGGACGATCTCGTCGGCGGTGAGGTGGTAGGTGGCGGAGGCGCAGTGAACGGCCATCCGGCGGTCGTCCGGGCCATGCGCCTGATGGAGGCGGCGCCCGACCGGCCCTGGACACTCAACGATCTGGCGGCCGAACCCCACCTGGCCCGGGGGCATCTCTTCCGCCTCTGCAAGGCGGTCACCGGCCTGCCGCCGATCACCTACCTGTTGCGCCTGCGCGTCGAGCTGGCCACGTCATTGCTGCTGTACACCGACCAGTCGGTGAGCCAGATCGGCGAGTCGGTCGGCTGGCCGGACGCGAACTACTTCGCGCGCCGTTTCAAGGCGCACTACAGGCTCAGCGCCTCCACGTACCGCACCCGTTTCACTCACAACACCGCACTCCTGCGCGCGGGGAGCCCTCAGCCCGGCGGCTGAGGGCTCCGGGTCATTTGACGGCGATCGGGTTCACCGGGCTGC
This sequence comes from Actinoplanes derwentensis, assembly GCF_900104725.1. Lineage (NCBI taxonomy): Bacteria > Bacillati > Actinomycetota > Actinomycetes > Micromonosporales > Micromonosporaceae > Actinoplanes > Actinoplanes derwentensis. The sequence goes on from NZ_LT629758.1 coordinate 2,634,177, forward strand.
CCACCGCCCCGGTGATCGGCAGCGGCGCCGCCGTCAGCCAGAACTCGTAGACCCCGTCGGCCGCGCAGTCTTCCGCGAGCGCGTCCAGGTCCCACATCTCGCCCAGGAACAGGCCGATGTGCGGGATCGCGACCTGGTGCAGCGGCTGGAACGCATCGTCGAACTCGTTCGGCCGCACCTCGAAACCCCAGGTGTCGGTAGCGATCGCGGCGATCTCGGTACGGTGCAGCCAGTCCGCCGTGGTGAACGACAACCCGGGCGCTGGTCCGCCGGCGTAGTCGCCCCATCCCTGTCGGCGGACCCGGGCGAGCTGCCCCGTGCGTACCAGAACGATGTCGCCGCAACCCACCGCGGACGTCGCGCCCTGCAACGACATCGTCTCGCGCAGATGGTCCTCCGTGATGGCGAAGCCATCCGGCAACTCCCCCGAGCCCAGCGCACGGCCGACGTCCAGCAGCACACCCCGGCCCGCGATGACCGAAGCCACCGTCTCGATGCCGGTGACCGCGTCACCGAGGCTGGTCACCACTTCTCCCGCGGGCCGCCCGTTCCAGGCGACACCGTGGTCGAAGATGTGACCGAGTCCGTCCCACTGGGTCGAGCACTGCAACGGCATGGCGATGACGTCGTCGGCGCCGCCGATGCCGTGCGGGAAACCCTGGATTCCGGCGGCAGCGTCGGTGCCGGTGTCGAGCATGGTGTGCACCGGGTTGGTGCGCCGGCGCCAGCCCTTCTGCGGCCCGTCGGCGTCGAACGACTGTGACAGCGAGAACGAAACCCCGCGCCGCACCAGCGATGCGCCCTGTCTACGCTTGTCCGGGGTCAGGAAATTCATGGTTCCCTGTACGTCGTCAGCGCCCCACCGCCCCCAGTTGGAGCAGCGTTTCGCGGCCGCCGCGATCGCGCCCTCCGGATCGGTCCGGTCGATCAAGCGAACTCCTTGGCGATCCAGTCGGCGATGTAGCTCTGCACGTGGGCGAGGTGATCGAGCCCGATGTGCTCGGCACCGCCCTCGGCAGGGGTGAAGATCCGCAGCTCACGGTTCGGGGAGTTGACCGCCTGCTCGTACGAGCGGTGTGCGTACTGCAACGGGATCTGCCGGTCGTTCTCGCCGTGGCAGATCAGGAACGGCACGGTGATCTGCTCGACCACACCGTCGAGGTTGACCGCCTCGGCCTTCTTGATGAACGTGTCCAGGTCGTCCTCACCCCACACCCAGAGCACGTGGTCCCAGTAGTGCGGAACCGGGTTCTCACCCTCACGCTCCAGCCGCCGTTTCTGCACCGCGCCCCAGTCGTGGTTGGCACCCCACGCCACGGCCAGCGCGAGCCTCTTCTCGAACGCCGCCGCCCGGGGCGCGTAGTAGCCGCCGAGCGACCACCCGGCCAGCCCGATCTTCCCGGCCACCACGTCGTCCCGGGTGAGCAGGTAGTCGACGCACGCCGCCGCCCAGTCCTCGGTCTCGACGCGGGACGTCAGCCCCAGGAAACGCAGCGCCTCACCACTACCGGGGCAGTCGACCATGAGCGTGTGGATGCCCCGCGCCGCCATCTCGTGGGCGAACCCGGCGGCGTACATGTGTTCCTTGGTCGAGTCGAGCCCGTTCCACAGGATGATCACCGGGGCGGGCCCGTCGACGGCGGCCTTCGTGAAGTAGGCCGGAAGAAGCGATCCCTCGAACGGGATCGACACCCGAGTGGTCGCCGGGTCGATCAGGTCGAAGACTTTCTGCTGCAGGTCGAGGAGCCGCTGGTAGAACGCCTTGCGGTCGGGCGACTTGGCGCTCTGCATCCGCTCGGCCTGCGCCAGGTAGTTGGTGGCCCGCTGGTATTTCTGCCCGGCGGTCCGCGTGTTGCCGGCGGCCTCGTCGGCCGCCGCCTGCGTCGCCAGGTCCTCCGCGACGGCGGCCCAGGCCGCCATGAACTCAGCTGTGCCGACGTCCGAGCCCTGCGCGGCCAGCTCTTTGATCGGACGGCAGGCGCGGTCCACCTCGTCGATCAAGCCGCCACTGTTCAGGGTGGCGACGACGCTCAGGTTCCAGACGTAGTTGCCGGGAAAGTACTCGAACATTCAGTGCTGCCTCTCTGCCCTTGCTTGTGCCTGGTCGCGACGGCGCACAGGCGGAAGGTCACCGGTCTGCGGACCGGTGACGACACGATTGGTCAGGCTGCCGATACCGTCGACGGTCAGGGTGACCACGTCGCCGTCACGCAGCGGCGGCGGATCCTGTTTCCCGTTGCGGCCCCAGAGTTCGGCCAGGCAGCCACCGTTGCCGACGGTCCCGGAGCCGAGCACGTCACCGGCCATCACCCGGCTGTCGCGGGCCGCATAGGCGATCAGGGTCTCGAAGGTCCAGCCCATGTTGCTCAGCAGGTCGCGCCCCACCTCGACGCCGTTCACCTGGGCCGTGCACCAAAGATCCAGAAAACCTTCTTCGTGGTACGGATCAAGCTCGTCGGCCGTCACGATCCACGGGCCCAGAGTGCTCGCGAAGTCCTTGCCCTTGGCCGGCCCCAGGCTCACCTGCATCTCACGTCTCTGCAGGTCACGGGCCGACCAGTCGTTGAGGATCGTATATCCGAAGATGCTCTGCTCAGGACCCGCGATCACGGCGACCTCGAGTTCGAAATCACGGTCCACCGACCTGGCGGGGAACGGGATGTCGTCGTCCGGGCCGTAGACGCGGTGCGGATTGGTGAAGTAGAAGGTCGGCGCGTCGTACCACGCCTCCGGCACACCGCTGGAACCGTCGATGCTGCGCCGAACCCCTTCGACGTGCTCCTCGAACGCGACGAAATCGCGCAGCGTCCGAGGCTGCAAGGGGGCCATGAGCTTCACGTCATCGAGAGGTACGGGTCCGGCTGTGCGCTGTTCCGCCGAGCCGTCGATGATCTCCAGCATCCCGGGATCGCCCTCGAACGGCAGCACGTGATCGCCCTCGACGACACCCGTCCGGACCCGGCCGTCGTGCCGGAAACGCGCCAGCCTCATACCGGCGGCGCCACGAAAACACCACGGTCGACGTCGTTGAAGGACTGTTTGGCGACGAACTCGCTCATCGGGTTCGCCGTACCCCACTGGTCGGTGACCGTCGGGTCGGAGAAGTCGTAGAGGTGCGGGTGCCAGGTGTCCTCGTCGAGTTCCTCCAGCTCGGTGGTGTACTCGACGGTGTTGCCGTGCGGGTCGAGGAAATAGCTGAAGGTGTTGTTGCCGGCCATGTGGCGGCCCGGTCCCCACACCTTCTCGACGCCGCCGCGCAGCAGCCGGCCGGTGCCGCGCATGTACTCGTCGATGCCGCGCATCTCGAACGACGCGTGGTGCAACGACACGTGCGGGCCGCGGGCGATCGCCAGGCTGTGGTGCCAGCGGTTGGTCCGCAGGAACCACATCACCTCTCCCATGTGCGGGGAGTGCAGGGTGTCGGAGAGCGCGAAGTGCAGGTGCCGCTGGTAGAAGGCGACGGTCGCCTCCGGGTTCGGCGAGTTGATCACCACGTGCGAGAGTTTGACCGGGACCGACTCGCCCTCTTCCAGCTTGCGGTGCTGCCGGACCCGCACGTCGGAGGAGATCTCGACGGTACGGCCGTCGCAGTCGAAGAACCGGAAGCCGTAGCCTCCGCCCGGGGTGAGCAGGCGGCCCGGCTCGCAGACCAGCTTCACGCCGGCGCGGCCGAGACGCTCGGCGAGCGCGTTCACGTCGGCCTCGTTCGCGGCGCCGAACGCGATCAGGTCGAGCCGCTTCTCGGCGGCTGCACGAAGCCGTACCGAGTACTGCTCGGGTGAGCCGGCCGCGGCCAGGAACGCAAGGCCGTCGTCGGTCGTCTCGGCGTCCAGGCCCCACATGCTCGTGTAGAACTCGAGCTGCTTGTCGTAGTCGGGCACGGCCAGGTCGACGTGCCGCAGGTGGGTGACGAGTCGTTCGTCGTTCATCATTCCCCTTGTGAAGATCAGGCGGGCGTCTCGACGAGGTGGGCGACGCGGGCCATCAGGCCGGGCACGTCGCCGCGTTCGTGGTCCAGCAGCCAGCGGGTCAGTTGCAGAGAGGCATCGACGACCGCCTTGGCGCGGTCCAGGCGGCGGGCGGTGAACTCCTGCCAGAGGCCGTCGGTGACCGTGTCGTCGCGCAGCAGGAGCGCAGCGAGCACGGAAGCGTCCTCCAGGGCCTGCGCGGCGCCCTGGGCCAGGGTGGGCGGGCAACTGTGGGCGGCGTCGCCGATCAGCACCACCCGGCCGCGATGCCAGGGTCCGTCGATGACGTGGCTCTCGAAGGCGGTGTAGTTGACGCGGGCCGGGTCGGTCAGGTTCGCCCGGATCTCGTCCCACGGGCCGTGGTACGCCCCGGCCAGCTCGCGCATGGTCGCGAGCGCGTCCTGCGGGCTCAGGCTGAACCGGTCCTGGACGTCCTCGACCAGGTATGCGTAGAGCGTGTCCGGGCCGGTCGGGCAGTACCCGGCGATGTAGGCGGTCCCGCCGTAGTAGAGGTCTGTCCTCTCCACCGAGGCGGGGCGCTTCGTGAAGGCTCGCCAGATGCCCATGCCGACCGGCTGCGGCTCGCACACGACGCCGATCTGCTCACGGGTCCGGGAACGGAGCCCGTCCGCGCCGATCACCAGGTCGTACCGGCCGGTGGATCCGTCGGCGAACGTCGCCAGCACGGTGTCGCCGTCCTGGTCCAGGGCCACCGCGTGGGTGCCGAAGCGGACCTTCGCGCCCGCGGCGGCGGCCCGTTCGACCAGAATCCGGGCCAGAGTCGGCCGGTACATGCCGAGGGTCGCGGGCAGGTCCGGACCGCCGGTGCGACTGTCGGTGAGCTCGGCGATCAGGGTGCCGGCCGGGTCGGGAGCGCGCAGGCCCAGCGTGTCGAAGGCGTACCCCTCGGGCTTGATCTGGTCCCAGACGCCCAGATCGCGGAGCACGCGCAGGGCGTTGCCCTGCAGGGTGATGCCGGAGCCGAGCGCGGCGACGTCGGGCTTGACGTCAATGAGGTCGACCGCGACGCCGCCCTCGGCGAGCAGGATCGCCGCAGCGGCGCCGGCGGCACCGCTACCGACGATCAAGACGTTACGAACTGTCGGCACGACGGTTTCCCTCCTGTTACTTCGGTGACTGGGGTCACTGTCTCGCGAGCGTCATCCATCAGGGAAGGTCCAGTTGGTGATGCCGTTCATCAGCCAGACTTATAGTGTCGGGATGACGGCTGACCGGGTACTGGCCAACCTCGACCTGAACCTGCTGGTCACGCTCGACACTCTGCTGCGCGAACGCAACGTCACCCGAACCGCTTCACGACTCGGTGTCAGCCAGCCCGCGGTCAGCGGCGCTCTGGCCCGGTTGCGGCGGCACTTCGGCGACCCACTGCTCACCCGCATCGGCAACCACTACGAGCTGACGCCTCTCGCCGCCCGTGTCGGGGAGCTGACCGGGCCCGCTCTGGCCGGGGTCCGCCGGGTCTTCGACTCAACGGCGGATTTCGACCCGTTCCGCCTGGACCGCGAGTTCACCCTGGTCATCTCCGACTATGCGGCCACCGTGCTGGCTCCCCTGGTGGCCCGGCGGCTCACCACACTCGCGCCCGGCGTGCGCTTACGCCTGGAGCAGACGACGCCGTACGCGGTCGACCACGCCGCCGAGACACTGCGCTCCGCCGACGGCCTGGTGGTCCCGCACGGGTTCGTCACCGGCCTGCCCTACCTGGACCTGTTCACCGACCGCTGGGTGTGTGTCGTGGCCGCCGACCACCCCGACGTCGGCGACACGATCAGCCTGGACCAGCTCGCCGGCCTGCCCTGGGTGGTCGTCTTCGACCGGCCCACCGCGTTCGCACCGGCCGCCCGGCAACTACGGATGCTCGGCATCGAGCCACACGCCGAGGTGGTGGTGGACGGTTTCGTCCAGTTGCCGTTCCTGGTCGCCGGCACCCGGCGGGTGGCGCTGCTGCAACAACGACTCGCTGACCTGCTCGGACCGGTCGCCGGGGTCCGCACGCTGACATGCCCGTTCGACGTCGTCCCGGTCGCCGAGGCGTTCTGGTGGAACCCGATGTACCGCACCGACCCCGAACACTCCTGGTTCCGCACGGTCATGACCGAATCGGCCCGCGAACTCGCCACCGACGGGAGGTAGCGCTCAGATCGCCTTCAGAATGACCCCGGAACCCTGGCCGCCTCCCCCACAGATCGCGGCCGCGCCGAGGCCCCCGGTTCCCGATTCGCTCAACTGGCGGGCCAGGGTGCCCACGATCCGGGCGCCGGACGCGCCGATCGGGTGGCCGAGGGCGACCGCGCCGCCGTGGACGTTGACGACGGCGGGGTCGACACCCAGAGCAGCGGTGGAGGCCACCGCCACGGCCGCGAAGGCCTCGTTCACCTCGATCCGGGTCAGGTCGGAGGGTACGGCGCCGAGCCGGCCGAGGGCGGTGCTGATGGCGTAGGACGGCTGATGGTGCAGCAGTACGTCCGGGCCCGCGACCATCGCCGACGCCAGCACCCGGGCCAGCGGTGTCACGCCGTGCGACGCCGCCGCGGCCGCACTCATCAGCACGACGGCGGCCGCGCCGTCGGTGAGCGGAGAGGAGTTACCGGCGGTGATGGTGCCGTCGGCCGCGAAGGCCGGCCGCAGTCGTGCGAGCGTCTCCGCTGTGCTGCCGGGGCGCACGCCGTCATCCGTGTCGAGGATCCGGTCGGCCACAGTGAACGGCGCGATCTCGCCGGCGAGGAACTCCCGGGAGGCCGCGGCCCGCTGGTGTGATCGGGCGGCCCAGGCGTCCTGAACGGGCCGGTCCAGGTGCAGGGCGGTGTTGCCGGCTTCGGTGGACGCACCCATCGAGCGGTGTTCGAAGGCGTCGGTGAGGCCGTCGTGTTCGAGGGTGTCGAGCATGTCGACGGTGCCGTAGCGGGTTCCGGTGCGGCCGTGCCAGGCGTGCGGGGCAAGCGACATCGACTCCATGCCGATCGCCACGACGATGTCGGCACGGCCCGTTGCGATGAGGTCGGCGCCCGCGACGACGGCTTCGAGGCCGGACAGGCAGACCGCGTTGACGGTGGTCGCCGGGGCGGTGAGCGGGATCCCGGCGGCGACGGCGGCCTGGCGGGCCGGGTTCTGCCCGGCCAGCCCCTGCAGGACGTGACCGGCGAAGACCCGCTGCACAGCCTCGGCCGGGACACCGGCGCGGGCGAGTGCGGCCCGGGCCGCGTGGGCGCCGAGCGCGACAGCGGGAATGGTGGCGAACGCGCCGGTGTAGCGCAGGAACGGAGTCCGGGCGTATCCGGCGATCACGGCGCTCATCCGAGGTCCACCGTGAAGCCGGCGCCGGTCAGTGCGAGCACCCCGTCGGTCGTCTGGCCGTCGGCGAGGCGCCGCAGCACCAGGCCGTCGGCGGTGACGTCGAAGACCGCGCGGTCGGAGATGATCCGGTCGACGACGCCGGCGCCGGTCAGCGGCAGGGTGCACCGGTCGACGATCTTCGGGGTGCCGTCCTTGGCGACGTGTTCGGTGACGACGATGACGCGTGGGGTGCCGGCGACCAGGTCCATGGCGCCGCCCATGCCTTTGACGAGCTTGCCGGGGATGGTCCAGTTGGCCAGGTCGCCGTTGGACGCCACCTGCAGGGCGCCTAGGACGGCGGTCTGCACGTGGCCGCCGCGGATCATGCCGAACGAGGTCGCCGAGTCGAACACCGACGCGCCGGGCAGCAGAGTGACGGTCTGCTTGCCCGCGTTGATCAGGTCGGGATCCTCGTCACCGTCGTACGGGAACGGGCCCATGCCCAGGATGCCGTTCTCGCTCTGCAACGTCACCCTCACCCCGGCCGGCAGGTGGTTGGCCACCAGGGTGGGGATGCCGATGCCGAGATTCACGTACTGGCCGTCGGTCAGTTCGGCGGCGGCGATCGCGGCCATGTCGTCACGCGTCCACACGGGGCCGCACCGTCCTCTGCTCGATGTCCTTGTCCTGGATCTCGCTGCGGACCAGGTGATTGACGTAGATACCGGGGGTGTGTACGTCGTCAGGGTCGAGGAAGCCCGCCTCGACGACGGTGGCCTCGGCGATGGTGATCCGCCCAGCGGTCGCCACCAGGGGGTTGAAGTTGCGGGCGGTGAGCCGGTACCGCAAGTTGCCTTCGAGGTCGGCGCGGTGGGCGCGCACGAGGGCCAGGTCCGCGACGATGCCGTGTTCGAGGATCGTACGAACGCCGTCGAAGTCTCTTTCGGGTTTTCCGTCACCGACCGGGGTGCCGGCGCCGGTGCGGGTGTAGAAGGCGGGGATGCCGGCGCCACCGGCGTGCAGGCGTTCGGCAAGGGTGCCCTGGGGCACGAATTCGACGTCGAGTTCACCGTCGAGGTACTGCTTGGCGAACAGTTTGTTCTCGCCGACGTAGGAGGCCAGGACCTTGGCGACCTGGCGGTTCTCCAGCAGCAGGCCGAGGCCTTTGCCGTCGACTCCCATGTTGTTGCTGACGATGGTGAGGTCCTTGACGCCGGTGTCGCGCAAGGCGGTGATCAACGAGGTGGGGATGCCGGAGAGGCCGAAGCCTCCGACGGCCACGGTCATGCCGTCCCGGGCGACGGCCGCGACGGCTTTCGCCGCGCTGTCGACGAGTTTGCTCATGGCGCGGCACGGTAGACATGCCGGTGGCGCAAGTTCCCGGGCTGATCACTGCGTGACTGTTCTGGGCACGCGATGCTCATAATGTGAGCATGCAGGGGACGCAGTTGGTCAGCCGGGTAGCCGCGGTACTGCGCCGGGTCGGGTCCGGCGCAGCCGACGGTGTCACCACTGCGGAGGTTGCCACGGCGACCGGTCTGCCCCGGTCGACCGCCCAGCGGGTGCTCGCGGCGCTCGCCGAGGAGGGGTTCGTCGACCGTGACGCCCGCAGGGGCCGCTGGCATCTCGGCCCGGAGCTGTTCCTGCTCGGGTCGGTCGCGGCCGAACGCTACGACGTCACGTCGACGGCCCGCGACATCCTGCGGTCGCTGGCGGTCAAGACCGGGGAGAGCGCCTACTTCTCGGCACGCCGCGGCGACGAGACGGTGTGCCTGGCCAGTGAGGAGGGCAGCTTCCCGCTGCGGTCGCACGTGCTGCACGAGGGCATCCGGCTACCGCTCGGGGTCGCGTCGGCGGGGCTGGCGATCCTCGCTTATCTGCCGCTGCCCGACGCCGCGGCCTACGTCCGCTCACGGGCCGGTGAACTCGCCGCAGTCTACGGCGAGCAACACGGCGCGGCCCCGCTCTCGCGGCGGGTCACCGCCACCCGGCGCCGCGGCTTCTCGGTGAACCCCGGTCTCGTCGTCCCCGGCAGCTGGGGCGTCGGCGCGGTCGTGTTCGACCGCACCGGCTCCCCCGCGTGGGCGCTGAGCCTGACCGGGGTGGAATCCCGCTTCAACGGCGACCGCACGGCCCAGCTCGGCGCACTACTGCTGGAAGCCGCGCACGCTCTGACGCAGCGGATCGCCCGCCGCGGCGGATAGCCCCGCCACGAGTGCCGATGTCCTGGTCACCTGATGAGGCTCCGCGTGGTGGCCGTGGACTCGCGGATCACCAGCTGGGGTTCGAACACGATGTCCTCGACCGAGTGCACGGACCGGTTCATCCGGTCGGCGATCAGCCGGACGGCGGCAGCGCCCATCGCGGCCGCGGGCTGGCCCACACTTGTCAGTTCGACGGCGCTGGCCGCGCTGGCCAGATCGGTGTCGTCGAACCCGACGACGGCGAGGTCGTCCGGAATACGCCACCCGATCCGGGTGGCGACCTGAACGACACCGGCCGCGATGAGATCGTTGGCGCAGAAGACCGCGGTCGGGCGCTGAGCATGATCGAGGCCGGCCAGGTGGGCACCGGCCGTCAGTCCGTCGGCCAGGCCGGCGCCACCGGTGCCGATCCAGGTGAGAACCGCGCCCGCTTCGGCCGCGGCTCGAGCCGCCCCCTGGTAGCGCTCGTCGTGACGCCACCCGGCGAAGGCGAGCCGCCGGTGACCGTGGTCGAGCAGGTGACGGGCGGCCAGGACACCACCGAGAACGTCGTCGCAGCGCACGGCGCTGCGACGACGGCCGGGCACCTCCCGGGCGAGTACGACCACGGGTGTGCCCCGCTGCTCGATGGCCACCAGCAGGGGGTCTTCCACGTTGTTCGGAGTGATGATCAGACCGTCGAGGTGGCGTTCGGCGAGGCGGTGCAGCAGCCGCTCCTCGCGGGTGCGCTCACCGAGACCGGTCTGGAACAGGGCGATATCTGCGCCGGCTTCCACAGCCGCCTGTTCCGCACCGGCGGCGACCTCGGCGAAGAACGGGTTGCCGAAATCCAGCACGACCAGGCCGATGGTGCGGGTCCGGCCGACGCGCAGGGCACGAGCGGCCGCGTTCGGCACATACCCGACCGTCGCCATCGCCTGCCGGACCCGGTCACGGGTCTCCGGGTTGACCAGGTGCGGACGGTTGAGGGTGTTGCTGACCGTCCCGTCGGAGACTCCGGCGACACGGGCGACATCCCGGATCGTTGCGCGCCCCACCGTCATCCCCACTTGTCTGCCGTGAGCCCGGCCGCTGCCGGAGGCGGCTCCCGGCCTGAGCCTACGGGAGCCGCCGGCCGGTTCAGAAGTACCGGCGTGCCGGAAGCGGGGCGATGGGATCGTCGGCTGCCGCCCGGTAGGCGCAGGTGAGGGTGTGCGCGCCGCTGCCGGCGGTGATCGGCTCCTGCCCGGGTAGTTCGATCACGGCATCGCAGCCCGGTGGCACGCTGACCTCGACGTGCAAGGTGGCGTCCTCGCGTCGCCACCGGACCGAGGCGGCTCCGTAAGGGGTGAGATGCCGCGCCTCGGCCCAGGTCAGACCTCCGCCGGGCAGCGGGCGCACGCGCAGGGTCCGATAGCCGGGTGCCGCCGGCGCCAGGCCGGCGACGGTACGGTGCAGCCAGTCGGCCACCGCGCCGAGCGCGTAGTGGTTGAACGAGGTCATGTTGCCGGAGTTGATCGACCCGTCGGGCAACATGGAGTCCCAGCGTTCCCAGATCGTGGTGGCACCCATGGTGACCGGGTACAGCCAGGACGGGCAGCCCTTCTCCAGCAGCAGCCGGTAGGCCTCCTCGAGATGGCCGGTGATGGTGAGGGCGTCCAGGATCAGCGGAGTGCCGGCGAAACCGGTGCCGATCCGGAACTCGCCGTCGCGGACCAGAGTGGCCAGCCGACGGCCGGCGTGTTCGCGCTGTTCATCGCCGTCGAGCAGGTCGAAGCAGAGCGCGAGGGCATGCGCGGTCTGGGTGTCGGACACGCACCGGCCGGTGGGGGTGACGAACTCACGGCGGAATCCGGCGGTGACCCGGTCGGCGAGAAGGTCGTACTCGGCGGCGTCGTCGGCCTTGCCGATCAGCCGCGCCTGCCGGGCCAGCAGACGCGCGGAACGGGCAAGGTAGGCGGTGGCGACCAGGTACGGGTCGGTGAGCGCCTGCTGTGGGCGGTCCGGCGGGGCGGCCGGGTCGAGCCAGTCCCCTAGCTGCAGTCCCCCGGCTATGACGTGATGTTCGTTGAGGAGGCGGCGGCAGCCCTCGACCCAGGCGCGAGCGGTGTCGTAGCCGCGCAGCACCGGTCCCGGGTCGCCCGCCCGGTCGAACAGGACCAATGGGACCACGGTGGTGACGTCGCCCCAGACCGCGCAGTGGAACTGCGTGAAGTCGGTCTCGATGTGCGGCACGTACAGCGGGACGAGCCCGTCGGCGCCCGTCTCGGACACGACGTCGGTGAGCCAGTCGGAGATGCTGCCGGTCGCGTCGTAGAGGAACGCGGCGGTGGGGGCGAAGACCTGCAGGTCACCGGTCCAGCCGAGACGCTCGTCGCGTTGCGGGCAGTCGGTGGGCACGGAGACGAAGTTGCCACGCATGCTCCACCGCACGTTCTCGTGCAGCCGCTCGATCAGCGGGTCGGAGCAGGAGAACGTGCCGGCCTCGGGCATGTCGTCGTGGCAGACGACCGCGACGACGTCGGCCGGGTCGAGGTCGCCGGGCCAGCCGGTGATCTCGGCGTACCGGAAGCCGTGATAGGTGAACCTCGGCTCCCACGTCTCCGGGCCGGTGCCGGCCAGCACGTAGACGTCGTGGGCGACGGCGGTGCGGATCGGCCGGGTGCACAGGCGGCCGTGTTCCAGCACTTCGGCGTGCCGGATATTGATCTCGGTGCCGGCCGGGCCGCTGACCGTGATCCGCAGCCGTCCGGCCAGGTTCTGCCCGAAGTCGAGCAGATGGGTGCCGTCGTCGAGCCGGGTGACATCGGCCGGCGGCAGCGTCTGGTTGCGGCGGACCGGCGGGCCGGTGGGTGCGGTCAGCTCACCGACCGTCGGTTTCCTCACCTGTACGGGACTCCAGCCGGCCGGTTCGATCCGGGCGTCGTGGTGTTCGCCGTCGTAGATGCTGGAGCGCTGGATCGGCCCGTACGCCCAGTTCCAGGTGCCGTCGGTGACCACCCGCTCGATGCTGCCGTCGCGGTAACGCAGTTCGAGCTGGGCCAACAGCGCGGTGTCGGCGCCGTAGCGTTCGCCGACCCGGTTCCAGCCGTATTCGCCCCGCCACCAGCCGTCGGCGAGCCAGCCGGAGATCGTGTTGGCGCCGGTGGACAGCAGGCCGGTGACGTCGTAGGTCTGATAGGGCAACCGGTGGTGGTAGCTGGTCCAGCCGGGCGCGAGCACGTCCTCGCCGACCCGGGAAGTGTTGAGCCGCAGTTCGTAGACGCCGCACGCGGTCGCGTACACCCGGGCTTCGAGCAGTCCGGGCCGCACCGTGAATTCTCGCTGCAGCAGGACCGGCCGCCGGTCACCGTCGCTGCTGTCGGCGGAGCCGACGAACACGGCCGTCCAATCGTCATGCTCCAGCAGACCGGCTTCGACCGTGGTGGCCTCACTCCACGCGGAGGGTTCCGCATCGCCGTCGGCCCAGACCCGTACCCGAACCGTGGCCTGGTCGCGGGATATCAGCGCGGGGCCGGGCCACGGGACCAGGACGCTGTCGGCAGAGTCGGTCCGCCCGCTGCTCTGCCCGTTGATCTGGATCTCGTAGGCCTGCTGCCGCCAGCCGGTCCGGACGGTCTCCACCTGCCAGGACAGGCGTGGGGCACGTTCGCCGACGCCCAGCGGGTGGTCGTGGTGTTCGATGCGGGGCGCACGCACACGCGTACCCGCTCCATGCGGTACAGACAACGGATCAGCCCTTCACCGCGCCGGCCGCCAGGCCGCGCATGACTCGCTGGTTGAGGAAGATGTAGATGGCCAGGATCAGCAGCACGTTGATACAGATGGCCGCGAAGGTGGGGCCGTACTCGACGACACCGAACTGGCCGGTGAAGTTGAGCAGCCCGACCTGGACGGTGCGCTGGGCGTCGTCGGTGGTGAAGGTCAGCGCGATGAGCAGGTCGTTCCAGAGGAAGAAGAACTGCACCAGCGCGATGGTGAGCACCGAGTTGCGCATCATCGGGAATCCGATGGAGATGAACGAGCGAATGATGCTCGCGCCGTCCATGGTCGCGGCTTCGAACACCGACTTGGGGATGGCCCGAAAGTAAGTGGCCATCATGAACACGGTCAGCGGCAGGCCGGTCGCGGTGTAGGTGATGATCAGCGGCCACAGGGTGCCGGTCAGATGCAGCTGGAAGTAGACAGTGAAAAGCGGCAGCAGGATCATCTGGCCGGGGATCATGATGCCGGCCAGGAACAGCATGAGTGTGGTCTGCCGGCCCTTCCAGACGAGCACTTCGAGGGCGAATCCGGCGGCGGTGCCGAACGCGATGATCAGCGCGAGTGAGGGCAGCACGGTGAGCAGCGAGTTCTGCAGGTAGGTCGCCACCGACGACCAGGCCTGGCTGTAGTTGGCGAAGTTGGTGAAGCTGTCCGGCAGCGAGGTGGTCGGATTGTTGAGGAACTCGTCCTGCGTCTTGAAGGACCCGAGGAACAGCCAGATCAGTGGGTACGTCACGACGACGAGCAGCAGGGCCACGGCGGCGTAGCCGGGTAGCCGCCGCAGCGTACGGCCCACGTTGCGGTTGCGTTCGGGCTGCCGTTGGGCGGCAAGCCCCGCCGTGGTGATCGGTCGGTCGGTAGTCAGTGCCATGGTCACCCCAGCCCGGTGTCGCGGCGTGTGCCGCGGAAGATGAAGACGGTGACCAGTAGGCACAGCACGGTCAGCGTGAGCGCGATCGTCGAGCCGTATCCGTAGTCGCCGTAGGCGAACGAGGTCTGATACATGTACAGCGTCAGCGGGGTGGTGGCGCTGCCCGGTCCCCCGCCGGTGAGGGCGTAGATCGAGTCGAACGCCTTCAGGGTGCCGTTGATGCTGAACACCAGGGAGGAGACGAGCACCGGCAGTGACAGCGGCACGATGATGCTGCGGATCAGCCGCCGGGTGGACGCGCCGTCGATCGAGGCGGCCTCCATGATCTCGTCCGGGATGTCGAGCAGGCCGGCGTAGAGCAAGACCGCGTAGAAGCCCATGGACCGCCAGATGTCCATCAGCGCGACGACGAAGAACGCGTTGCCGGGGCTGCTGAACCAGTCGACGCCGGTGCCGCCGAACGCCTCGATGAGTGCGTTGACGGGGCCGGTCTGCGGGGCGTACTCGAAGAACTTCTGGAACAGCAGGGCGACGGCGACGGTCGGCAGGATGACCGGGAAGAACACCAGGGTCCGTACGAGCGAACCGGCGCGGCGCAGGAAGAACACGTAGAGCAGGGCGAGGGCATAGCCGACGAGCACCTGCCCAACGGTGATGACCACGGCGTACTTGACGGTGAACCAGAGGGCCTCGGGCAGGGCCGGGTCGTCGACGAGCTTGCCGAAGTTGTCGAAGCCGGTGAAGGTGAAGCCGGTGATGACGCTGCCGGTGAAGAAGGTGTAGCCGAGCGACCACAGCATCGGCACCAGCATGATCAGGGAGTAGACCAGCAGGGCCGGTCCGAGAAGGATGGCGACCGATCGCCGGTCACCCAGGACGCTGTGCATCAGCTCGCCTTTCGTGCCGCGGCGACCCCGACCGTGGCCGGGGCCGCCGCGAGAGGGTGATCAGCTCAGGTTGCTGCTGACGGTCTGCATGAACTTCTCGCCGGTCAGCTGGCCGGCGGCGAGCAGGCCGCCGTTGGCCTGGCTGACTGTGGTGGCCTTGGCGGAGAATTGGCCCTCGAACCAGAGCACGCTGGTCTGCACCTTGCTGATCTCGTCCTGGATCTGCTTGGTCAGTGCGGGCACCTGAACGCTGCCGTCGGTGGCGAAGCCGGTGATCTGGTTGGAGTCGCGCAGCGCGACGGTGCCGTAGTTCTCGACGATGCACTTGACCCATGCCTGGGTGTTCGGGTCGCTCTCGTAGGCCTTCTTGGACACTGCGACGGCGGTGCCGACGTTGGCGGGCATCTGGTCGGCCGTGCCGGCGCCACCGGCGACGGTCGGGAACTTGAGGAAGCCGATGTTGTCGGCGCCGACTTTGTTCTTGGCCTCGTCGTTGAAGTCGGACAGCGCCCAGGAGCCCATGTAGATGAAGGCGGCCTTGCCGGTGAGGAAGGTGTTCAACGCGGTCGCGTAGTCGATCGAGGTGGGCGACTTGCCGAAGTAGCCGGCCTTGCCGAGCGCGGCGATCGCGTCGGCGGCCGCGACGTACTGCGGGTCGGTGAGCTTCGCCGATCCGTCGGCGACCTTCTTCAGTGCGTCCGGGCCCTGCTGACGCAGGATGTAGTTGCCGACCCAGCGGGTGACACCCCACCCGTCGCCGCCCTTGCCGGCCTGCGAGATCGGCTGGACGCCCGCGCCCTGCAGCCTCGCGAACGCCGCGACCAGGTCTTCCCAGGTAGCGGGCGGGGTGGTGATGCCGTTGTCGGCGAGCAGCTTCTTGTTGTACCAGATGCCCTCGATGTTGAGCTCGGTCGGCAGGACGAGCTGCTGGCCGTCGTAGAGCGACTTGATGGTCGACGACGCGGCCGGCAGCACGCCGGGCGCTGCCGCGGCGGTGTCGAGAACCGAGCCACTGCCGGCGAGCTGCTTGGTCAGCGACGGTGCGTTCGCGGCGATGAAGGTCTGCGGCAGTGCGCCCTGGCCGGCGAGGAGCTGGAGTTGCTGGTCGAGGCTAGCCTGGGCCTGCTTCTTGATCTCCAGCGGCTGTGCCGTGTTCTGGGCGGCACATTCCTTCTGGCTGAGCGTGGTCAGTGTGGTCGGCACCGTGGTGTTCTCGTTGATGGCGAGGAAGGTGAAGTTCTTCGCCGAGGTACTGCCGGAGCCGTCGTCGTCGCTGCCGCCACAGGCTGAGGTGGAGAAGACGAGGGCGAGCGCGCTGAGCGCCGCCGCAACTTGGGTCCGTCGGTTTATGAGTGCCACAGGTCCTCCTAGACGACCGCGGGATGCCTTCGCTTTGAAGCGTCTAAAGCTTCAGATGGGGATCCTGGACCGTCAACATCGTCATCCTGATACTCGCCATTGACCGGTTGGATACACGCCGTTCACGTGCGGCATTAGAATCTGGAACGATTCAACACCGGGGCCACAGGCCCGTGACCGCTATCGGCTTTCTGGACCACCCCGGCCTGCCGGAGATTGAAGCGTCTGACATACCCTCGGCCGATGGCGAGAATCGAGGACGTCGCCACCCATGCAGGGGTATCGGTGGGGACCGTGAGCAATGTGCTCAACCGGCCGGGGGCCGTCGCGGCCACGACCCGCGATCGGGTCCTCGCCGCCATCACCGCACTCGACTACCGGCCCAACGAGGCGGCCCGGTCGCTGGCCGCCGGGCGCAGCCGCACCCTCGGCCTGATCGTCCCGGACGTCACCAACCCGTTCTTCGCCGACCTGGCCCGCGGCGCCGAGCAGATCGCCGATCAGCGCGACGTCGTGGTGATGCTGTACAACAGCGGTGAATCCACCGAGCGGGAACAACGCTACTTCGGCCGGCTCGAAACCCAGCGTGTGCAGGGTGTCCTGGTCAGCCCGGTCCACGAGGTGGGTACCGCGGTCGATGACCTGGTACGGCGCGGCACGCCGGTGGTGCTGCTGGACCGCGGCTCCGGTAAGCACGGCTTGTGCTGCGTATCCGTCGACGACCACACCGGAGGCGATCTCGCCGCCCGTCACCTCATCGGCTGCGGCTATCGCAGCCTGGCATACGTGGGCGGCCCGTTGTCGGTTCCGCAGACGGCCGCCCGGCTCGCCGGTGCCCGCGAGGTCACTCAGGGCGCGGGGGCGACTCTCGAGGTCATCGAGACCAGGGCCGTCACCGTCGCGGAGGGCCGGGCGGCGGGCACGGCGATCGGCGTCCGCCGTGCCGGGCAGCGGCCGGAGGCTGTGTTCTGCGCCAATGACCTGCTCGCTCTCGGCGTGCTGCAGGCGGTCACCCGGCAGGGTCTACGGGTTCCCGACGATCTGGCGATCGTCGGCTACGACGACATCGACTACGCAGCCGCGGCTGCCGTACCGCTTACGTCGGTACGGCAGCCGCGCGCCGAGCTGGGCCGGGTCGCCGCCGGTCTGCTGTTCGAGGAGATCGACTCTCCGGAACAGCATCGGCATCGACAGGTGGTGTTCCAACCGGAACTGGTGGTCCGACAGTCCTGCGGGGTCAGCCGATGATCAGTGGGGGTAGGACGCCAGCCGGGCGGAGGCGGTGAAGCCGGGGACGACCTGGTTGGGCTGGGTCGATTCGACGGCGGCGCCGCTGTCGCCGACGATGTGCCGGATGCCGCCGCCGAACGCGATGACGGCGGTCGTCAGCGACGTGAACCGGACGCTGGCGAGTGGGGGCGCCTCGATGGAGGTCCAGGCGTGCGCCGGCGCGCCGGCGGAGGTGGAGTCGATAAACAGCGTGTAGACGGCCGTGCCGGTGGCCGTGTGGGTAGTCACGCCGGGTGCTACCCGGTATGAGGCGTACCCCTCCTTGGCGCCGTCCATCCAGGCGGCCTGGTTCGGCGGGTCGTACGGGAACTCGCTCTGGTAGAAGATGGTCCGGCCGCGTTCGCCGTTCCAGACGACCTGGTTCTTCTGGTGGTGCTCGACGAACAGGCCGAGGGCTGTCACATCGGTGCCGTTGACAACGAGGCCGGTGTCGCTGGTGTTGCTGCTCCAGCCCACACCGGTGCCGTGGTCGGCGCGCCAGAGCCAGTTGTCGTCGAGGATGACCTTGCTCTGGTTTACCTGCAGGGCGGTCTTGGTGGAGCCGGCCTGGGCGCCGCCGATCCGGATGAACAGGTCGCTGAGCGTGGTCGGGTTGGTGTCGTCGCCGATGTTGACGGCGTTGCCGGTGCCGACCTTGACCAGGACGTCGGTGCCGGGGCCGGCGTCGACCAGGAGGCTGGAGACGACCACGCCCTTGACGTCGCCGACCTCGATCGCGGCCCGGCCACCGGTGGGAGCCAGGGTCGCGTAGCCCATGCCCATGATCACCGTGTCGGCCCGGGCCACCTTGATCGGGCCGTCGAGACGGTAGACACCGGGGGTCAGGATGAGGTTCTTGCCCGAGGCCAGGGCCGTGTTGATCGTCGCGGCGGTGTCGGTGCCCGGCTTGGCGATGTGGAAGCGGGAGATCGCGATGCTGGTACCGGCGGTGCTGTCGGTCGCCCAGTTGGCGCCGGAGGTGTTGGTGCGCGCCTTCGGCACGAAGACCGCGTAGGCGTCCCCGTTCACGGTCAGGAAGGGTGCTGGCCGGGAGGTCGGGGTGGTGGCGAGGGTGGTGATGCCGCGACCGGTGAAGTCGGTGGCCGGTGCTCCCTTGACGCCGGAGAAGACCAGGTTGGCGGAACCGCCGCTCCAGGCGCCGATCTGACTGTCGCGTACGTAGTACTGCGCCTGGCCCGGTCCGGCGTCACCGCCGCTGTTGACGGTGCCACTGATACGGCTGTCGGCCATCGTGGTGCCGAAGAGCGTGGCGCCGTAAGCACCGTTGAGATCGAGGTTGCCCTGGATGTCGACCCGGCGCAGCGAGGACGCCTGGGAGGTCGCCCAGCGCATGGTGTGTGCCGGGGCGACGCCTTCCGGCTTGGCCCGAGCGGCGTCGGCGCCCACCGGCCGCTGGACGGGGTTGATGGAGAGGTTGGCCAGCGACCGGTAGAAGTTGGTCAGGCCGTCGGAGGAGCCGTCGGCGTTCTGACGCGGTTCGGAGTGCAGCGCACCGTTGATCTTGACACTGGTGGGCGAGGAACCGAGTCCGGCGATCGCGGTGTAATAGCCGACCTCGCTGTTGACGATGTCGGTGGCGGTCGCCGGGTCGTTCTGGCCGGCCGCGCTGCCGTAGACACCCGGCTTGAAGTACACCGCGTGCCGGCTGGTGCTGAACTCGGGCTCCGCCGAGATGCTCTGCAGGTAGGCGTTGATCTGAGCGGCCGGTGTGGCCGGGTCGAAGATCCTGACGTTCGGGCCGAAGTCGGGGGCCGTCGCGGCCCATCCCGACAGGGCGGGGCCGGCGACCGCGAAAGCACCGGCGGCGGCCAGGACAGCGAGGGCGGTGCCGACCGGGAAGGCCACGTGCTGTCGGCTGCGTTTTCGCATGGGTGTCTCCTCTGTTCCCGCGTCGTACCCGCATGGGGACTGCGGGTGGGGACGGCGCGCGGGTTCCGTCACGGTGCCTGACCGAAGGAGTGCCGGAGAAGACGAAGTTGTTTATGCAATGTATCCGGCATGTTAATAGACCGTGGTCACAGCGTTCACTGCTGGACCTCGATGGCCGCGTCCGCGAAACACCGGCGCAGCCATCGATGGGCGGGATCGTTCTCATGTCCCGGATGCCACCACATCGCCTCGACGACCGGCGCCGTCGGGAACGGGCACTCCACCATCCGGACCCGGCCGCTCTCGGCCATCGCCGCGCCGAGCTGCCGTTGGATCAGAGCGACCCGGTCGGTGCCGGCGATCAGAGCGGGCAGCACCGTGTAACTCTCGACTACCAACCGGGCGTCGAGGTCGATGCCGTGGGTACGCAACTCCCGGGCGCCGGTGGTGATCGCCGTGCCGTCATGGTAGGTCAGCACCCAGGACCGAACGGCCAGGTCCTCGACGGTCAGCTCGGCGTCCGCGGCGGCGTCGACCAGACAGGCCCACTCGTCCTGATACAGGTTGTGGTGCGGCAGGCCGGTGACGATGCCGTGCGGCAGCACCAGCAGGTCGACCTCACGCAGTTCGTCGGCGGCCTGATCGACGTTCTGCCGGGTGGTCGGCTGGACATGCAGGCGCACGTGTGGCGCCCGCTGGTCGATCAACGCGGCCACCGCGGCGCCGAGGACGGTCACGGCGTAGTCGGACATGATCACGGTGAACGTGCGCCGCGACTGCACGGGATCGAAGTCGGGTTGGGCGCTGAGAACCTGATCGGCGGCCGCGACCACGTCGGCGGCCGCGGCGGCGAGCCTGGCCGCGAGCGGGGTGAGCTGGTAGCTCTGCCCGGCCCGGATGAGCAGGTCGTCGCCGAAGTGCCGGCGGAGCCGGGCCAGCGCCGAACTCATCGCGGGCTGGCTGATCTGCAGCCGCTCGGCGGCCCGGGTGACGCTGCATTCGGTGAGCAACGCGTCCAGCGCGGTCAACATGTTGAGATCGGCATGGCGGGCCATCGCCAGACAACTCCGTTCCGGGACAGCCGGCCGGGCGAGCGCCGTATCACCGACGCCCGCCTGGCCGGCCTAGATTTCTTCGAGGCGGGCGCGCTCGGCTTGGATCGTGGTGTCGCCGCTGTGACCGGTGTCGGCGGCCAGGATCGCGCCGGCCATCACGCGGTGATCGATGCGGACGCCGGTCACAGCACCACCACCGAGCGCAGCACCGGCTGAGCGCCGGGACCATGCATCTTGGTGAACGTCTCTTCCACGTCTGCTATACCGATTTCCTCGGTGACGAACGCGTCCAGGTCGAGACGGCCCTGCTGGTAGAGATCAACCAGCATCGGGAAGTCGCGGCTGGGCAGGCAGTCGCCGTACCAGCTGGACTTCAGCGCCCCGCCGCGGCCGAACACGTCGATCAGCGGCAGGTCCGGCAGCGTCATCTCCGGTGTCGGCACCCCGACCAGCACGAGGACACCGGCCAGGTCACGGCCGTAGAACGCCTGTTTCCACGTCTCCGGACGGCCGACGGCCTCGATGACCACGTCGGCGCCGTCCGCGCCCTCGTACGTCTCGGCCGTGATTCTCTTGATCTCGGTGATCGGGTCGGTCCGGGAGGAGTCGACCAGGTGGGTAGCGCCGAGCCTACGAGCCGCTTCGAGTTTCGCCGGGTCGATGTCGACGGCGATGATCGGGCTGGCGCCGGCCAGGGCCGACCCGGCGACGGCCGCGACACCCACTCCCCCGCAGCCGATGACCGCGACCGACTTTCCCGGGGTCACGGCGCCGGTGTTGATGGCGGCGCCGATGCCCGCCATCACCCCGCAGCCGAGCAGCCCGACCGCCGCCGGACGGGCCGACGGGTCGACCTTCGTGCACTGCCCGGCCGCGACCAGGGTCTTCTCGGCGAACGCGCCGATCCCCAGGGCCGGAGACAACTCCGTACCGTCCTCGAGTGTCATCTTCTGCTTCGCATTGTGGGTGTTGAAGCAGTAGTGCGGGTCGCCGCGTCTGCAGGCCCGGCACTGGCCGCACACGGCCCGCCAGTTCAGCACGACGAAGTCGCCGGGTACCACGTCGGTGACGCCGTCGCCCACGGCTTCGACGATGCCGGACGCCTCGTGACCGAGCAGGAACGGGAATTCGTCGTTGATACCGCCGTCGCGGTAATGCAGGTCGGTGTGGCAGACCCCGCACGCCTGGATCCGCACCACCGCCTCACCCGGCCCGGGATCGGGCACGTTGATCGTGACAAGTTCGACCGGGGCGCCCTTGGCACGGGCGATGACGGCCTTGACCTGTTGCATGGTTCTCACTTCCGGTGCAGGCGGACGGGGATGCTGTGCCAGGCGCGCAGCGTGTTGTTGTGGTGGCGGGCCACCGGACCGGCGAGCTCGATCCGGGAAACCCGGCGGGCCAGTGCGGTGAGCAGGGACTCGGCTTCCAGGCGGGCGATGTGCTGGCCGATGCACTGGTGGATACCCATGCCGAAGCCGACGTGCCCGGACGGGTCACGGCCGAGGTCGAAGGTGTCGGGGTCCTGCCAGCGGCGGGGGTCGCGGTTCGCGGCGCCGAGGAACATCAGAATCTTCGCGCCGTCCGGGATGACGGCGTCCCCGACGGCGACGTCGGTGGCGGCGGTGCGGAAGAAGGTCTGCACCGGCGACTCCCAGCGCACCGCCTCGTCGAACGCGACGCGAGCCAGCGACGGCTGGGCGCACATCCGCTCCCACTGATCCGGGTTGGTGGCGAAGGCGTAGAGCACGGCCGACAGCCCGTGCACGGTGGTGTCGACACCGGCCGACAGCAGCGACCGGACCACCAGTGGCGCCTGCTCGTAGGTGAGGTCGCCGCGGTCGGCGGCAGCCCAGATGGCGGCGCCGAAGGTGTCCGGGGCGAGCACGTCGCGGGCGCACTGCGCGTTCACCCAGGCCGATAGACCGGCGATCCGGCCAGTGCCGGCAACGACCAGATCGTTGGGCGGGCCGAACGCGTTGAACAGATGGTCGCCGTAGGGCAGCAGGTTCTCCCGCCCGGCGTCGGGGATACCGACGGCGTCCGGGAAGACCCGCAGCGGGAACGCCTCGGCCAGCGCCGGCACCGCGTCGACGACGTCGCCCGTGCTCAGGACGCGGTCGACCAGGTCGGCGGCGTCTGCGGCCCACCTGTCCCGGAGCCGGTGCAGGGCCCGTGGGCCGATGATCGTGGACAGGACGCGGCGCGGGGCGTCGTGCTGCGGCGGATCGGCTTCCAGCAGCAGGCTCGGCGGGCGCCACGGCTTCTCGTACCGGAAGTTGCTCAGGCCGACCCCGGCGGCCGATGGGAACCGCTGCCAGTCGGTGAGCGCCGCATGCACCTGCTCGTAACGGGCCAGCGCATAGGTGTCGTAGCGGCTCAGGTGCACGACCGGACCGGCCTCACGCAGAGCCGAGTGCAGTGGTCCGGGATCTTCGAGATGGTGATGGTCGAACGGGTCGGCGTGGGACGCGGGCGGTTTCACAGGTCGACCACCAGTCGGTCGGAGCGGGAGCGGGAGACGCAGGCGAACATGCAGGTGCCGGCAGCGCGCTCGGTGTCGTTCAGGACGCTGTCGCGGTGGTCCGGCTCCCCCGACAGGACGGTGACCTCACAGGTACCGCAGACACCCTGACGACATGAGGACAGGACGTCAGCGCCAGCCTTGGTGAGCACGTCGAGAACCGACGAGTCGGCGGGGACGGTCAGCACGGTCTTCGACCGGGCCAGCTCGATCTCGAACGGTGTGCTGCGCGCGGGGCCGGTCGGGGTGCAGGCAGCGAACCGCTCGGTGCGCAACGAATGCGGCGGCAGTCCGGCGCCGGCCCGTTCGACGGCGGCCAGCAGCGGGGCCGGACCGCAGCAGTAGACGCGGGTGCCGGGTTGCCAGCCGGAGAGGAAACCGGGCAGGTCGAGCAGCCCGTACCGGTCCTCAGGCCGCAGGTGGACGCGGTCGCCGTACCCCGCAAGGTCGTGGCCGAAAGCGAGGCTCGCCTCGCGCCTGCCGCCGTAGAGCAACCGCCAGTCCGCGCCGAGCAGGTCAGCCTGCGCGATCATCGGCAGCAACGGGGTGATGCCGATGCCCCCGGCGATGAACAGGTATCGCTGCGCGGGCACCAGCGGGAAGTTGTTGCGCGGGCCGCCGAGGCCGACGGCATCGCCAAGATCAAGAGCGTCGTGGATGTACGCGGAACCGCCGCGCCCGTTCGGTTCGCGCAATACCGCGATCCGGTATGAGCAGGCGTCCCAGCGGTCGCCGCACAGCGAGTACTGACGCACCGATCCGTCGGGCAGGATCAGGTCGATATGAGCGCCGGGCGTCCAGTCCGGCAGCCGGGCCTTGTCCGGGTCGGCCAGGGTCAGCGCGACCACACCGTCGGCGACCGGTTCCTTGCCGACCACGCGCAGGCTTCGTGTTTCCGCCACGTGAACCTCCTGTGACATCAGGCCGCCAGAATGCGACGCCGGTCACATCGGTACCAGTGTCCTTCTCACTCAGCGAGAGACGAGTTCACTGAAGTCGTCTCGCGATACCCCGGGCTGCGGCTTGCAGCGCCGGCACCAGCGACGGCGCACGGCCGTCGTTGGGAACAATGGCCGACAACCCGGCGATCACGGGACTCATCGGAGCGGCGTCTTCCCGCACGGGAACCGCGACACCGGCGGCATCGGCGTGGATCTGCCCGTCCGAGACGATGTATCCCTGCCGGCGGATGCCGTCCAGCACGCTGCGAAGCCGTGCTGGCGTGGTGATCGTCGCCGCGGTGTAACCGGGCAGCGGGCCGGCCAGCACCTGCTCCTGGAGCTCGCGCGGGGCCCACGCGAGAAGCACCAGCCCGGCGGAGGAGGCGTGCACCGGCAGCCGCCCGGCGATCCGGGTCACGTTGATCACCGCGTCGCGGGCCGACAACCGTTCGACGAACAGCACCTCGCCGGCATCGAGCACACCGAGCTGCACGTGGTGCCCGATGACCGCGTGCAGATCCTCCAGATACGGCATGGCTGCCTCACGCAGCCCCAGCGTCGGCGAGGCCCGCTGAGCCAGCTCCCACAGCCGCACGCCGATGCGTACCTTCCCCGTCGCCGTCCTTGCGAGAAACCCTTCGTCGACGAGTGCGGCGATCAGCCGGGAGGCCGTGGCTACATGCAGCCTGGCACGGCGGCCGACCTCGGAGACCGACAACTCCGGCTCGTCCGGCGTGAAGGCCTCCAAGATCCGGGCAGCACGGGCAAGGACGGACTCACCGCGGTGCCGGTCATCAGGTTGCACAGCGACATCGTGACACTGAGCGGGGCTGCGGCACCGCCCGGATCAGGCAGGCCGGGCGGCAGCTCGCCGCCGAGCTGGGCGCGTCCGCCGCAGATATCGAGCACGCCTGGTCCGACACCGGCAGCGGCCCGACCTGGTCTGGGGAATGCTGGACCGGTTGACGCAGCGCTGGCTGCTGGTCATCGACAACGCCGACGACACCCGGCTGCTCACCCCACCCGACGAACCGGTCGCTGCCGGGCGCGGCTGGCTCCAGCCCGTCCCGCACCGCCACGGCTTGCTGCTGCTCACCACCCGCGACGGTGATCCCGCCACCTGGCCCGCAGCCCGGTATCCCGACGACGGGGTCCGCGACGACTGGTACCGACTGCATCCAGTGGGGATGCTCACCCCGGCCGACAGGGCCACCCTGGCCGCCGCCGCTCTCCTGCCTGGCCTCACCGGCGAGCACCTCAGCTCGCCGGCGAACGCCGGCTGACCCGCGGCAGCCACTCGTTCGTGCTGCGCATCGACCCAGCCGCCTACCAGAACTTCAACCTCGGCCACTGGACGTTCACCCGCCGCTGACCACACCGGGCCTCACCGAGGCCCGGTGTAACCCTCGTCGCCCAGCCACCGCCGAACTTCGCCGGAGGAGCCAGCTCTGGAAGGGCATGACAACACCTCCTGACGATCGCAGCCGATGGCACTGGCTACTGATAACGATCGTCGTGCCCCTGACGACGGTCCTCTACAACACCGCGGGACCCGAACTAGGCGGTTTCCCGCTCTTCTGCTGGCTGCAGCTGGCCTCCGTCGGCCTGGTCGTCGCCATCACCGCGCTGGTCTACCGGCTCACCCGGCGGGGGCGGTGACCACACATGTGGCGTGACCACCTCACCCAGATCATCATGTTCGCCGTGCTCTTCCTCGGTGTCAGCGCGCTCGGCTTCGCCGCCTCCAGGTGGCGGCGCACCGGCACGCTGAACAGCCTGGACGAGTGGGGTCTGGGCGGCCGCGGCTTCGGCGGCTGGATCACCTGGTTCCTGCACGGCGGCGACATCTACACCGCGTACACCTTCGTCGCCGTCCCGGCCCTGCTGTTCGCCGCCGGTGCCACCGGCTTCTACGCCGTGCCGTACACGGTGGTGATGTATCCGCTCGTCATGCTGGTGCTGGTACGGCTCTGGCCGGTCTCCTACCGGCACGGTCTGGTCACCCCGGCCGACTTCGTCCGCAAGCGCTACCAGTCGCCGACACTCGCGCTGATCG
Source organism: Actinoplanes derwentensis (assembly GCF_900104725.1). NCBI lineage: Bacteria > Bacillati > Actinomycetota > Actinomycetes > Micromonosporales > Micromonosporaceae > Actinoplanes > Actinoplanes derwentensis. The sequence goes on from NZ_LT629758.1 coordinate 2,660,239, forward strand.
TCGCGATCACCGGAATCGTGGCGACCGCGACCGTCTCCAAGATCGTGTCGCTGGTGGTCAAGTTCGGCGCTCTGCTGTTCATCGTCGCGATCAGCCCGCAGTTCGCCATCGACCTGCAGCTCATCGGCGGCGTCATCATCCTGCAGACGCTGCCCGCGGTCGGCATCGGCACGGGTCCGGGACAGCGGCGACAGCACCGCACCGGACGACTACACCGCCGATCGGCCGGCCGCCGCGGCGACCACCTGACCGCGATTCCAGTCCCGGAAGTCATAGATCAGTGGCTGTCAACAGCTCACTGATTGACTTCATCAGGCGGTGACACCTCCGGATGTCCCGGCCGCCCGTCCCGACCCCTGTTCAGGTACGGGCGGCTCCGGCGACTCAGTGTGTCCCGGACCAGAGCCGCCGGACCTCTCACATCACCGGACGTCTGACACCACAAGGAGACGCGCATGCGCGTGGTGATTCTCGCGATCGGAACCCGCGGCGACGTGGAACCCGCCCTGGCCCTGGCCTGGCGGCTGCAGAAGCGGGGGCACGAGGTCACCGTGGCGGTGCCGGTGGACCTGCTCGCCTTCGCTGCCGAGGCCGGCGTGGACGCCCGGCCGGTGAGTGTCAACGCCCGGGAGTTCCTGGAGTCGCCGGAGGGCCAGCAGTTCCTGACGGCCGGGAACAGCCGGGCCTACGTACGGCTGCTGGTCACCAAGAAACACGAGATCGCACCGGCCGTGCACGCCGACCTGACCGCGGCGGTCAAGGGCGCCGACGTCATCGTCGCGACCCGGCTGGTCGAGGAGGAGGGGTCGCCGCCACCCGCCTGGCCCGGTCCGGTTCGGTGGAGTTGCAGGCATACAGCCGCCACTTGATTCCGGAGCTGGCCGACTGGAGCCTCCGGCGGCCGCTGATCGGAGCGCTGCGAATGCCTCCCGAACAGCGCTCGCTGATCAGCGCCGACCACGGCGACCAGGAACTCGACAGGTGGCTGGACGACGGCGACCCGCCGGTCTACGTGGGTTTCGGTAGCCAGCCGTTCCTGGACGGGCACCGCCTGATCGGCGCGATCCGCGACACCGCCACCTGGCTGGGCGTCCGGGTGCTGCTGAACGCGGGCTGGAGCCACCTGGAACCCGCCGATCTCGGCGACCGGATCCTGCTGCGCGGCTCGGTCGACCACGAACGGATCTTCCCCCGATGCAGCGCCGCGGTGCACCACGGGGGTGCCGGATCCACCGCCGCGTCGATCGGCGCGGGACTGCCCACGATCATCTGCGCCGACTACGGCGACCGGGCGCTGTGGGGGCAGGTGATCACCCGGCTCGGGGCCGGCAGCACCATGAGCTTCGCCGAGATCGGCGCCGCCCCGCTCATCGCCGCCATCAAGCCGCTGCTGAGCGGCGAGGCGGCCGGCCGGGCCCGGGCGATCGCCGCCCGGATGAGAACCGAGCACGCCGCCGAACGGGCGATCGCCGTCGTCGAACGGCACGAACGACTGTGAGGGGCCTCCGCTACCGGAGGCCCCTGTCAGGTCAGGCCATGCACTTCGCGCGGACCGCTCCCCCGGCGATGTGCGGATCGGTCACCGGGTAACCCCACGGGATGCCCCGGTCGGTGATCTTGACGCCGATCGTCCCGTTGCTGACCGGGTAGCTGCCCAGCGATACCCAGCTGCCGTGGTTCGACGCCTGGGAGACGGTGCGGGCGCCGGACGGGCTGCTGTAGGCGGTGCTGTTCAGGCCGGTTCCGGTCAGCACCGCGATGTGCACCGGGTTCACGATGACGTCGCGGCGGCCCTGGCCCGGGTCGGCCGTCGTCGGCACGGTGGGGCTGACCGGGACGTACAGGTCGAGGGCGCAGCTCTGGGCGCCGGCGCCGGTCTGGAAGCCGAAGACCATCGCCCGGCCCGGGGTCGCCGCGTTCGCGTCGGCCGAGGTGGGCATGTCGTCGAACTGGCCGTTGCAGCCGCCAGTGGTGGTGCTGCCGGACGCCAGCGTCCACCAGCCGCCCTTGCCGTCCTTGAACCAGCCGTGCCGGGTGTAGCTGGTCCCCGCGCCGGTGCAGCCGAGACCGGCGATCGCGCTGTAGGTGACCTTCTTCGCCACCACCGCCGTGGCCGGCTTGGTGGTCGCCGTGGTGCCGGGTTTCGTGGTGGCGCCGGTGGTGGGCGAGGCCGTCCCCGTGGTGGTGGTGACCGCCGGGACGGCCGGTTTGCCGGGAGTCGGGCCGGTGGTGCCGGCCGAGATCGCCGGCGCGGCCGGGTTCGGGGAGATCCAATCGGCCCGGCCACCGTCCGGCGCTGGGGCCGGGGGCACCAGCGCGTCAACGGCCTCGGCGGCGGGCTTCGGCGCCGGCGGCTCATCGGCGGGCGCGGCCGCGGCCAGCCCGGCCACCGCACCGGCGACGATCACGGCAGCGACACCTCCGGACGCGAGACGCACCGCCCGGTTCCCCCACACCCGCCGGATCACCGGCCGCGACGGCGGGGGCGGCGGCGGCTCGGTCGGCGGTTCGGTCGCCCCCGGCTCAGTGGGCTCGGCCCAGAACAGGACTTCCCGCTGTTCCGTCGGCTCCTCGGCTGGCTCGGACATCCCGTTGTTCCTCCTGGTGGTGGGGTGCGATGTCGACCTCGACATCGATCGGTGCGGCGGCCGCCGGGGCGGGTGCCACCGCCGGGGCCGGGGCTGGTCGGACTGTCGCCGCGCGGCTGGTGCCGGGCGGCGCGACGATGGTGAGTACGCGTACCGGCGCGGGCTCGTCACCGGTGCCGGCGAGCCGATCCACCAGGTCACCGGCGACATCACGCAGCCGGGGAAGCAGTGCCAGCTCGGAGTCGTCGACGAGAACGTCCGGACCGCGGTCGCCGGGCACCCGGCCGCGGACCGCCCCGGAGTGCGGGGGTGTCCGCAGTGGCCGCACCCAGAGTCCGGACTGGACCACCTCGACCGCGACGTCGTGGGTGTAGTGGTAGACCCGTGGTTCGGCCGGCTCGCCGAGGAAGTCCGGCACCCACAGGTCCTGGATCCGCGGCGCCGGTGCCGGCCCGAGGCCCGTCCGCGGCTGAAAGCACAGCTCCCGGGCGTAGATCCGGCGGCCGAGACCACCGTCCGGGGTGACCGCCCGCATGTCGGCGGCGCCGGGACGCCCGGTCGGCAGGCCGGTGAAACAGGTGACCGGCGTGCCCAGGAGGTCGGCGAGCGCCTGCCCGAGGGTCGTCCCGGCGGGCAGGCGCACCGGGCCGTACCCGACGAACCGGGCCGCGTCCCGCCACTGCTCCGGGACACCCAGCCAGAACCGGGCCACGTCGTCGAGCGACAGCGGCGTGGTGCCCGGGCAGCCCAGGACCACGGTCATCGTCGCGGGCAGGCACGGCACGTCGGCGAACAACAGCCGCCGGTGGGTGGCGGCGGCGTCCTCGTCCCGGGTGTCGCGGATCCACACTCCGGTGGGCAGCGGTTCGGCGACACCGTGCGCGCTGGTGCCGCGATGCGCGCCGCCGGCCTCGTCCCACACCGGCCGCGGATAGCGCCGGCCCTCCCGCTCCGGAACCCGGCCCGGCCGGTGCCGCACCCAGCCGCCCTCCGGGCCGTCCTCCGCCAGCAGCATCCCGGCCGGAGTGCGGACCACCGGGCCGTAGGGCACCGTGACATCCCGGTCCAGCCGGTCGCTCAGCCACTGCCCCAGCAGAGCCGCCATCTCGTGCCCGGCACCGCACGGCACGATCCGCAGGCCCCGCCCACCCGGCGGCAGGGCCCGGGCCGCCTCGTCCCAGAAGCCGACCGGCAACGGTCCACTCACGTCCAGGACCACCAGGTCGTCCTCGGCTCCGGCCGGGGCGGCCAGCGCGATGTCGCAGGCCTGCCGGCTGGGCCGGTCGTGCGCGTGCAGCACGAGGGCGTGGCCTATCGTCAGCGCACTGAGCGCCACCGGGTCGCCCATCGGCTCAGATCATGCCGAGACGCATGGCGTACGCCACCGCGTGCGAACGGTTCCGCAGACGCAGGCGGCTGGTCATGCTGTAGATGACATTCTTGACCGTGCGCTCGGCGTAGCACAGTTTGTCGGCTATCTCGTAGGTGTCCAGGCCGTCGGCCATCAGCCGCAGCACGTCCACCTCGCGCGGGGTGAGGCCGGAGGCGTCCAGGCCCTGCGGCGCGAGGACCTCACGCTGCAGCCGTTCCAGGTGTTTGAGCAGATCGCCCACCAGGTTCGGGGGCAGCACCCCGCCACCGGCGGCCGCGGCCGCGGCGAGCACGGCGTGCACCAGCCGCTCCCCGGTGACCGCGGCCCGCGGCAGCACCGCGACCACCCGGCACTCGACCGCGACCAGCAGATCCATTTCGGACATCTCACCGACCACGAGCACCACCGGCACACCGGTCTCGGCGGCCGACAGGCGCAGCATCACGATCACCTCGGAGCTGAGCCGGTCGCAGCAGACGACAAGCGCCTCGGCGCGCGCCGCCTCCGCCTCGGGCAGGACGGTGAGACCGGGGCTCGCCTTCAACAGGCTGGTGAGCCCCTCCCTGCTCAGCGCGTCCGACGAACGTACGACCACCCGAGACACTTTCGCTGCCACCTTCCGGCTTCGGACACGACCGGGGCCCAGTGTGGCGGGCGGTTGTTGACGGCCACTGGAACGCTTATGGACGGGTGGCTCAGCCGGGCCCGCGGGCGGTGGCGGGGCGCCGGGCGAGCCGCAGCGCGGCAATGTATCGGGGCAGCTCAATGGCCGCCTGTTCGAGCCGGCCGGGGGCGATCTGCTCGATGAAGACGCCGTTCACAAGATCGCCGGGACGGGGCTGCGCCCGGCACCCGGCGCAGCTGTTCCAGTGCTGGACGGCCGCCAGCCGGGCCAGCACCGTGGCCAGCGACCGCTCCAGCCGCGCGACCGTCTCGTCGGCGGTGTCCGCGTCGAGAACCAGCCGGCCCTACCGGGCGAGGCTCAGGAACAGCCGGCCGGCGAACGGCGTCTCGGCGGGCACGTCATCGCGTCCACCCGGATCACCGCCGCCGGTACAGAAAGTCACGGCCGGAGTGCCCGTGGTTACCTCGCGATCTGCCCGGTCCGGCATCGGTCAGCTCAGACTGATCTCGATCGGTCCCATCCGGGTCGCGGCGAGACGTTCGGCGTTGTTCGCGGCGGCCCGGATGGCTTGCAGGATCGCGGTCTCCAGGGCCGGGGCGTCACGCCCGTCGAAGACCGCCGCCTCGACCCGGACCGCGAGCGTCCGGCCGAGACCGCTGGCTACCACGGTCACCAGGCCGTCTGCCGAGTTGCCGGTCACCACCGACTGCTCCAGCTCCTTCTGTGCGCTGACCATCCGCTGCTGCATCTGCCGCGCCTGCTCGGCGAGGGCGGTGAAATCGGGTTGCATGATGTTCCTTCCAGGTGTCAGCCGACGGCGGCGAGGCCGCCGGTCGTCGCGGCACGGCCGGCGATCCCGCCCAGGTCGGCGACGGTCAGGGTGCGGGAGGCGGCGGTACGGGTGATCGAGCCGGACAACAAATGCGCGGCCCGGACCGTACGGTCCGGCAGGGTCACCGCGAGGTCGGCGATGGCCTCGCGCACGTCCTCCGGCACCTCGTGCCCCCGCCGCACCAGATGCCGGACGATCACCTCGGCCAGTTCCTCGCCGGAGTAACTGGGCATCGTCCAGCGCTGCCCGAAGACCTCGGCCAGCCCGGGCACCGCGGCACCCAGCGCGCCGATCGCGGCCGGCTCGCCCAGCAGCACGACGACCGGGTTGCCCAGAGCCGGGCGCATCAGCTCCACCAGACTCTCGACCACCTCCGGGCCGTCGCCGCCGCCCTCGGAGTAGTCGACCACCAGCACGCCGCCGTCGGCGTCGGCCAGCGCGGTCCCGGCCAGACTGCGGGCGTGCCCGTGCCACTGCGGGGCCAGCTGATCACGGGTGGCGACCCGGACCAGCTGACCGACCGGGACCAGGCCCAGCTCGGACAACCCGGCGGCATAAAGCCTGGCGAACTCACTGCGGCCGGTTCCACTCGGGCCGCTGAACAGGACGTTCGCCTGCTTTCCGTACGCCCGGCGACGGTTGCGCAACTCACACGCCTGCAACAGGGCCGCACCGATCGCGTCCCGCACCCCGGCCGCCCCGGCCAGTGCGCCGATCCGCTGCCAGCTGCGGCTCGCGGTGATCGCCGCCCGCGGGTTCTGCGCCGAGTCCGGGGTGTCCGGCGCCCCGGCCGGCAGGTCGTCCAGCAGCGCCAGTTCCGGCGCGACGTCCTCGGCGGTCAGCCGGTTCAGCTCGTTGTCCCGCTCCGGCGGCTGCACCGCCAGCCGCGACGCCTGATTGTTGATCATCGCTTCGAACAGCTTGCGCGCCACCCGGCCGTTACCGAATGTCGCGTTGCGCGGGACCCGCGTGTAGTAGGTGGTGAGCGCGTCCACCGCGTCGTCGGTCAGCTCGTAGTAGTGCTTGACACACAGGTTGGTGGTGATGGTGACCAGCTCGGCCACCGAGTAGTTCGGGAATTCCACGGTGCGGGTGAACCGGGAGGCCATACCAGGGTTGGACTCCAGGAACTTCTCCATCAGCTCGGAGTAGCCCGCCACGATCACCACCAGTTCGTCGCGGTGGTCCTCCATCATCTTCATCAGCGCGTCGATCGCCTCCTGGCCGAAGTCCGGGCCGGAGCCGCCGGAACCGGCCGACAGGGTGTACGCCTCGTCGATGAAGAGAACGCCGCCCAGCGCCTTGGTGATCAACTCGGTCGTCTTGATCGCGGTCGAGCCGATGTACTGCCCGACCAGGTCGGCCCGCGCCGCCTCGATCATGTGCCCCTTGGTGAGGATGCCCAGCTCGGCCAGGACCGAGCCGTACAACCGGGCCACCGTGGTCTTACCGGTTCCGGGCGGGCCGGCGAAGACCAGGTGCCGGCTCATCGGCGGCATCGGCAGGCCCTTCGCCAGCCGGGCCTGCGCCACTTTGATCAGGTTGATCAGCGCGGTGACCTCCTGCTTCACCCCCTGCAGGCCGATCAGTGCGTTCAGCTCCCGCAGCGGCCCGGCCAGCTCGCCGCCGAGTTCGGGCAGCGCGGCCGGTTCGTCCTCGGGGCCGTCCGGCGCCGGAGCCTGCGCGGGCCCGGGGCCCGCCGGGCGGCCGGTGCTCAACGACTCGGCGGTCACCCGGGCGCCGTCGGCGCGGCGCAGATCCTCGCCGCCGCTGCCGTGCACGATGCAGCGCTCGATCCGGACCGGCTCGGTGGTGCCAACGTCGAATCCCGCGGCGCCGCTCTCCAGGATCTCGCAGTCGGTGAAGGTGCCCCGGCTGCCCGCGGCCATGCTCACGCCGTTGCGGCCGGCCCGCCGGATCCGGGTCCGGGAGGCGGTCACCACGGCCGCGCCGTCCAGCGCCAGGGCGTCGCCCGGGGCGGTCGCCAGATCGCCGTCGGTGAGCCGCAGATCGCCCCGGACCCGGACGCCGGTGCCCCGGAACCGGGCCGACGTCAGCGTCAGCAGGGTGCCCTCCCCCACCAGCACCGATGCTTCGGCGGTGCCGGTGAACTGGGCGTCCCGGACGATTCCCCGAGCGCTGTCCCGCAGGTCGGCCGCGACCGCCGCGCCGCTCTCGATAGCGAGGTCGGTGCCGTCGAAGGTGGCTCCTCCGGTGACCAACAGGCCGGCCCCGGACGTGACGGTGGCCCGCAACCGTTGCAGCACCGTGGAACTGTCACCGGTCAGGGTGGCGAGCTGGTCCCTCGTACCACGGAAAGTGGCGCCCTCGAAACGCGGTGCGCTCTCCCCCTCGGCGTTCACCCCCACCGGCGCGTCGGCGATCGTGCAGTCGGTGAACACCGGCCGCGCCTTACCCGCCACGTGCACGGCGGTGTGCCCGGCCGGGCCGAACACACACCGCTCGAAACGCGGGGCCGCCGCCTCGACGATGTGCACGGCCTGCAGGGCGGCACCGGTGAAACGGCAGTCGGTGAACGCCGCGTCGATCTCACCGCGCAGGAACACGTCCACGTTGACACTGTCGGTGACGGTCAGCCGGTTGATCCGGGCGTGGCCGTTCTGCTCGATCACCACCGCCGGCTTGCCGGAACCGCTGATCTCGGCCTGCTCGACGGTGAGCCGCCCGGAACCGTTGACACACAGGCTGTTCGCCCCGGCCCGGCTGATCACGCAGCGGCGCAACGTCAGGACACCCTGGTCGGTCACCACCACACCGGAGGTCGGCACATCCTTGATCGCGGTGTCCTCCACCGTGCTCGGCCCCGGTGAGGTGACGACGATCCCGGCACCGGACGTGCTGGTCACCGTGCACCCGCGCAACGCTACCGAACCGTCCAGCCGGGCCAGCATGGTCACCCACGACGCACCGGCGATCCGGCAGTCGTCGAACGCCGCCTCCCCCGCGTACACGTCCACCGCGGCCAGCTTCGGATCACTACCGGCCAGGTCGATGCCACGCAACTGGGCGCCCTCGCCATGCACCGCCAGCACACTGCCCTGCTCCACCCGCACCTCGACCGGGCCGTCACCGGCCGCGCTGATCGTCAGGCGATTGCCCACCACCAGCTTCTCCACGTACCGGCCGGCGTGCACGGTGATCGTCGCCCCCGCCTCGGCCCGGGCCACCGCCGCCCCGATCGTCGAGAACGCCCCGGGCTCGTTCCCGCCCACCACCAGATGCCGGCTCATCAAACGCTTCCTTCTCGGCCGTCCAGGCCGGGCAGTGTGCCGAACCGGCCGGCCGAACCCGCACCGATCCGCTGTCTCGTCTCCGCCGTCGCCCACCGCTCGACACTGCGGCGCAGCGCGTTCACGGCCAGTTCGTCCAGCGCGGCCCGGTCGGTGGCGACCCGGCCGTCCGCGCCGATCTCCTCCGCGCCCAGCTCCCGCAGCAGGATCGCGCCCCGCTCGCCGTCCGCGGGCTCGTGCAGCTCCAGCACCTTGAAATGGGTCCCCGGCAGGAACACCACCCGGTCCTCGACCCGGTCCTCGTCATCTGGCTCCAGCAGCGCCGTGCGGCGCGCGGTCATCGACCAGACCAGCACGTCGGTGTCGCCGTCCTGGGTGCTGCACGGGCCGGTCAGGACGTTCACGAAAGCCCAGTCCGTCACCAGCTTGTGCGACCGGAAATGGGCCCACTCCTGTTCGCTCAGCGACGTGCGGACGACCGTGGTGCCCCGGAACGACGGCAACCGCGACAACCCGGCCACCGTGCAGCGGGCGAACGGCACGTGCGGGCCGCCCTTGCCGGTGCGCAGACCGGCGTCCACCCCGGCGCCGCGTCGCGACAAGTAGAGGCGGACCGCCACCGAGTCGGCCAGGATGTCCTCCTTCGGGACCGTCGCCGAGGACTGCAGGCCCGGGTGCTCGGACATGATCCGGGCGACCGAGCTGGACATGATGTCGAACTCGCGGCTCAACGTGCGGCGCAGCCAGGAGCGTTCCTCGGTCAGGCCGTTGCGGGGCAGCAAGGCCGCGGCCGAGGCCGACGGGGTGCCCTGGAGACGTATCCCGGCGATGGTGGCCGGGGGCGGCTCGGGGGCGGCCGGGGGTGCGATGGGCTCGGCCGGTTCGGCAGGGCCCTCCCCGGCGGGGACCTGGCGGCGCTCGGTCACCGGGGCCTCGACCGGTTCGATCACCGACACCGGCTCGATGCCGGAGGCAGGGGCGATGGCTGGCGGTGGTTCCACGGGTGGTGGTGGTGGTGGTTCCACCGGCGGTGCGGGCTCCACCGGTGGTGGCGGCTCGACAGCAGGCGGCGAATCGGCGATGGGTGACGGCTCTACCGCGGGTGACGGCTCTACCGCGGGCGGCGGCTCTACCGGCGGTGACGCGAAGGCCGACCGCGACATCACGCGCGTCGGTTCCTCGGCCTCCGGCTCGAATCGCGCGGGCGGCCGGACCGGGACCAGGATGGTCGCGGGCGGCGTGACCGCCGGTGGCGGCGCGACCTTTGGGGCCCGGGCCTGGCCCAATGCTCGCGGGACTTCGGCCGGACGCAGGACGATGGTGGCGTACTCGCTGGTCGCAGCTTGAACGGCGGCCGCGACCCGGGAGTCGGCGGACGGCGGCTCGATCGCCGGGGGCGGCATCACGGCTTCCGCGCGGACCGGTAGCGCCCGCATGTCGGACGGCGCGAGGATCGCCTCGGCCCGCCCGGCCGGCGCCTGCCCCGGCACCACGACCGACGCCGGGAACAGCGCGGTCTGGTCGCCCATCACGGCGTCGACCTGGGCGGCCAGGTCCTCGGCGAGTTCCCGCATCCGGCCGGTCGACGCGGCCACGGTGTCGTCGAAGATGAGCGTGTTGCCCTCGGGGTCGAGTGTGGTGGCCCGGACCCGTTCGCCGTTGGCAGGTTCGGCGGCCGGACGCACCCACAGCCCGGACTGGACGACCTCGACGACGGCGTCCGGCGCGTACCAGTAGACCCGGGGCGCCACCTCGTCCGGCCAGGCCAGTGGCGCGCGGTGGCTGAGCACGGCGGGCCGGCGGGGTTTCGACTGCGGGTGGAGCCTGGGAACATACCCCAGTTCCAGGGCGAACGGCGGCCAGCCGAGCAGGCCGTCGGCGCGGATCGTCCGGATCTCGTACTTGCGGGGCGCGCCCACCGGCACTCCGGTGTAGCAGACCACCTCGGTGGCGAGCAGGTCGGCGAGGGCCTGCCCGAACGCCTCGCCCTCCGGCAGGCGGACGTCGCCGTACCGGACGAACCGGGCCCGGGTCCGGGTGTCGTCGTCGAGGTCGCGCCAGAACCGGACCACGTCGTCGAAGGACAGCGGCGCGGTGCCCGGGCAGCCGAGCAGCACCGTCATCAAATCGGGCTGGCACGGCAGGTCGGCGACGAGCCTCCGCCGGTGTGCGGCGACCACGTGCTGGTCGCGCATGTCACGGATCCACACTCCGCCGGGGAGCGGTTCGATCTCAGCGGTGGAGCTGGACGCCCTGGTGTCGGTGGCGGCCCGGTCCCAGACCGGCGCCGGGTATCGTTTCGCCTCCCACACCGGCGGGCGTCCGGGCCGGAACCGCACCCAGCCGCTGCCCGGCGCGGTTCCGGCGAAGAGTCCACCGGCCGCCCCGCGGACCAGTTCCCCGGTCGGCGCGATTACCGCCCGGTTGAGGCGCTGGGACAGCCATTGTCCGGCCATCGCCGCCGCGTTGTGGTTGCCGCCGCAGGTCATCAGCCGGATGCCGCGTTTGCGGCGGGTCAGCATCCCGGCCATCGCCTCCCAGGCGGCGACCGGCATCTCGTCGTCGAGGTCGAGGACAACGACGTCGTTCTCGGTGTCCTCGACGACGGTCAGCGCCAGCGACTGGGCTTCCGGGCTGACGCCGTCCTCGTCGTGCAGTACCAGCGCGTTGCCGATGGTGTGCGGCACGACGCCGCGGCCACTGTGGTCGCCGCCGTCGCCGCCTCCGCCGCGTAGCAGGTTTCTGATCACTGATGCCATGTCAGCCCTTCGGCAATCCGACGACGGCCTCACGGCTGAGCACCGGCCCCTGTTCCATTCCCGCGAGCAGCCCGGCCGGGAACGGGACGGGTGCGGCGGCGTCGAGTTTCAGCGCCCCGGTCGCCTCGCTGTCCGCCAGGCGGTAGGCGATGCCCTGGTCGGAGACGAGATAGAGCGGTGCCTCGGTGGCCGACGGCGCGGGTTTGACCACCATGCCGGACCCGATCCGGGAGAGGACGAACGGCCGGCCGTTGGAGTCCACCGCGGCCAGGCCACGTTCGACGAACACGACCTCACTGGTGAACGCGTCGGCGGAGACCGGTTTCTGCCGTACGCAGAGGGCCCGGCCACCCGGCGTGACCGGTTTGAGCGCGGCGAGGTCCGGCAGCCGGTCCAGCAGCGAGTTGTCGGCCGAGCGTTCGGCGCCGACCAGGGCCGACGGATCAAGTTCGACCGGGGCGGCCTCGTCGGCGGCGTCGGCGATCAGGAACTCGGTGCGGCTCATCGGGGCGAGACCGTCGGTACGCAGGACGAACAGCTGACCGCCCTGACGGAACAGGGTGCCGACCTGATGGCGCTCGCCGCCGACCTCGGGGCCGTTCTTTCCGGCGCCGGGGATCACGGCCGGGCCCAGATCCGGGCCGTCGCCCAGCGTGCCCAGCCACACCGCGGGCGCCGCCGGTGGGCCACTCGCTGCGGCGCCCAGGGCCACCAGCGCCGCCTCGTCGGCGATCTTGTACTTGAGGTACTGGGTTACCAGGTAGTGGACGCGGCCCCGGCCCCGTACGACGGTGAAGGAACCGGCGGGCAGATGTTCAGCCGGGACGGCCGGTTCCAGGTTGAGGCCGACCCCGGACGACTTGGCGCCGGGCACCGCCGAGTCCGGCAGGCAGGCCAGCCACGGCCCGGCGACCAGCGCCTCCGGCTCCGGCACCCGCGCCGGGGCGCCCGGCACACCCACCGCATAGGACCGCGGCACACCCTTGAGCGAGTCCCTGGAGATCAGCTTGATCTGGCCGCCGTTCTGGATCAGCAGCGCCGACGCCAGATCGGGGGTCGGGTGCAGGGCGCCGTCCAGGTAGACGTACCGATTGCCGGTCTCCTTCTCCACCAGGATCGCGCCGGTTTGCTTGTACACGGTGCTGCCACCGGGCACGATCCAGCCGTAGACGGCGAACCCGGCCACCAGCAGCACCGCCAGCAGGGTGCCGACGGCCAGTCCGGTCTGCAGTCGCTGGCCGGGGATCTGCGCCGCGGTCGGGTCACCCTCGACCAGGGCCGAGCTGATCCGCCCGACCATGAAGGTCTGTGCGTGTACGTGGTCGCGCTGAGTCTGCACCGGCGTCTACCCGAACAGTCCGCGCGCCCAGGCGTACAGGCCCAGGATCTGCACCAGCACCGGCAGCGCCACCACACCGGTGGCCACGTCGAAGAAGGTCGCGGTGTACTCCCAGAACGGCAGCATCCGCCGGGCCCCGGGCCGCATCGCCGCCATCACCAGCGGCACCAGCAGTACGAGCAGCGTGGTCAGCAGCACCCACCAGCCGGCCGCCGGCAGCAGTTCGGTGAGCCGCCGGACGACCAGGACGATCCCGGCGGTGCCCGCGACGGTCAGCGCCACCCGCTGCCACAGCCCGAAGAACGCCCGCGCCCGCAGCAGCAGCGCCGCCGCGACCAGCAGCACGTAGAGCCAGCCGGCCCAGCCCGGGTCGCCGAGCGTGTAGTGGAACAGCACCGGCAGCACCAGAGCCCCGGTGACCATGACGACGGTCAGGTACGTGTCGGCCTCGTGAGTCCGGTCGCGCACCGTGTCGAAGGCGGCCGGTTCGATGTCGTACGTCATGTCCGCACCGGTTTTGGGAAGTTGCGGCCCGCGCAGACGGGCCAGTTTCACCGCCACCCGGGGAGCGACGACCACCACCACCACGAACAGGGCGATTCCGAGCGCGGCGGACTGCGGCGGCGTCATCCCGGACGCGGACTGGGCGAGCAGCAGCAGAACGGTGACGCCGGCCGTCAGGGCCGCCACCATGGTCGGCGCCACCGGCAGGTACGGGGTGACCGTCCGCTGGGCGAGCAGCAGCAGGTCGGTGAGCACGAAGACGCCGACCGCGAAGGCGAGCGCGGTCGACCAGGTGACGGCCGGGCCGTCCGGAACGGTCACCACCCGGGCCGCGGCGAGACCGGTGTATCCGGCCGAGCCGAGCCCGAAGAGCAGCGAGAACACCCCGTCCGGCACTTTGCGCGCGCTGATCAGCGCGGCAGCGCCGAGCGCGACCGCGATCACGGCGGCGGCGGCCACCTGGCCGGTGAGCGCGCCACGGCCGGTCAGCACCATCGCCACCAGGACCATCAGCACGGCGGCCAGGATCACGAACAGCGGCCGACGGTATTCCGGCTGCCAGCGGTCGCCGCGCCGGTTCACCACCGTCGCGATGCCCTCGGCCACGTCGTCGAAGTCCAGCTCGGGCAGCGGGTCCTGGGCCGGGCGCAGGTGCAGTTCCTCACCTTCCAGCCAATCCAGGCTCTCCGGTGTGCCGGCCAGATCGAACGGCTCCTCGCCGAGGCGTTGCAGCACCCAGGCTCCCTCGTCGCCGCCGGGCGGCGTGCTGTCGGTGGCGGCGATGTGCCGCAACAGCACCGGCAGCAGGGCGGCGACCGTGACGGTGTGCGGCACCGCGAGGTCGGCCCGGCGATCCGGGCCGACAACCGTGATCCGGCACAGCTGGCCTTGCGTCGCGGTGCTCACCGCGGTCCCCCTTCGGGTCGTACGTGGATCATTCGACGATTCCGGTCTGCATCAGCGTCACGCCGCGGCGGGTGACGAGTTGGGCACGGCCGGGTGGCAGGCGGCGCGGGACGGCCTCACCGAGGAACTTGCCCTCCTCCTTGGGGTAGGAGAGCAGCGTCGCGGGCGTGCCCAGTTCCCAGAGGCGGCGGATGACCGGGTCCATCATCGCCCGCATGGCGCCGGAGGTGCTGCGCGCGATGATCACGTGCAGGCCGATCGAGGCGCCCTGGGCGAGCAGTGGCAGCAGCGGGTCCAGGGTGGAGCCCATGCCGCCGCCGCGGGACATCAGGTCGTAGTCGTCGACGACCACGAACAGCTCGGGCCCCTCCCACCAGTCGCGGCGGCGCATCCGCTCGGAGGAGATCTCCGGACCGGGCACCCGCTTGTTCATCGAGACGGCGGCCTGACCGGCCAGCTCGTACAACTTGTCGCCGGTGAACCCGAAACCGACCAGGTAGTCCGGGCGGACCGCCAGGTCGAGGTCGCGCCGCGAGTCACCGAGCACGATCTTGGCCTGGTCCGGCTGGTACTTGTCCTGGATCGCCTTGAGCACCAGGCGCAGCACGTTGGACTTGCCGGTCTCGTTGTCACCGAGGACCAGCATGTGCGGGGTGGCCAGGAAGTCGTGCCAGACCGGGGCGAGACGCTGCTCGTCCAGACCGGTGCAGACCCGGAACACGTCCTCCGGTGCGGGCAGTTGCGCCACCGGCAGACGGGCCGGGAGCATCCGCACGGCCGGGGCGGGTGGCCCGCTCCAGAACGTGGAGATCTCCTCGACCACCGACTTGGTCGCCTCGGTCAGGTCGTCGGTGCCGGTGCCGGCGTCCATCCGGGGCAGGGCGCCGAGGAAGTGCAGCGCCTTGCCGGTCAGGCCGCGGCCCGGCTGGTTGGGCACGGTGGCGCCCTTGCGGGAACCGTGCTCGGACTCCATCGCGTCGCCGAGGCGCAGCTCCAGCTTGGTGCCGAGCAGGTCCCGCATCCAGGTCCGCATCTCCGACCAGCGGGTCGCGGTGACCATCACGTGTACGCCGAACGACAGACCGCGCGACGCCAGCTCCTGGAAACGGGTCTCCAGGTCGAGGAAGTCCTGCTTCATCGTGTACCAGCCGTCGACGACCAGGAAGACGTGCCCGAACGGGTCGTCGATCTCACCCCGGTCACGGGCCGCGAGATACCCCTGCATCGAGTCGAGGCCACGGGCGGCGAACTCGGCCTCCCGGCGCTCCATGATCTGCCCGAGCTCCTGGATGGTCCGCACCACCCGGTCGCGTTCCATCCGGGTGGCGACCGAGCCCACGTGCGGCAGCCCGGCGATCGACGACAGACCGCCACCACCGAAGTCGAGGCCGTAGAACTGCACCTCACGCGGGGTGTTGGTGAGCGCCAGGGACAGGATCAGGCTGCGCAGCAGGGTGGACTTGCCGCTCTGCGGCGCCCCGGCGATGCCGACGTGCCCGTCCGCACCGTTCAGGTCGGCCACCAGCAGCTCGCGCAGCTGGTCCTGCGGCCGGTCGACGATCCCGACCGGCACCCGCAGCCGGCCCTGTGCCGCCGGGTCGGTGACGGTCATGCCACGCACCGGATCCGGCACCACCGTCGGCAGCAGCGCGTCCAGGCTGGGTGCCGACGACAGCGGCGGCAGCCACACCTGACGGGCCGGCGGACCGGCACCGGCGAGCCGGCTCAGCAGCACGTCGACCAGGCTGGGGCCGATCGCCTTCTCCGCCTCCGCACGCCGTTCGGCGGCCTCGGCGGCGACCTGGGCGGCCCGCTCGGCGGCCGGGTCGAACCGCACCGACGCCTGCCGGGTGGAGAACGGCACCACATCCAGGGCGGCGTCGGTCCCGCTCGGCCCGGCGTCGCCGCCGTCGATCCGGCCGGTGTACGGGCCGGAGACGTAGGCCGCCTTGAACCGCACCAGGTTCGTGGTGTCCAGCTTGAGGAAACCGTTGCCGGGCTCCGGCGGCAGTTCGTAGGCGCTGGCCACCCCGATCACCGAGCGTGATTCCATCGACGAGAAGGTGCGCAGGGCGATCCGGTACGACAGGTGGCCCTCCACCCGGCTGATCCGGCCCTCGTCCAGGCGCTGCGAGGCCAGCAGCAGGTGCACGCCGAGACTGCGGCCCAGCCGCCCGATGGACACGAACAGGTCCATGAACTCGGCCTTGCTCGACAGCAGCTCGGAGAACTCGTCGACGATGATCAGCAGCACCGGGAACGGCACCAGCTGGGTGCCGGCCGCGCGCGCCTTCTCGTAGTCGAACAGCGACGCGTACCCGCTGGCCCGCAACAGCTCCTGGCGACGGGTCATCTCGCCGTTGAGCGCGTCCTGCATCCGGTCCACCAGCGGCAGCTCGTCGGCCAGGTTGGTGATCACCGCGGAGGTGTGCGGCAGCCGGTCCATGCCGAGGAACGTGGCGCCACCCTTGAAGTCGACGAGCACCAGGTTCAGGATCTCCGAACTGTGCGTGGCGGCCAGCCCGCAGACCAGGGTTCGCAGCAGCTCGCTCTTGCCCGAGCCGGTCGCGCCGATCAGCAGGCCGTGCGGGCCCATCCCGCCCTGTGCCGACTCCTTCAGGTCCAGCTCGATGACCTCGCCGTCCTCGGTCACGCCGATCGGCACGGTCAGGCGGTTCCGCTGGGCGTTTCGCCCACGCCACAGCTGCGGTACGTCGAACGTCTGCGCGTCCCGGATACCCAGCAACGCGGTCAGTTCGAAACTGGACTCCATCGGCTCGTCGACGATGTCCAGGCTGCCGCTGGTGCGTTTCGGCGCCACGATCCGGGCCAGCGCGTCACACTCGGCCAGCCCGAGACCGTCCCGGGTCGCCGAGCCGACCTCCGTACCGGCCGGGTAGGTGACCTGGTCACCGTCGATGCTCAGCCGCAGCACCTTCGGCCCGCCCGGCATCGCACCGGTCAGGTCCAGCAGCACCACGTTGCGCATGCCCACGTCCAGCAGCCGGGAGTTCTCCGGCAGGTCGGCCAGGTGCGCGAGGATCACCACCAGCGGCTCGGCCGACGTCGGCCGGGCGTCCCGGTCATGGTCGCCGCGTTCGGTGATCTCCGGGCCGAGCAGCTCCATCAGGGTGTCGTGGGTGCCGGCGAACAACCGGACCGGTCCGGCCGCGTCCATCGCGGTCGGATGCGCGTTGTGCGGCAGCCACTTGATCCAGTCCCATGGCTCCCGGTTCACCTCCGGCGCCAGCACCGCGATCCGCAGTTCGTCCGGCGCGTGGAAGGTGACCAGCTGCGCCACCATCGCGCGGGCCAGGTCGATCGCCGGATCCGCGTCACCCTCGAACTCGATGCTCGTGAAACTGCGCAGACCCACCGCGATCGGGATACCACCCACCGTCCGGTACGTCTCCTGGAACCGTCGCAGCGAAATGGACGCCAGGGGTTCCAGGTCCTCGATCGGTTTGGTGCTCGGTGGCGTGAACGTCAACGCCGCGGTCTGCCGGCCCAGCCCGATCCGGACCCGGCCGAAATCCTCGTGACCGGGCCGCCGCTCCCACAGCCGGCCACTCATCGCCAGCGACCACAGCCAGCTCGGCTCCGGGTTGTTCCAGAGCGCCGCCTCCCGCTGCTGGGCGGCCGCCGACCGGGCCTGCCGGCGCAGCTGGTTGATGTAGCGCAGGAAGTCACGGCGCTCGCCACGCATCTTGCGTTTGCGGTCCGACGCGGCCTTACCGACCTGCACCACACCCATCAGGACCATGCCGGCGGCCATCACGCCACCCATCACGTACATGATCGGGGCCCGGTTGTAGACACCGAACATGGCCATCATCGCGCCGACGCCCAGACCGGTCGGCACCACCATGGCGAACGACCGGAAGTCCAGCGGCGCCTCCTCCGCCATCACCGGCGGCTCCTGCAGCTCGATGTCGCCCGACGGGGCGTCCGGGCCGGCCACGCGGGGCGGACGTTTGACGGTGACGGTGCTCATCCCAGCGCTCCCAGATCCGGGCCGCCGGAGCCCCACACGTTCTCCTGCTGGCGCAGCAGCTTCACCGCGTAGCGGTCGTTGCGGTACCGCTCGGCCGCCTTGTCCGGGTCCTCGTCGTCCTTACGGGCCTTGAGCTTGGCGTCCTCGGCGGCCTTCTCCTCCTCGATCCGCTTGTTCTCCGCCATGTACGCCAGCCGCTTCTCCCGCATCTGCAGGAAGTACTCGCGCGACGTCGGCTCACCGTCACCACACAGGACGTCCTCCGCGAACTGCTGCGCAGGCACCGCGCCCGTCGAACGGCGCCACACCTTACGCCGGGCCTCGTCAGTCATCCGTCTTGTCCTCGTCACTGTCGGTGAGCCAGTCCGCGCCGTCGACGTCGTCCCAGCTCGCCATGTCGTCCTCGTCCGGAACCGCCACCACCGGCACGAACTCCTCGTCCGGCTGCTCGGGAACGTCCGCCGGCCGGCCCCAGCTGCCGTCGTCCGCCAGCAGTTCGGCCGACGAGGGGCGCCCGGCCTCGCCTTCGGTCTCGCCGTCGGTGACCACGCCGCCGATCCGGTCGCCCGGCACCACCAGATGGGCGGCACCGTCCCGGCCCGGGCGGGGCGCCGCACCACCGGGCGCGACATCGTGCGCCGGCGGCGCGACCGGCACCTGCTCCACCGGCACGGTCACCGCGGTCACTCCGGCCACCCCGGCCGCCGCAGCCACCGGAACAGCCGCACCGGGATCCGGCACTTCCGCATCCGGTCGGCCCGGATGGTGCGGGCCTGCATCCGCCGGGCCCGACTCTCCAGCCGACGCCGCCGGGGCTGTCGGCGCCTCGGGCGCGAGCGGAGCCGATTCCGCCGAACCCGTCAGCGCGTCAGGCACGGGCGGACTCAACTCCGCCGAGTCCGTCGGCACATCAGACGAGAGCGGACTCGATACCGCCGAACCCGTCGGCGCGGCAGGCGCGGGCGGGTTCGGCGCCGCAGGCGCGGGCGGTGTCGAGGCCGCCAGGGCCGCTGGTGCGACAGATGCGGATGGCGTCGTTCGGGCCGGGGCCGCGGGTTGCTGGCCCTGCGGCGGGGACCCTGGCGGAGGTCCGCCCGCAGCGGCCAGCACACCCGCGGCGGCGGTCATCGCCACGGAGGTCGCGGCGATGTCGACGCCGGCCGGCGAGATGTCCGCCGCCGCCGGGGCGATGTCCGCGGCAGCCGGGGCGATGTCCGCCGGGGCCGGTGGCACGGAATTGCCGGATGTCAGGCCGGCGCCGCCGGGTAGCGTGCCGCCGATGCTTCCGGGAACCTCCGCGGCCGGTCCGGCCGCCGGAGCCCAGTCCTCGTCACCGGCTCCGACGAGATCCTTGGCCTCGGGGGCGTCCGGAATCCCGGTTCCGCCGGGGCCGCCCGTTCCCGGGCTAGCCGGGCCCGGCATGCCGCTGCCCATACCGGCACCACCGCCGAGACCGGCACTACCGCCCAGCCCAGCGCCGCCACCCAGTCCGGCGCCACCGGCCGCCACTCCGGACGGGGCATCCGGCACGCCGGAGCCGCCGCCGATGGCGGACCAGTCCTTCTCGTCGCCGCCCAGCAGGCCGCCCGCGTCCGGGGCGTCGGGAATGCCGGAGCCGCCCGAACCGGCGGGTCCGCCGCCCGACCCCGGCGAGCCCGGCATGCCGTTGCCGAGGCCCGCGCCACCCGGGAGACCACCGCTGTTGCCGAGGCCCGCGCCACCCGGCGCGACGCCCTCCGGTGCGTCGGGCAGGCCGATGCCACCGGCGGCGGGACTCCAGTCCTCCTGGTCACCGTCGAGCAGGCCACCCGCGTCCGGCGCGTCCGGCAGACCCGAGTTCGAGCCGCCGGGGCTGCCACCCCCGGCCGGCGAGCCGGGCATGCCGGCGCCGGAACCGGCACCGCCGAGCCCGGGCGTGGTCACCTTGCCGGGGCTGGTCAGCCCGGGTGCGGTGACCTTCGGCGGGACGAACGATCCGGCTCCGGTGCCACTGCCGGCGCCGACACCCTTCGGCGGTTTCACCGTACCGACCCCGTTCAGGCCGCTGCCGGTGCCCCCGCCGATCCCGCTACCGATCCCGCCGCCGACGCCGCCGAGGCCGGGCAGTCCGCCGCCGAGGCCGGGCAGGGCGGTACCCACACCGGGCAGGCCGCCACCGGTGCTCGGCGAACCGCTGCCGGGAGTCGTCAGGGGCGGGATGTTCGGGGTGTTGATCTGTGGAATGTTCGGGTTCGCCGGCTTCGACGGGGTGCTGAGGCCACTGCCCAGGCCACCACCACCACTGCCGCCACCGCTACTACCGCCGCCGCCACTGGAGCCGGGCGGTGCGGTGAGGTCCGGCGTACCGACGCTGGGTGTTTTGATGTTGCCGCCGCCACCACCGCCACCACCGCCACCGCCGGTGAGACCACCACCGAGACCACCCGGGCTCGGGATGTTGGTGCCGCCACCACCGCCGCCACCACCGCCGCCACCACCGCCGGTGCTGGGAGTCTTGGGCAGGTCCGGCGTGCCGCTGCCGCCGCCCGTGCCGCCGGGGGTCTGCGGGCCGTTGATGCCGTCGCCGCTGACCTCGGGGCTCGCCTGCACGGTGAACTGGTACTGGGTGGCCAGCACGTCGACGACCTCGGCCATCTGCTCGGCCATCTTGTACTGCAGCGGCGAGAGGCTGATCGACACCGAGCCGGTGCTCGGGTTGTAGTGCGTGCCCTGTGACTTCGCGAGCTCGCCGTACGCGTGATCGAGGTAGACGATCGACTCCTGGGCCCACTGCAGGTACTGGGCGCCTTTCCAGAGGTTCGCCGGCACCGAGTACATGTCGTTGGTGCCCGGCGGGCCGTTGAGATGCTGGATCTGTGCGCCGATGCGGTCCGACACCAGCGTCATGTTCTCCAGGAAGACGTCGGCCGCGGGGCCCTTCCACACCTTGCCCTCACCGGCGATCGCCTGCGAGCCGTCCCGAAGCAGTTTCTCCACCCAGACCAGGACGTCGTTCGAGTACTTGAACGCCGCGTACGTCTCCATCAGGGATGCGGGGCTGACCCGTCCGGCGGCGAACCGCCTGCCGTCGGTGCTTTCGCCCATCGCCGACCCGCCCATGACGGACGCCTCGATCTTGCGCCAGCCCCGGTCCTCCTTGGCCCACCGCTTGTAATCCTCGGTGTCACCGGGATCGATCTTCTCCGGAGGGTAGGTGCCGGCGCCGTACTGCTTCTGCTTCCATTCTTCGTTCTCGTCAGGCACAGGGCGACCGTTTCACTAGTGACTCTCGATGACGGGCGTACAAAACTCGGTCAGGCGCCCTCGGTGGTGGTTTCCTTGCCGTACTCGCTGATGTTGGTGCCGGCCTTCCAGCCGCCGTCCATCACCTCGCCGAGCTTGTCGGCGGTCAGGTCGTTCAGTTCCTCGGTGCTCTCGTAGTTCTTGGCCAGCAGGCGCAGGCCCGTCTCCACCTGGAACACCGTCGACCGGACGGCCATCAGCATGTTCTTCGTCTCGACCTGCAGACCGGCCTGGCCACCCGCGGCGCCCTCCAGCTGCTGGCGCAGCGCCTCCGCGCGGGCGAACGCACCGGGCCGCGGCGCTGCCGCCTCGAGCATCTGGACCGCCTGGTCGAGCGGGGTGGCGGTACCGTCGGTGACGGCCTTCAGCTGGTCGGCCATCCAGATCAGTGCCTGGGCGTTGACCGAGACGTTGCTCTTCGGATCGCCCTCACCGGTCCACTTGCCCGGGTCCGGCGCGGTGAAGCTCGGATTGTCGTTGTCGAGGTACGTCTTGTCCGGGTTGAAGCCCCCGGCTATCGGATTGCCGTTGGCGTCGGTCCCGGGGCCGACCGGCGGAGGGCTGGTGTCACCCGGCGTGGTCCCACCCTCGTTGTACGACGCGACCAGGCCCTTCCACTTCTCCTCGCTGTACGCCGACTGGTAGTACTTGTAGGCCGCCATCTCGTCGTCGTCGTACTGGACGATCTTCTGCGGCTTCACGCCGCTGCCGCCCCCGGGACCGGAACCGTCGACGTCACCCTCGATCGACTCGGCCGGCGGATTGTTCTCGATCTGGTCGACGACGTTGCGGAAGGTGCCCGGCGGCCAGCCGTGCTCCTCGTCATAACGCTTCCAGAACCCCGGATCCACCGAATCGATCGACGCCATGGTCGGCGGCCAGGTGATGTCGACGGCCATGTCAGCGGGATCCGTTGATGTCGCTGAAGTTCTGCTGGTTCCGGATCTCGGTCGCGGCGTAGTTGCTGGCGATGTTCTGCAGGGCGGTGCGCGCGGTGTTCAGGTGGGTGGCCATGTCCAGAGCGGCCTTGTCCCACGCCTTCTTGGCCAGCGTGTACTCATCGCGGGCGGAACCGGTCCACTCGGCGAGCCGGGTCTCGACGTTCGTCTCCATGTTGCTCAGCGTGGTGTCGATCGCGGTGGTGGTGGTGCCGATGTTGTCGATGACGCTCTGCGCCTCGGCGAAGTTGAACGTGTACGTCATGGTGTCTCTCCTGCTCAGAAGTGGGGAAGGCCCTTGTCGAAACCGCCGGCGTCGTCGACGCTCTGTGCCTCGGCCGCGGTGTACTGGGCGCGGGACACGCCCATCACGTCGGCCATGTGCCCGAGCTGGCTGATGATGCCGCTGAACGCGGTGCTCCAGTTGTTCATCGCGTTCTGGAAGTTCGTCGAGGCCTGACCGGTCCAGGACGAACTCAGGGCGTACACGTCGCTGTTGACGTTGCTCAGCTTCAGGGAGAAATCGCCGTACGCGTCGACGAACTCCTGCCCGGCTGCCTGCATGCCCTCGGTACTGGTGGAAACCTGATTGCCTGTCGCCACTGCCAACTCCTCACGTCGTCGCATTCGAAATGCCTGGGCGAGTCTTCGCGCGGGTCACCCCCGGACGCCATGCCCGACGGTTCGGACGGGTGCTGACGGGCGATCGGATGTGCACGGAAGCGCCGTGCCTGCACCACTTCCGGGAAACACCGGCTGCACTTTTCCGCCCTGTACCGGGACGAGACCTGTCCGGCGTACCGGAAAAGGGACTTCAATCAACGCCTCGGGCGTACGTGGGAAGGAGAACGGTTCATGGACGGCGACCGTGTCGAAAGACTGTTCGCGGAGTACGAACGGCAGCGCGGCGCGATGGCCGACATGCAGCGCCGGATGAGCGAGATCTCGGTGACCGTCACCTCACCACGACGTGAAGTGAGCGTCACGGTCGGGCAGAACGGCGTACTCACCGGCATCGACTTCCCCAGCGGCGCGCACAAGCGCCTGACCACCGCGGACCTCACCAGACTGGTGATGGCGGCCTATACCGAGGCCAAGGAGAAAGCCCTCGACCAGGCCGCGGAACTGCTGGCGCCGAGCCTGCCCGCCGGAATCGACGCACGCGGTCTCGTGCGCGGCTCCACCGATTCCCTGATGCCCGCACAGCCACGCTTTCCGGAGAGCGTGCGGGAACTGCTGATGAAAGGCCGGTCGACGTCGTGAGCCAGCCGCACGGAACACTCCGGGTGGACCCGGACGGAGTGGCGTCGGTCGGTGACACCTACGCACGTCAGGCGGTCGTCTATCAGGAATACCAGAACCGGCTCCGGGAACTCCGGGATCGATACGTGTCCGCATGGGGCACCGACGAACTCGGCGCGAAGTACACCGAGAAGTTCGAGGACGGCGTGGAGACCGTCAACGGCATCGTCGGCGGCACCCGGCAGCGGCTGAACTACGCCGCGGCGGCGTTGCAGGCGGCCGGTAAGGCATACAACGACGCCGATGACAGTGCCCGCGACCTCACCCACCGGGTGGCGCTGGGCCTCGACCAGCCAGGCGGTTCCGCCGGTGGCGGTTCGCTGAGCCGACCGCTGACGGGCGAGCGGCTGGACCCGGCCTCCGGGGCGGCGCCCGTTCCGTTCGCGGACGGGGCCGCTCGCGCCGACGTGCCCGGCTTCGTCCCGGGCGGCGCGCTCACGGGCAGCGACCCCGAACCACACTCGGCCGGTGCGGCCTCGGCCAGTGTGCCCGGGATCCCCCGCGGCGGCGCCGCCACCGGAGCCATGGCCGGGACGCCCCTCGGCGGCGCGGCCACCGGCGCAGTGGCCGGGGCTCCCCTCGGCGGTGCCGCTACTGCTGCCGTGGCCGGGGCTCAACTGGGTGGCGCGGCTACCGGTGCCGTGGCCGGGGCTCCGCTGGGCGGCGCGGTCACCGCTGGTCTGGCGGGTGAACCCCTTGCGCCGGCGGTGCGGCTCGCGGTGCCCGAAACGCCCGGCTCGCCCCTGGGCGGCGTACCGCTCGCGCCCGCCGCCGGCGCATCCGCGGCAGCCGTGGACACGCCGCCGCTCGCCCCCTGGGGCGCCCCGCTGGAAACCGGCGCCGCACTGGCCGCGCCGGTCCGGATGGAGCCGCGGCTGGAGGCGCTGCCGCCGGGCCCGGACGGCGGTTCCGTGGTGGACGCCGCCCGCTACAACTCCGTCGCCCCGGCCGTCGGACCGGACGGCCAGATGGCCGACGACCGCGGCTGGCGGTACTTCATGGTCGAGGACAACCCGTCCGTCGACCCCACCGCGGCCGGGTACCGGCCGCTGCACGTGACATATTCACCACCGAACGAATAGCGACATGCCTGACCTTCACATCCCGAACGACCCCGCGTGGGAATGGCTCTACGTCGCGATCCTCTACGGAGCCGGCGAGGAGTATCCCGAGGCGTACCCCGAGGAACTGCGGGAGGCCAGGGAAGAGCTCGCGCGGTTCACCGCCGACCTGGTGGGCAGCATCTCCGGGACCAACGCCATCGGTGGTGCGCTGGACGGTCACCTGGACGGCCCGGCGGCGGACGTCTTCCAGGACGTGCGTGGCCAGCTGGTAGCGGGTCTGCCCGAAGGTGCGGACATCTCGGCGCTACTCGGCGACGCGGCGGTGGGTTTCGCACTGGACGCCGAGGCGACCCAGATCGAGATCCTGATCGCGATGATCTTCATCGCGTTCGAGGTGTTCCACGCGCTGACCTCCGGGTTCGGGGCGGCGGCGGTTCCCGGCCTGGTCAAGATCGGTCAGGAACTCGTCGGGACGCTGATCCGGCAGCTGAAGAACCGGTCCTGGTCGTCGATCGCGCGGATGTCCTGGAATGCATTCGACGACATCGTCATCGAGGGCGCGCTCACCGAGGTCGGTGAGAACATGGGAGCCCAGCTCGTTCAGATCTTCTCCGGCGACCGTAAGGGGATCGACGGCCACGCCGTCAGCGAGGCGTTCAAGGCCGGCCTGATCATCAGCGGTCTGACCACCGGTTTCCACAAGATCGGGACCAAGTTCTACCCGAAACTCGACCACACCGCGCTCGGCCGGCACGGCGGCGGCGCGGGCTTCGAGACCGCCGCCGAGTGGATCTACACCGCGGGTGCGGGCGGCTCGTTCAACGCGATCGCCACCGCCAGCTCCTCGTTCCTCGGCGGCATGCTCGTCGAGATGGCCCACCGGATCGGCGGCGGAAACCCACAACACGGCACACCCAACCTGGGTACGCCCGGGGCGCCCGTTCTCACCGGCGGATCCGGATCGTCCACCACGTCACCGGGTGGCGGCGCGACGTCCCCCGCATCGGGAGGCGTTCCGCAGGTGGCCGCACCGTCGATCGGGGCGGCGCCGGGCAGCACGGGCGACGCCACCGGCGCGGGCCCTGTCGCCGGCGGCACGGGCTCCGGTCAAGGAAGGCCGGGCGGCGCCACAGGCACAGGCACCGGCACCGGCACCGGCACCGGCGGCACCACGGGAACCGGCGCGGGCGGCACCACGGGAACCGGCACCGGTGTGGACGGAACGACCGGTGCGGAGACAGGCGGCGCGACAGGTTCCGGGACCACCGGCACGACCGGATCCGGTGTCGGCTCGGGCGCGGCAACCGGCAACGGCACCACCTCCGGGGCACCGGCGGGCACGCCTGCCGGTACTGGTCAGGGCGGTGCCGGAGACGGCAGGACCGACACCGGCGCGGGTACGTCCACCGGCTCGGCCGACTCGCCGGCCGCACCGAGCGGCATCGGTACCGGCATCACAGTCGACGCTCCGGCCGGTCCGGCCCCCGGCGTCACCGGCCCGGGCATGGACGGGCTGTCCGGCTCCACCTCAGCCCCGGCCGGTCTGCCCGGCTTCGACATCGGCTCGGTCGCATCCTCCGGCAGCACGGCCACGCCCACACCGGCCGGCACTACGCCAGCCGCGGGTCAGGGCCCATCGGCGGGTTCCACCTCATCGGTCAGCGGCCAGCCTTCGGCCACCGGAGCGGCTTCGACCACCAGCCAGGGTTCAACCACCAGCCAGGGTTCAACCAGCGGTCAGGGTTCGGCCGCGGGCCAGCCATCCGGTGCGGCGGCCGGCAAGAGCAGCACCGGCCCGGCCGGCACCGCTCCACAGGCCGGCAACTCCCAGCAGGGCAGCGCCACCCCGCCGGCCCGTGGTTCCCAGACCGTCAGCGGCAGTACTCGGTCCGGAATCGACGGCACCACCGGTCAGCCGGTGGCGAGCACGGCTCCGATCGACCTCGCCGCCGGGATCACCGTCGATCTGCCCGAGACCGCGCCGGTGACCGAGACCCCGATGGTGGCCGAACCCGAGACGGTCGTCACCACGGTCGAGGGTGTAGCGGCACCGGACACGGCTGGGGCAAGCCCGGCAAGCCTGTCGCGGCCCACCCGGAAACCCCGAGGACCGCGTACTCAAGACGCCGGGCCGTACCAGGACAGCGCGCCGGTGACCGTACCCAAGGAATCCGAACCCAAGGAATCCGAAACCGCGGCGGTGGTCGCGCGACCCACCGCGACCACCGCGAACCCCGCGCGTCCGGAACGGCGGCCCGCGGGTCCCCGCCCGATGCGGAGCACGCCCGGCCGCGAATCTTCCGCCGGTACGCCCGCGCCGCCGACCGACTCGGCGACCGACCTCACCGTCGACATCCCGACAACGGACCTCACCGTCGACATCCCGGAGACCAGCGTCCCGGAGACCGGCACTCCGGCCGTCGAGGAGACCTCTCGACCGGACGAGGTAACCGATACGTCGTCCATGACCGAGACATCGTCTGACTCCGATGCGCTGTCCAGCACCGACACGTCGTCCGTCACCGACACCTCGTCCGTGGCGGAGCCCGAAGTGGAAGCGCTGCGGGGACAGGTGCTGTCGACCAGCGGGCGCACCAAGATCAACGTACCGCCGTTCGGGGATTGTCTGTTCTACGCGACCAAGGTCAGCGCCGTTCGCCAGGGCGTCGATCTCCGCGTCACCGACGACTACGGGATGCCCATCGCCAAGCCCACCATGAAGGACATCCGGGCGCACGCCGCCCGTCGATTCCTCCAGCTGGACGACCCGACCGGCAGGATCACCGTTTTCGCGGGTTCCCCGACGGAACTACTCGTCTCGATGCTGACCGACGTCAGCCCCCGCCTCCGGCAGTGGCGAATGAGTCAACTCGACCTGCCCGTCGACACCGGCGCCAGGGCCGTCTCCGAGTTCCTCACCAGACCCCGCTTCCGGAAGCATCTCGCAAACAACCTCCACAGGATCGGGTTGGCCCGGTCCGACCAGGCCCTGGCCCGCCGCATCATGGAGGGCGCCTCATTCCGGGAACTCCTGCACGACGGCTTGAGCGACAAGACCTTCTGGGACAGCGCTCTCGGCGACTTCATCCCGGACGCCCTGGCAAGGTCACTCGGTGTCAACATCGTCGTCCACAACGAGAATCTCGCGGAAACCTTCTCCACCAACAGCGATGCCGACGACGCGATCATCGTCTTCCGCAGGAACGACCACTTCCAGGGGTACACGGCAGTGACCCCGAGCCCGGTGGCGGAGGTCCCCGCTCCACCCGGGAGGTTCGGTCGTCTGATCGCGGACGCCTACCGTCGGGGCGCCACGTTCCCGCCTGGTGCGCCGACCGCCGCGGAACTGGCCACCGATCCGGCCGCGCCCGGCCGGCTGCGGCAGGCCTTGGCCGACGGCCTGACCCGACAGCACCTGCGGAACCTCACCGGCCGGACCCAGCGGGCTGAAACTCTACTGGCCACGACGCTATGGCAGCACCTGCCGCCGGACAGCCCGGTGATTCGGGCGAACCCCGATCAGGCGGCGTTCGTCCAAGCAGTGCGGCTGATGTTCCGTGATCCGATGCGGCGGGGTGAACTGCCGCTGGCCGCGCTGCCGCCGGGCCACCGTGAGCTCGCGCATCTGATCGTGGCCGGCCAGAGTTACGAGACGATCGTGAAGACGGCGCTGACCAGGGAGGAGCTGTCAGGCACCGCGATCGATGAGGACATACCCACGATCACCGCCGAGATTCTCGGCCTGACCCCGCACGGCGAGATCATGCCGGACACCCGGCCCGCGCTGACGATCGCCGCGGAGCAGGCCCGGCGGCACCAGGAGTGGCTGGGGCAAGTCAACCCGAACCGGGATACCCCCAACCACCTGGTCGCCGCGATCGCCGTCGATCTGATGCTCACCACAGGTGAGATTCATCCCGCGCCGCCGGTCACGACCACCCCGGAAGAGTTTCTGGAAGGCTACGCCGGCCGGGCGCCGTATCCGGTGACGGGCTTCGCCGAGATCGAGCGGATCCTGCGGACGGCGGGTCCCGGCGCCCACGGCATGGTCCTCGTCGGTGACGGCCGTGTGGTCAACGCGGTCCACGACGGGAACCGGGTCGTCTTCCTCGACGGGCAGGCCGGGCGGCCGGCCGAACCACCGGCGGACGGTACGCCGATCCGGTTCGTGCCCCGCGGCGATGTCCAGCGGGTCCCCAGCTTCCCCGAGGTCGATGCCGTCCTCGCCGACGGTCACGCCGGCCCGGACGAACGGGTGGCCGCCCTGTTCACCAGGTCCGCCATGCGGACCGAACTGCTCAGCGGGCTCGCCTTCACGCCGCATGTGGTCGCCGCGAACAGCTACCGGGGCCCGGACACCGAAGCCCGGATCGACCTGGTCACCGAGCAGTTCCTGGCCGGAATCGATCAGATCCCCGGCCTGGCGGGCGCCGACCGGCACACCGCCGCACAACTCGTCGACGACTTCCTGGCAGGCAGCACCTCACCGTCGGCGCCGAGGGCGACGGTCCAGGACCTCGACGAGCTCGAACGACGGATCGGGCATTCCTTCGGGGGCGGCCTCGACCTGGAGACCTTGGCCGACCGGCTTGCTCCGCTGCCTCCGTACTCCCGGGGCATCGTCACCATCGAGACAGAGCAGTCATGGCACGTCGTCAACGTGGTGAAGACGGAATCGGGTCATCTACTCTTCGTAGACGGCCAGAACGGCGGCCTGGCCGCGCTGCCGAGCCACGCCGAGTCGCCTCGATACCACTTCATGGCGACGTACGTGCCGGGGCAGACAGGTCCGGATCCGGATCCGGACCGTCAGGCGTGGTCGGACGGCATCGCCCTGATGGGCGAGGACCTGGCCGGCCGGTGGCCGGCGGCCACGGCGTACGGCGCACGGCATACCGAGGCCCTGACCGCACTCGCGTTCGCGCCCGGGCCACCGATGCTCACCGGACGCCAGATCACCCTGCTCAGCCTCGCCCCGCTCACCGGAACACTCGCCGCGGAACAGGCGGAGGCGGTCGCGGACGCCACCCGCGTGGCAAGGGACTTCGACCCGGCCCTCCTCGACTTCGGCAGCGCGCTCGGCCCGCTCGTCGTGACGGCGCTCGCGAAACAGTACGAACGCACAACGGCCGACGAAGCGGTGACCGCCTCGATGACCGCCGCAGCGACACCGGTGACCGCCGCGGAGATCCGTGCCCTGCGCTCGGAAACGCCCGCGCGACGCCGGGCCGGCATCACCGCGTACGACGTGGTGGATCTCGGCCGAAGCGACGGCGAAGTACCGAAGGCCGTCGCCCGGTCGCGAGCCGAGGCCAAGCTGGACACACCCGACGGGCCGGTCTTCCGGCCGGTGCTCACCCACGTCGACGGCCTGATCGCCTACGACCACCGGCTGCTGACCGCGGCCGGCGGCCGGCGTGTCCAGGACTTCACGATCCGGATCCGGCTGGAACCGCAACCCGGCGTCACCGACGAACAGCAGCACAAGGTGCGACGGCTGACCACCGAGGCCGTCGCGGCCGCCTTCAACACCGGCCACACCATCGGGGCCGCCGCCGACCAGCTCAACGTCAACGTCGAGTTCACCGACGACCCCGCCGAGGCACACACCACCATCCGGCTGTACGGCGAGACCGCCCCGGCGATGACACAGACCGATTGGAACGTCGACGCCACCGGCCTGAAGATCGCGCACGAGGTCGGCCACTACCTGGGACTCAAGGACGAGTCGCCGGATCGGGGGCCCAACCCACGGGTTCTGCTGCGGACCACGGCGGACACCACCGGCTCACTGATGGCCACCACCGAAGCCGCCGGTAATCCGAAGATCAAGCAGCATCATCTCGCCGCGATCGGCGCCACGGCAGACATCGCGCTCTCCCCCGACCGGGGTGACCTGCCGGTGACCGGCCGCCCCACCGACCTGACCCCGGACGAGGGCATCCGCACCCGGCCCGCACCGGCCCCGGTCAACGGAGCGCGCAACGCGGCTTTCGCGGCCCTGGTGGCCGAGGCCCAGAGCGCCGCGGTCCGGCAGGACATCAGCACCGACTATCAGCAGGTGTCCCGCCGCCTCATCGAGTCGCGGGCGGAACTGGCCTTCGTCGTCAACATCATCCTGCCGGTCGACGACCTGCCGCGGATTCCCGACGTGGTCC
Source organism: Actinoplanes derwentensis (assembly GCF_900104725.1). Classification (NCBI taxonomy): domain Bacteria; kingdom Bacillati; phylum Actinomycetota; class Actinomycetes; order Micromonosporales; family Micromonosporaceae; genus Actinoplanes; species Actinoplanes derwentensis. Next base: position 2,691,153 of record NZ_LT629758.1, read on the forward strand.
AGGCCGTCACCGACGGGCTGCCGGCGAACGTGCGAGTGGCGTTCGTCTTCGGCGCCAACACCATGGAGACGACGCCGGGCGACAACTTCCGGACCAGAATGGCGACCGTCAGCGCCGTGATCGACGGGCTCGACGTGCCGGTGGCCGTCCACGGTTTCGCGGTCGGCGCGGCCGCGGCCACTACCCGGGGGGACACCGGCCCGAAGTTCCCGTTCGGCACCGCCCGGAACGCCACACTGGACCACCCGGACACCGTAGAGGCAATCAGCGCCCTCGCCGCGGCGGGTCACTACCCGTACATCTCGTTTCAGGACTTCGACACCGGCAGCAGGCTGACCCCCGGCGACGCACACGTCTTCACCGCTTTCCGCGACCTGACGGAATTCGACCCGACCGAAGGCCTCCTGCCGTCCCGGCCACTGATGTTCTCCGGCGGATACCGCGGCGGCGACACCGCGGAGCTGATCACCGCGGTCCAGGACCGGCTCGACCGACGGGCGCCGGAGGACAACGGGCCCGCGGGGGCGGTGAAGGACGAACTGTTCGGCGATCAGTTTTCCACACTGGACGAACAGAAGGCGCGGGACTTCAACCTCGCGCTGCTGGAGGACATGTGGACGCGGGATCGGCTCACGCTGTTCCACCCGCTGTTCCCCTACGCTCCCGAGCCGAACCTGTTCGTGGACGGCATCGCCATCGCCGGTCGCGAGACCTTGCGGTTCGGCGGCGGCGCGGGCGAGTACTCGGGGCTTCGCAAGGATCTCCTGACGGCGTACAGCCAGGAGGTCGCGCGTCTGGTCCTAAACCACTTCACCGACCCGCGTCCGGCGACGACCGACCTCGCCCTGAGCCCGGATCAGATCCGCGGCGAACTGCGGCGGCACCTGCACAACAACAGTCATCCGGATCGCAACATCGGATTCCTCAGCGACTTCGTCGGCTCCGCCGTGCCCACCGACACCTCCCGGCTCGCCCTGAACTATCTGCAGAAGGGTTACCCGGCACAGGTTCAGACAAGAAACAGTCCTCCGAACCAGATCCAGCAGACGCTGAAGAATGCCGGCCTGAAGGTCGACATGCCCGTTGCGGCCGAGGAGCTGGAAAATGCCGAAGAGCTGGAAGACATCGAGAGAAATCGCGGCCGGGTCAGCGATTCGGGGACGGCGTCGTCGGAAGCCTGGGCCGCCGACACCGAAGCTGATCTGCTGGCGGACAGCGTCGGCACGTACGAGGAGTCGTTCAAGACCGACCTCAGCCGGTTCAAGGCAATGCCGATCTTCGACCCGAAGTGGGTGGGGCAACAGGCCGGTGTCAGGCCGCCCGCAGTCGGCAACCTCAAGATCGAACAGGTCATCGGAATCATCGCAGCGATCCGCGGCATCAGGCGGCTGCACCAGCTGAAGAAGCTCGACCCGGCCGACCCGTCACACGCGGATGCCTTCACAGCGGTAAAAGCGCTCAAGTTCAGGCGTGTCACCGACTGGCAGATCATAACCATGCTGCAGCAGGCGGACATACTTCAGAGTTCCGGCCGGCTCAGTGCTGTCCGGCAGCGCTTGCAGACCGAGGCACTACGCACGCGTCCCGGCACCGGTTCGGTGCTGCGGCGATGGTTCGCCGACCTGGAACGGCAGGCCGTCGTCGTCGCACCTGACATCGCCGGGGACTCGCTCTATCACGCCCTGACCACGGCGGGTGTGCCGTCCGGCGCCGGCGGCCCCGAGTCACTACGGCAGACGGTTCTGCGGGCCGCGGCAGCCGCCGGCGGCTCGATGCAGGCCGACATGGTCCGCGCCCACCTGACCGCGCCCCCGCCTCAGGGCGACCTGGCCCTGGCGGCACTCGCCCCACCGCCGCCCCGGATCAACCGCCGCCAGGAGCCGGTCGGCCCGATCCGGCGACAGGCGATCCGCGACGCCAACGCCGTGGTGCTGACCGCGGCCGCGTTCGCCACCGGCACCGGCATCGACGTCACCGACACGGACGGCACCACCACCATCTTCCGGCCGGACGGTCAGGCGAACACCGTTCAGCTGTGGCGGACGATCGACGCCACCGGCCACGTCGGTTACCTCACCGAGGAACCGGCCCGGGTAGCCACACCCGCTCCCCGTACGTACGAGGTGGGAGACTGCCTGTTCGACGCCGTCATCGACAGCGCCGCCGTCCAGGGCGTCGACCTGCCCGGTGGCGGCCCCGGCCAGGTCACCGTTGAGCAGTTGCGCCAGTATGCCACCGCGCGCTACCAGCAGAACCCGGATCTCGTCGGGGGGCCCATCCTGCACCGGACCCGGGGCCAGTTGCTGGTGGATACCATCTGGACTCCGAACGAAACACTCCGGAACGAGCGGTTGCGCGCCCTCGGCCTGGATCAAACGACGCGCGATCAGCTGGCCGGTCAACTCGACATCGCCCTGACCGATTCGTCCGGGCCGATCGTCACGGCGTTGAGACAGCTCCGGCTTCCCCTCGGCGACCGCGCGCTCGTCGATCTGGTGCTCGGGGGCACCTATTACACCGAACTCATGGCCGAGGCCCTGCGCACCCCACTCCTGTGGAACACCACGATCGGTGACGACGTGCCCTACGTTCTCGCCAGGGCTCTGGGCATCGACATCGCGATCGAACAGACCGGTCAGGCCCCGGAACACACGAACCAGGACGGCGACGCCACGGTCCTGATCCATCGCACCGGCATCCATTTCACAGCGGTCACCCCCGTCGAGCCGAGTCCTTCGGCGGAGACGCCGGAGACGGCCGACCTGAGTCCGATCCGGAACGCGCTCGTCGAGCAAGCGGACTCTCTGGCCACCCGCCGGATCGACGCCGGGCAACGACTGGACCGGCTCCGGGAACAGCTCGACGCCACCGGCACATCCACCGACCCGCGGCGGGCTCTGCGCATCGCCGAGATCGCGGCCGCACTGATCGGCACCGCGTCACTGCTGCGGCGGGCCGGCCGGGCCACCGAACAGGCCGAGGGAACCCTGCGGCTGTTCGACTCGGCGTCGGTCAAGGTCAGCGAAGCCGGCGACGATCCGGCCCGGATCGGGCGGGCCTGGCGCCACGTCACCATCGCCGAGCAGCGCTTCGGGATGCACGTGACCGGGCCGGCGACCGACCGCCTCGACGAGGCCGACCGGGATCTCGACCGCTACGAGCGGATGCTGGCTCAGCTCGGCACCGGTACCCCCACGCCGCTGGACGTGCTCGCCCAGCGGACCGAATCCCTGGTACTGCGCCGGGTCGCCGCGGAGCAACGCCTCACCCGGCTCCGTGGTCTTCTCGGCACGGCCGGAACGCCCGCCGACCCGGTACGCGCCGCCGAGATCGAGGGTGAGCTGCTGGTCATCGCCTCGCGGCTGAGGCGGGCTGAGGACGCCACGAACCAGGCCCGGATTCCTGAGGGCCGGGGGTACCTGGATCATCTCCAGCAGGAGACGGACCGGGCCGCGAGAGTCGCCGGTGACCCGGCCCGGGCCGAGGCCGCCCAGCGCCGTGTCCTCCGGTCCGAGACCCGGTTCGAGATCGACGTCATCGGACGGGCGACCGTCCACCTCGGCGAGGCCGAACAGGCCCTCCAACGCTACGAGCGGATGCTGCCGGCGGACACCGGCCGGCCGACGCGGACGACCCGGACCCTGCTGGCCGACGACGCGGTGAGTCTGGACGTGGCGCGGCGCTTTCCCGTCGTACCCGGGCAATATCTGGTTTTTGCGCACGGCGAAGCCGGTGTGGTGCGTCTCGGTGACCGGGTGGTCACCCCCGCCGAGCTCGCCGCGATCATCCAGGCCGACCCGCAGTGGCGGAACCAGCCGGTCACCCTCGTCATCTGCGACACCGGTGCCGACCAGGTGCACGGGTTCGCGGCCCAGCTCGCCCAAGCACTGCCGGCCCGCACTACAGTCACCGCTCCCAGTGGCACCGTCTGGACCACACCGTCCGGACAGGCCTTCGTCGCCGGGCGCCAGCTCACCGACGACGGACGCCCACGACTCGCCACCACCGGCGACACCTGGCGAGTCTTCGTCAACGGACCGCCCCCGACCGTCGAGGACGCCGGCCCGGACCTGCCACAGGCGCCGGTACGACCCGGCACCGACACCGAAAGTCCGTTCGCCTGGGGCACCGGCGACCCGATTCACCAGCAGCAAGCCGCCGCCTTCGAGCAGAACCTCGGGGACGCCCTCTATCAGGACGACGGTGTCCGGCACGCGGCCCGGGCCACGCTCGCCCATCTGCGGGACGGCCTCGTCCCCGACGTGGACACCCCGGAACTCATGACGGCCATCGTCGACACCTGGACGGCATCGGACACGTCCGGGATCATGGCGGCGTTCGACGAGGCGAACGTTCCCGGCGTCCTGCGCGAGGAGTTCCTCGCCGGTGTCACCGCGTGGATGCTGGCCAACCGGCACCAGTCGCTCGCCGAGATCCTGCGGGACGCTGGCGTCGCGAACGGCGGCCGGATCAACGACGCGTTGAGTGTCCTCGGGCTGACCCCGGCGCGGGTCCGGGCCGCCGGCGCGCTCACCGCGATCCGGATCCGCGACCACGCGTATCTCACCGGCCTGGCCCCGAGGCTCGTCCGGCAGGCGCTGAACCCGCGGATGCTGCCGCACGAGTCGGCCTACGTCCTGCGGGCGCTGGAGTCGAACCCGGACGAGGTGGTCAGCGCGCTCCAGACGATGGCCGATCTCCGGAACGGCAGCTCGGCCACCGACCCGGACGCGTTCCGGGCCGCCGCGGAACAGCTGACCCTGGCGCACGTCATCGCCCTGACGATCCACGCCGGAGACCGGCCGGAGCCGGCCGGGCACCACGAGGTTATCGCCGAGGCCGCCCTTCTCCTGCCGCCCGTCACCGGCATCGTCCCGCTCACCGGGCCCGCTCCCGACCCGGACGCGTGGACGGAACAGACCCACCGGGCCGCCGCACACGCCGATGACCTGCTGCGTGTCGTGAACGGGATGCACGAGCACACGCACACGGGCATCGCCGCGATCCAGCGCCTCCCACTTCCGGAGGAGACACTCGACAACGCGCTGGGCGAGCAGCAGACAGCGGCCGACACCGCCCGGGAGCAGCTCGTCGCGCTGACGCAGACCCTCGCCGCCGGCCGGGACACCGAGAAGGCGAAACTTCGCGCCCTGCGGGACGAGGCCGCCCGCGCCCTGCACGAGAGCATCGGCCCGAAGCGGTCGGCCCGGCAACGACAGGATCGGTCGACGCGGCGGATCCACTCCGTCATCCAGCTCACCGACCGGGCACTGCACGATCTGGAATATCGCTTCCACCATCTGGAAGGGTCGATCGGCGAGGCCGACGCCCTGATCGAGCAGTCCCGCCGCCAGCGGGTCCGGGCCGCCGCCGAGATCACCACGCTGACCCGGCGACGGAGGCCCGACCCGCTGCTGATCGAGGCCGACGCGCTGCTGGAGCAGACCACGACGGCCCAGGCGCGGGTACGATCCATCAACGGCCGTCCACTGTCGACCGCGACCTGGACCGAACTGCACGGGGCACGGCGCGACCTGACCGACAGCTTCGCCTCCCTCGCCGATCTGCGTACGAGTGTGCGCAACCACCGGGAGGCGGAGCGGGCCGGACTCGACCGGGTCTCGGCACGGCTGGACCGGAGCATCGCCGACGCTCGGGCGGCACAGACACCGATCGCGACGGCGGAACGCAACCTCGGCACGCTCACCACGGACGTCGACAACGCGGTACGCGTGCTCACCGACCGCCTGCACGCCAGGTCGACGCTCGACGAGACCCTGCAAAGCGGCCTCGCCCTGCTCGACGACAGCGCCGTACGGCTGGTGCTCACCGGCGACGACGCCGTCATCGAGGAAGCCGGCCGTTTCCCCATCCCGGTCGGCCACTACGTGATCCTGGCCCACGGCGACGACCTGCCGATCACTCCGGAAGACCTGGCCGGGTACATCACCGGCGACCCGGACTGGCGCGGCAAGACGATCCTCCTGATCATCTGCGACACCGGCCAGGACCAGACCGGCGGGTTCGCGGCCCGGCTGTCGCGCGCCCTGCCACCCGGCATCGCCGTCATCGCCCCCAGCGGCACCGCCTGGACCACCCCGTCGGGGCAGGCGTTCGTCGCCGGGGCGACCTACACCGCCGACGGCCGGCCCCGGCCCGCAACCGCCACCGACGCCGACACCTGGCGAATCTTCGTCACCGTAGTGCCGCCCGGGGAACCCGCCGCCACCACGGTCCGGGCGCTCGGCTCCGACCTGATCCCGGACCGGCCTCGCGACGACACGACGTGGACGGCCACCGACCGGCCGGTTCGGTGGGGCACCCCGCCGGCCGGCTCACCCGAGGCCCTGCAGAAGTCGATCGACGATATCCGCCGACGGCTCGAAGCGGCACTGGCGGCCGGTGATCCACGCGTACGGCAACTCGAACGCAGGATCCGGGACGGGCTGCGGATCGCCACCTCGCTGCTCCAGAAGATCCGCACGTCGTCGAAGGACGTATCCGGGTACAACAACGAGCTCGACGGTGCCCTGCGCGCGGACGAACGTACCCGGCACGCCGTGTTGCGGCTCGCCGGTGACACGATGCTGGATCGCGACGAGACCTCGGTGCGGTTCGACGAGGCTTTTCACGATCGGGTTCGCATGGCCCGGGCGAAGTTCCCCGGCGACGGAGACAAGAACAGAGCTCGAGCCAAACACATCGAGGCCGAGCTCAAAGAGACGATGAAGGAGCGCACCGACTCGTACCGGGAACAGGCCGAGGCGGCGATCGCGCGGTCCGCGCAGCTGCTGGAGATCGGCCTGGTCACACCGCTGCGGTTGCCGGCCGGCCTGCTGATCCCCGCGCCCGGCACCAGGTTCCCGGCCCTCGACGCGGTCCGGCCCCATCCGGACCGCTACCTCGTGGTCGGCACCGTGGCCGGCGACGGCATGCTCCTCGGTGAGTCGACGCTCCCCACGGCCGAGGTCGCCGCCACGATCCGGAACGACGAGTCCTGGCTCGACCGCCCGCTGATGCTCCTGGTCGACGGAGCCGCCGCTGACCGCGCCGACGGTCTGGCCGCGCGGCTCGCCCGCGAACTGCCGGGCATCACGATCATCGCGCCGAGCACTGCCGTCGACGTGTGGGCAGACGGTCTCGCCGTCGTGCGGCCATCCGGCGAGCGTTCGGCGGACGCCCCCGGACCACTGGGCCGGTTCGTCTCCTTCCGCGTCGAGCCGGACGGCGCCGGCCCGATCACGATCGCCGAGCTTCCCCATTTCGTAGACCTCAACGGCGAACTCGACGACAGCGCGCCCGCGCCATCGGGGCCGGCCATCACCAGCGCGGCCGACGATTTCGTAGCGGCATTCTCCACTCTGACCCAAGAGTTCGAGGAGTACCGGGAGGCGTTGGACACGGCGCTGCTGGAGACGGCCCGGATCGACGCGATCAGCGCCCGCATCGACACCGTGCGGGCGACGACGCTCACGTCCGCCGCCGAGCTGGAACAGCGTCTCCAGGCCCAGAACGAACGGATGGAACAGCTCGACCTGCTCCGACGGCATCCGGAGACACCGCGGCCCCTCCGCGATGCCACCCGCGCGGACATGAAACTCGCTTATCACCATCTCAGGCGTGCGGCGACCGCGGCCTACGGCTCGCGGCATCAGCTGACACGCGACGGCAAAAACGTCATGGAGCACGCGCTGGACGTCATCGTCCGGCAGGCTCAAGCCTCCCGCCGCGTCGCGGAGTTGCTGGCCGAGTCACGCGTCCGATATGAGGGAGCCCTCGAACAGTACGACGACATCCGCGCCCTGTCCGCCACGGTCACCACCGCCCGCCAGGCCCTGGAACTCATCACGCCGGGACGTCCCTACGACGACACCACGCAGGCGGCGCTGGCTGACGCCATCGTGGTGACGCGCGAGTCCCTGGCCACACTCATCGACGCCACGCTACGTATCCGGATCCGGATGGATACAGCGAGCGCCGATCGGGTGCTGTCACTCGTCACCGGAGGCGACACCTCCGACCGGATCGTCACCCGATATGACGAGAGCCTGCGGAATGACACGTTCCCGCAGGCGGACAGCCACCTCGGTGTCGCCGCCGAGCACCTGAGACTGGTCGAGCAGGAGCTGGCAGGGATTCAGCTTCCTCCCGTGGCGCCCGCCGCCACGGCTCCGGCCCACAGCTCCGGGATGCGGGGCCGTACCCGTCTGGAGACCGCCGGCGGCGGGGACTGCCTCTTCCACGCGGTGGTGGACGGCGCCGCCGCGCAGGGCATCACCTTGCGGGCCATGACACCCGGCGGGGCGCCGCCGGCCCGGCCCACGATGGCCGAGCTGCGAGCGTTCGCCGCCCAGCGGTTCGATCCGCACCGGCATCTGCGGGTCACCCAGACACCGCGTCTGTCGGAGCTCACCATGGTCGCCGACACCCTGCTGGGCGGCGCACCCGCGGTGGCCCGGCAACGTCTGTCCCGGCTCGGGCTGCTCCCCACCCTCGACCGCGACGCCGTCACCCGGCGGCTGGTGGACGACGACTTCCAGCCGGAACTGGTGGCCGCACTGCCCGATCTCGGGCTGTCGCCGAGCGAGCAGCACCTCATCCGGCGGGTCGTCGAGGGCGCGACGTACGAGACCCTGATCCGGGAAGCCCTGGCCGGCCCCGAGCTCTGGGACAGCGTCATCGGCGACGACGTGCCGTACGTGCTGGCGGCGGTCCTCGACATCGACATCGTCGTCGACAATCCGGCGGCCGGTGAGGTCACCCACGCCAACATCGAGGCCGTCGACCGGGTCGCCGTGCACCGGGCCGGCTTCCACTTCTCGGCGTACGGGCCGTCGCCGGTAATGCACTGGCGCCCGCCCGCCACCGCGGCATCGATCCCGGACAGCCGTTGGCAGGACGAGGATCTGCTCGCCGGTATCCACGCCGCGGCGAACGGGCCCGCCGTCACCGAGCGAGCCGGTACGCGGGCCGCCCTCTTCCGGGCCGCCGCCTCCGGTGACCTGACGGAGGACCAGTATCTCGACCTCGCCGAGGCGGCGGGCATCAATGCCGAGATCGAGCGCCGTCTCGCGGAGCGACCGCGGGACACTCTGCTCCGCGAGCTGGCGCCCTGGGTCAACGGTCTGGGTCAACGCACCAGGGCGGATCGCGGAGATCTGCTGGCCGCGGCCGGCATCGGTGCCGCGGCCGCGATCCTGGCGCGCCACGACGACGCCATCGCCGACGCGGGACGCTCGTACCGGTCAGGCGCCCGGGGAGGGAAGAATCGGGACCGCATCGTGCCCGCCGAGCTGCCGCCGTCCATGCGGGATCTGCTGGCCGACCCGGAGGCCTCCGCGCGACGACTGGCCCTCTTCTGGGACCGTCTCCCGGCTCTCAGCGCGTTCATCGAGGGTGTCCGTCTCGGTGACCGGATCGGCACGGCCACCCTGCTGCCCCCGATCGCGGCGACCTCCGATCTGCCGAGCGCGGGCCTGGCCGAGGCACTGCGCCGGGCGATGTACGAGCAGGACATCGCCCTGTCCATCGCGATCGAGGAACACCTGGACGCGCTGGCGGCGCAGACCGAACCCGACCTCGCCCGGTTCGCCGCCGAGGCCGGATTGTGGGTGCACACCCTGGACCTGCCGGACGGCACGATCGGCGACGATCCCGCGGCAGCCGTCGAGGTGTACGGCGACGAGACCGCCCCGGACGTCATGGTCGTACGGCATCGCGGGCAGTGGCGGGTGCCGGTCCAGCCGGTGACCACCGACCCGGTCCGGACCGAGGCCGCCTGGCACGTCGGCCGCGGCGCCCTCGGCGAGTTCTCCGTCGGCGTCGCCACCTGGCACGACCCGGCGGCGACGGCGACGACTCTGACCGACGGCCTGACCGGTACCGGGGTGACCCCGGCGATCGTGGCCGGAGTCCGCGCCGAGATCGAGCGGATGCTGACCGACCGGGACCACTGGGACGCCCTGCTGACCCAGGGCGTGACAGTGGCGGTCGACGGCCGTCTGGTCTGGATCAAGCCCCGGCCGCACAGCCTGACCGCGCTCGGGAACCCGGTGACCGACGGCCGGTACGGGATCGCCGCCGCCTCCACCACCATCGCCACGTCCGTCGGCAGCGCCAGGGAGAAGTCGCTGACGGACCTCGGCGCTGAACTGATCTTCTACGCCGCGTCCGCGGCCCTGTCCCGGTTCCTGTTCACCGTACCGGCGATGAGCGTGAGCAGCGGCCGGGAGCACGGGTGGAGCCAGAGCCTGACGGTGCTCTCCGGCCGGACCACTGCTGCCGATGGAATGACCGAGTTCACCGGCGAGCTGTCCTTCGACGTGACGGTCGACGGCGAGCCGGTCGCGGCGCTGGCCGTGCCGCCCGCCGACGGTGACTTCGTGATCCGCTTCCCCCGGCAGTACGCCGAGGCCCCGCGCCGTCCGGACTTCGACAGCCGGGCGGAGAACGACTCCGGCGGGCACCGCGCCGCGGGCGGCAGCCGGGAGACCTTGAACGCGGTCGACGTCAGCACGCTGGTCCGCGGGCTGCACCGGCATCTCGCCACGACCGGCGACCTGACCGTGGAGGCGAAGGCCACGCTCGCCCGGCAGATCACCGCCGACGTGCTGAACGAACGCGCGCTGCGGGCCGGCAGCATCGCCGCCCTGAGCAACGGTGTCGTGTCGGATCCGATTCCGGTCCCCTCCGGCACGACCGTGCAGGTGCGGGTCCAGTTGCGCCCGGCGGGCATGCAGTACCTGGCCGGCGAGACCGTCCCGCCGGTCACCGTCTACGAGAACCGGGGCATCGTCCGCGGCTTCGCACAGGCACGCGAGAGCGGCATCGAGGTCTCGGTCTCCAGCACCGGGTTCGTGCGCGGGCTCACCGCCGCCCCCGCCACCATCGTGGACGGCAACCTGATCGGCGAGCTGGAGGGCGGCGTCCAGCGCGGGAACGCGACAGCGCTGAAGGTGCAGTCCGGCAGCCGGGACTCGTTCACCACGACCGGCGAGCAGCATCGATACCGGACCGAGTTCGCCGGAATCATCGAATTCCTCGGTGCCGAGACCCCGGTGCCACCGGTGACCGGGGTGGTCGAGGGCGAACTGGGCGTTCTCGACCGCGACCGTCACGACTTCGAGCAACAACATTTCGGCCGTACGCTTCCGGACGCCACGTCCCCACTCATCGCGGTGCCACCGCCGCCACCGGTCCAGCTGTCCGATCCGTTGGACGATCGTCAGCTCGGTGAACGTATCGGCGCCCCGCTGCCGGACGCCCCGCACCTGCGGGCGATCGGGGCGCGGACCGCCGTCGCCGGGGTGCCTCCGGTGCTCGCCGCCGGGCGCGGGCACGGCGAGGCGGTGGAGACCCGCTGGACCGGGATCGACCGGGTGCTGCCCGCCGTCGAAGCGATGCTGCGTACCGAGGCCCGCCACTATCCGGCGACGTCCGAGGAGTGGGCTCGCGCCGCCCGGGTGCTGGCCACCGCCTACGGGCAGGACGCCCTGGAAGCGGCACCGGACCGGTTGTGGGTCGGCGCCCAGCAGGACTTCGAGCTCGGCGGCCGTACCTTCCACGTCGTCGTGACGGCCCACCCCGGCCGGATCGGCGACGAGCGGGCGCCGGACCCGGTGACGGCCGACAGCCAGGTCCATCGCGCGCCGTCCATGACGGCCGCCACCTCATCGTCGGCATCGGTCACGGCCGAGCTGGCCGGGCAGGCACGGCTGGGTGACGGCGGGCTCCGGGTGCTGGGCGGCGCCGGAGTCTCGGTCAAGGGCGAGTGGGGCTCGGAGAAGCCGATCACCGCCGGGGCGAAGGCGTCGGTCGGGTCGACGATCGAGACCGGCGACGGTGTCACGGTGCCGACGGTCGTCTCGGTGGCGGTCAGCATGGGAGACCAGACCCCGGTCGTACGTGTCATCGAAGGCCCGGAGATCGTCGAGCACGTGTCGGTGCCCGGCTTCTTCCCGGCCGACGGCACCGCGCCCGCCGAGGTGACCGTGCGCCGTATGCAGCTGGGAGTCACCGCCGGCGACCGGGTGGCGCCGATCGGCGAGCACGGGGCCTCCGGGATCCGCCCGTTCTTCGGCAACCTACCCGAGCTGTCGGCCGCGGTGGCCGAACTGTGGGCGCGAACCCACCTGATCACCGCCAACCCGATGACGTGGCCGGCCCCGATCCGGATCCTCGGCGAGGGCGGCACGCTGGCCACGGTGTTCCGTGACCTGGTCGACGGGCGCGGCGCGTTCGTGCCGCTCGGCCGGCGCGGCGACATCGAATCGGCCGCACACATCACCATGACGGTGATCAACCCGGAGTCGTCCGGCACGGATCAGCGGGGTGAGATCACCAGGTCGTCGCAACGGAGTCACGAGTCCGGCGTGGAGAAGTCGGCGAAGGTGACCGCCGGGGTGCTGTGGGGTGGCGGCGGGCAGGCCGGCATCGGCTATCGGCACGGTGACGACGACGACATGCGCGGCAGCGACCGGGTGCTGGTCACCGGCGGCCGCGAGGAGGCCTGGGAGTTCGGGACGAGCCGCGGTCGCCAGCACGGCATGAGCGAATCCGGCGAGGAGACCACCCGTGGTCTGCACTACCGGGCGTCCGCCGTGCTGGAGGTCCGGGTGCTGAGCTGGAACGCGGGCTCCCTCCCGAGCCGGATCGTCCCGGCGCTCCGGCAGGCCGCCGGCGACCTGCCGATGATCCGCCGCACCCGGACCATCCGGCTGCGCGCCGACAACGCCCTGACGTTCCTCACCGATCACCGGCTGGCGTCGCTGATCGGGTTGCCCGGCGTCGATCCGGCCGGGCCGCCGACGATCACCCGGACCCTGCTCGACCCGGACCTGGCCCGGGCCCTCAGCCAGGTCGAACACATCGCGGCACCCCGGCTCCTGGATCGGATCGCCGCGACTCTGAGCCGCTGGAACATCGCGGTGGACGCGCCGTACAACCTGCTGAACAGCCAGCTCGACGAGACGTTCCGGCCGAACCGGATGGAGTCCGCCCACTTCGAACTCCTCGGCTCGGGTCTGCTCGGCTGGTTCCCGGTGCTGGAGGGCGCCCGCACCGGTTACCTGATCGTCGAGGCGAGGGTGCCCGCGGACGCCCGCCGTCCGCGAGGAGACCACGAGCGCCCCGGCGTCACCAGCACGCAGGGGTCCGAGGGAACCGACGCCGACGAGGAGTCGGCGAAGTACCTCCGGGCCTCCGGCCGGTTCATCCGGTCCCGGGTCCGGACGATCACTGAAGAGGGCCCGGCCGGCGGCGTGTCCCAGTCCAGCGGCTGGGGCACCGCAGCAGGCAGTACCCAGGGGAAGTCCACCTCGACCGATACCTCCGAGGAACGGACCGCCTCCTCGGACGACATGGTCGAGTTCCTCGAGGACATCACCGTCGACCTGCACATCGAGTTCATCGACAGCCCCCGCCGGCTGGTCGAGTTCGTCCTGCGCAGCTTCCGGTCGGTGCGCGACCGGGTGGCGGCGTCGCGGCAGCAGACCACCCCGTGGACCGTAGTGCTACGTGAACCGGCGCAGGTGCCCGGGAGCATCAGGTACGTCGTCCCCTCCTACGTCACCGCGACCGGAACCGGCGGCGGGCAGGTCGTGCTGACCGCGCTGCCCGGACCGGACCCGGCACTGCCCGGCCCCGATGTCCCGCTGAGCACCGCCGACGTCGACCGGGTCAAGGGGATGGCGTCGTACAACGCCTTCGTCACCGCCGACCCGCACATCCAGACCCTCGCGCTGCCGGCCGCCGAGCGGATCGAGCACCTGGTGAGCCTGATCGCCACGGGCCGACCGGTGCGGGACGCCGAGACCCCGGCGGAGACCGGGATCCGGGCCACCCGGGCGGCGACCGAGTCGATGCTGCGCCCGCGCACGGCCGATCTGCTGAGCCCGCGCGGGTACCCCATCGGCGACACCACGGTCCGGGTCGTCGTCACCGGCATCCGGATGTTGCACGGCCCGGACGGCCAGCCGGTCCGGACGGATTTCACGTCGGTGAACCACCTGTCGAGTTCGACATCACCGTCGCTGTCGGCGGTGGCCGCCACCGAGAGCAAGACCAGGCTTTCCGGGTACGGCGGACGCGTTCTCGACACACCGATCGGCCCGGAGTCACTGCAACTGGAGATCGCCGGCGGGCGTGCCGGTTACGGTTACGGGATCGAGACTGCCGCCCGGATCAGCAGCGAGCTGAGCCTCGGTACCAAGCGGAGCCACGACGACGCGGCGACCACCTCGTCGTTCATCGCGCTCGACGTCATCCTGCTGGCCGAGGAGCCGGGCGGCAGAGCCCACGCGGTCACCGTCGAGTCCGGTCTGCGGATGCTCACCAGCCGGGACGCCGACGCGCTCCGGGCCGCGGTCCCGGCCACACCGCCGCAGACACCGGCCGCGCCACCGGCGCCGTCGTTCTGGACCCGTGTCCGGGCCATGCTGCCCGACCTGCCATCGGTGCCGACGTGGCGGATGCTGTCCACGGTGACCGCCGAGATCGCCGCGGACGAGATCGAACTGACCCCGATCACCCCACGCGGTTTTGTGCTGCCGCTGCTCAGCGACAACGATGGCACTCCCGAGGCGCTGCGGGGGATCACCTCGCCGCGCGGCTCGTTCACGGTCGTCGCCCACGGCACCCCGGACGGCATCACCGTCGACGGTGAGCCGATCACCCCGGAACAGCTGGCCACGATCATCCAGGGCAACGAGAACTACCGCCCCGGCCAGCCGGTCGTCCTCATCGCCTGCGACACCGGTCTGCCCCGGGGATACGCCGCCCGCCTGGCCGCCCTGCTGCCGCCCGGCACCACGGTCACCGCCCCCGCCGCCCAGGTCTGGACCACCACCGCCGGCCAGGCGTTCGTCACCGCGCCCGTTGAGCACACCGCCGACGGCCGCCCACGGCCGCAGCTGCCGCCCACCGGAACCTGGACCGTTTTCACCCACCCCGGCGACACCGCCGAGGAGACCGGAAACCCCTACCTGACCGGCCCCGCGGACCAACCGGTGACCCCGGACATGGCGAACGCCACCGCGTGGTCGGGCCCGACCCGGACCGAACTGGCCGAGAGGTACGAGGAGATCCTCAGCCAGGGGCTCTACACCAACGAGAGGGTCGCCAAGGTCGCGCGGCGAATCGGAAGCCGGGTTCATCAGGTGCTGAGTGCCGCCACGGTCGATCCCACCGCCTCGTTCGTCAGCGGCGACGTCCGGCGGCCGGGCGCCGTCGGCGAACAGCTCACCGCCGGTGAACTGGCGACGATGCTCCGCGAGGGCAATGTCCGCGAAGTCATGACCGCGACCCGGAACGCGCTCATCGCCCCGGGCGGCCGGTCCTTCGTCGACCTGGCCATGAAACTCGTCGAACGACAGGACTGGGCCCGCGCCGAACGGTTCGGGCTGAACGTCGAGAAGATGAAGGAGCACCGCCGCTACCTGGACAACCCGGCACGCGCGCGGGCTCTGCAACTCCTGAAGGACAAGGGTGTCCACGACTATCCGGAGGCGCCGGACCACCCGACGACCTGGCTGAACATGACCGCCACCGGGCCCGATCCGCTGCGGGTGGCCGAAGATCTCGATCAGCTGTGGCCGATTCCCCGCGACGGTGCCGTCGAACACCGTACGACCAGAAGGCAGTTGCACCATCTCGGGATGGGCCTGAGCCGTCGTGAGGCGTCGTTCCTCGCCGGCCGGCGGGGTGAGGTGCCGCCGCTGGTCCTGGAGACAGTGGACGTCCGGGAGTTGTCCCCGGACGAGATCCCGTACGACGAGGACGGGCGGCCCGACCTCACCGCACTGCTGGACGCGGACGACACGGTCAGCGTGTCGGTGGAGTACGCCGGGCAGAGCGTCGCCAGGGTGCTGCACCGCGTCCGCCGGAACGTCGAGCACGCCCAGCCGTGGCTGTCCTGGACCGACCGCCCCGGGCCGGAGCTGCCGTTGCCGTCGATGAGCGGCCGCTCCAGGTTCCGGATCGAGATGCCGTCCCCGCGTGCCGAGCACCTGGCCGCCCAGGGTGTCCCGCTCGCCACCGGGTTGTCCGGAACCACCGCCCGGATGATGACCGTCTTCTCCTGGCTGAACCTCCCGAACACCAGCAAGGACGAACTCCTGGTCGTTCTGATCGCCTGGCAGCTCGCCACCGGCAACCACTCGCTCTATGAGGTCGTCCGTGCCGCGGAGGTGGGCGGTCGGGAGCTCGTGCCGGGCGGGGTGCACAAGCTGGAGAGCCCGTATCAGATGTACTCCGCTCTCCGGAAACTGAATGTGCATCAGCTGCTCGGCGACGCGGCTGCGGAAGCGGACCGCGTGATGGAGAAGCTGTGGTGGCACCCGGAGAACGTGGGACAACGACAGCCCCCTCACCTGCGGCCGGCCCTGGACCCTCCGTCCGAGTTCCTGACCATGCCCGACCTGCCGGTGACCGATGACTGGAAGAATCAGGCAAGACTTGCCGTACCGCGAGGATTCCTGATCGTCGGCGGGAACGGAGCCGGCGGCAACGTCATCTCCGAAGAGCACCGGGTGGCCCACGACGTGATAGCCGCCCAGATCCGGACGGTCTCGAAGCAACGGTTCCGCAATGTCGTGCTCATGGTGAACGAGGCCGGAGTATCCGGCGGTATCGCCGAGTCGGTCACCCGGTCCCTCCGCAACACCACCGTCTACGCAGCGAACGCGCAGGTGTGGACCACACCGTCGGGCGAGGCGTTCGTCTCCACCGGGAACGGCGGCGCACCGGTTCTGCCGCCCGACGGCAACTGGATCAAATTCACCATCGGTGCCGGCAACTCGGTGCGGCGGCAGGTGCTCGGCTCGTTCCTGTCCGGTGCGCGGAACACGCCGCTGACGCCGGAGATGACAGCCGCGACACGGTGGAGCCCGGTGGTCGGGTTCACCGTCGTCAAGGGATTGTTCAACACGAACGACACGCCTGAAGTACGGAATGTCGTACGGACCCTCACCACCACCCACGGCGTGTACACCGTCGTCGCGCACGGCACCGCAGACGGCATCGTGATCGACGGCCGGACCATCACCGCCGAAGAACTCGCCGAAAACGTCCAGAACGACGGGGATTACACGCCGGGCCAGCCGATCATCCTGGTCGCCTGCGACACCGGTATCCCGGACGGGTACGCCTCCCGGTTCGCCCGGCTCATGCCGTCCGGCACCATCGTCATCGCCCCCAACGCCACGGTCTGGACCACCCCGAGCGGCCAGGCCTTCGTCACCCCAACGATCAGCTACGACCTCGACGACAACAACCGGCTCACCGGCCGCACCCGGCCCGCGGTCCCACCCGTCGGCACCTGGACCGCCTTCGACGACAACGGCCGGATCCTCTGGCAGGACGGCCCCTACCTGCGCGGGCCGATCAATCAGCCGACCACCGCCGACATGTACGACGGCATCCCCTGGTCGGCCGGCTTCGTGCTCCCGCTGCTCAGCGACAACGACGGCACCCCGCCGGCACTACACGACGTCACCGCACCACACGGTTCCTTCACCGTCGTCGCCCACGGCACCCCCGACGGCATCACCGTCGACGGCGAACCGATCACCCCGGAACAACTCGCCACGATCATCCAGGGCAACAAGAACTACCGCCCCGGCCAGCCGGTCGTCCTCATCGCCTGCGACACCGGCCTACCCCAGGGATACGCTGCCCGGCTCGCCGCCCTACTGCCACCCGGCACCACCGTCACCGCACCCGCCACCCAGGTCTGGACCACCGCTGCCGGCCAAGCGTTCGTCACCGCGCCCGTCGACCACACCCCCGATGGCCGCCCACGGCCGCAACTGCCACCCACCGGCACCTGGACCGTGTTCACCCACCCCGGCGACACCGCCCAGGACACCGGAAACCCCTACCTGACCGGCCCCGCCGACCAGCCCGTCACCCCCGACATGACGGACGCCACCGCCGGGTCGGGCCCGACCCGGCTCGAACTGGCCGAGAAGTACGAGGAGATCCTCGGCCGAGGCCTGGCCACCAACGAGCTGGTCAAGACGGTCGCGCGCAGAACCGGGCTGCGGCTCCTCAAGGTGCTGGGCGACTCCGGGCACCGCAACACCGCCGATTCGTTCGGCACCGACGACTTCCGGTGGGCGGGCGCCATCGGGGAGCGGGTCACCAGGACCGAGTTGGAGACGGTATTCAAGGACGGCGGCATCCGGGAGGTCATGAACGCGGTCTGGCACGCGATGGTGAACACCGATACCAGCTCGACGTTCGCCGGCGTGGCGATGGCCCTCATCAGGAACAACGACTGGACCACCGCCGAACGGTACGGCCTGAACGTCACGGAGATGAAGAAGTTCCGTGCCTTCCTGGACAGTCCGGTACGAAGGCAGACGGTGCAGGCGCTGTTTGCCAGGGGTGTCGAGTTCACCCAGCGGGACCACCCGGACGACCCGACCGCCATGATCAACATCGTCGCCACCGGGCCGGCCGGAATGCACGCGGCCGAGGATCTCGCTCAGCCGAAGAAGATCAAACGGACCGACGATCAATACCGTACGACCAGAAAACAGCTCCACCACCTCGGGATGGGCTTGAGCACCCGTGAGGCGGCGTTCCTCAACGGCCAGCGCGGCGTACGTCCACCGACGCTCGAACTGGAGACCGTGGACGTCCGGGAGTTGTCCCCGAACGAGATCCCGTACCACCGCAACGGGCAACCCGATCTAAGCGCGCTGTTGAGTGTGAACGACACCGTCAGCGTCTCCGTGGAGTACGCCGGGAATCGGATCGCCAAGGTACTGCATCGGGTCCGCCGCACTGTCGAACACGAGCAGCCCTGGCTGTCCTGGACCAGCGGGCCCGGCCCGGAACTGCCGTTGCCGTCAAGGGCCGGCCGATCCGGCTTCAAGATCGACTTGTCCTCCGAACGGGCCGAGGAACTGACCGCCAAGGGCATCCCGCTCGCCACCGGGCTGTCCGGATCCACGGCCCGGATGATGAAGATGTTCTCCTGGCTGAACGTCGACGGCATCAACCCGTACGAGTTCCTGGCAGCTCTGACCGGCTGGATGCTCACCTCGCACAACCACTCGCTCTACGAGGTCATCCACGCCGTGGAGGCCGCGGGCCTGCCGGTCCACAAGGATGGGGTACACGGCCTCGAAAACCCGGTGGATCTGTATGAGTATTTCCAGAGAAGAGGCTGGCACGGGCTCCTCGGCGACGCCGCGAAGGAGGCGGATGACACGCTGGCCGCCCTGCGGGAGCACCCGGAGAACGCGAACCTGCGACCGTTCGGGCCCCGGCCACCCTTGGAACCCCGATCCGTCGTGCAGGCCATGACCGAACTGGCCGATACCCGCGATCTGGAGCGGCAGGCCCTCCTGGCAGTGCCACGGGGGTACCTAATCCTCGGCGGGGAAGGCCAAGGCGGTGAAGTCCTGTTCCGCGGGAACCCGGTGAACCACCACAACATCATCGCCGGCATCCGGCAGAACGCGAACGGGCTCAACCGTGTCCTGCTGATGATGAACGAGGGAGCCGTCGCCGGAGGTGTCGCCGAATCGGTCGCCCGCGCCTTCCCCCGGGTCATGGTCTTCGCCGCGACCGGGCAGGTCTGGAGCACCCCGTCCGGCGACGCGTTCGTCTCCACCCGGACCGGCGCGGCGCCGATGCTGCCGCCCAACGGCAACTGGGTCGGATACCAGTCGCACGACGGCCGACTGGTTCATCGGCAGATGTTCGGACCGTTCCTGTCCGGAGCGCAGCACCGGCCCGTGACACCGGAGATGGCGGCGGCGAATCGGTGGGGCCCGCAGGCGCCGGCCGGGCGGATCGCGGTGTACCACCACCCGTCCGACGATGCCACCACCCGGCGCGTCATCAGGGGCCTCACCGTGCCCAGGGGCGCGCTCACCATCGTCGCGCACGGCACCTCGCACGGCATCCAGGTCAACGGCAAGATCCTCACCGCCGAAGAACTCGCCGCGGAGATCCGCAAGGACAAGGACTACACCCCCGGTCAGCCGATCGTCCTGGTCGCTTGCGAAACCGGTTTCCCGGCCGGGTACGCCGCCCGGCTCGCCACGCTCCTGCCGGCCGGCACCACCGTCACCGCCCCCAGCACGCTGGCCTGGACCACGGCGAGCGGCCAGGCCTTCGTCACACCGTCCACCGGCTACACCGTCGACGGCCGGCCCATGCCCAGGATTCCACCCACCGGCACCTGGACCGTCTTCAACGACGCGGGGAAGGTCTCCCGGCGCACCGGCCCCTACCTCAGTGGGCCCGCCGACCAGCAGGTCGCCGCCGACATGTACCACGCGACACCCTGGTCGGCCGATCTGACCCCGGCCGACGAGCGCTACCTCGAGGCGGTCAACGCCGAGACCGGCGGTTTCCCCAGCATCGGAGCCGCCGAGCGGGACGGCGCCGCCACCGCAGTGGAGCGGATCCGGAGTTTCGGTGACGCGTCCTGGTGGCAGCTGTGGCGGGCCGACCCGGCACTGACCGCGTGGCAGTGGCGCAACGCGGCCCGGATCAACGAACTGACCGCCCGGATGAACACCGCGCAGATCACCGCCCTGCACCTCTACAGCCGGTCGGACTCGGCACTGATCAACCTGGCCATGCGCAACCCCGGTGACTCCGGGCCGGTCTTCGAGAGGGTCCGTAAGGCGCTGCTGGCGAATCTGGACGCCTACGCCGAGGACGCCGAGGGTCTGCCCGGCGTACTCCGCAATGATCCGGTCCTTTCGGCCCTGCGCGGTGAGTGGCGGGAGGCGGCCGCGCAGTCCGTCGAGGGCGCCAGGAGCCCGGCCGAGGAGCGACGGCGGCTGCGGGACTTCAAGGTCCAGCAGCGAACCACCGACATGCGGTCCGAGATGCTCCAGCGCCTGGACGAGCTGCGGGACGATCTGGACGCCGAGATGCGCGTCCACGGCGACCGGGTCGTCGAGGCCCTGCGGCCGCTGCCCGCGGTCAGCGGACGGACCGTCTACCGCGGCATGCGGTGGCCGGGGCGCAAGATCGGCGACGAGTTCACCGAAACGGTGCTGACCAGCGGCAGCCGAAGCCGGGACGTCGCGTTCGGGTTCGCGGCCGAGACCGACTCGCTCACCGTCATGTCCGTGCGGCTGACCGGTCATTCCGGACGCGACATCGACATCTTCTCGGCGTACGGCTTCGAGAACGAGGTCCTGCTGATGCCGGGCGCCCGATTCCGGGTCACCGACATCGGCACCTATCCGTACGGCCGGTTCCAGATCCCGCTGATCACCGTAGTGGAGATCGAGCCGTTGCCCACGGCGCCGGTGACGAATACGCCGCCCGGAGACGACGCCGAGACCAACGCGCGTCGCGAGCGGCAACTGGCGGTGGACCTCTACCACGACCCCAGGATGGTCGAGGTCGCCCGGGCCACCGCACAACGGCTCCTGGACGTCTTCGACCGCGTCGGACCGCGGGCCCTCCGGGTGTTCACGAAGGACGAGACCCCTTCGGCGGGGCAGATCGGCACGTCGGTCTCCGAGCCGGATCTCCGGGCGATGCTCGCGACGGGCGATCTCCGGGAGGTCATGACCGCGGTATGGAACGGCATCTACTACAACGACAAGGCTGTGGACCGAACCTTCGCCCGGCTCGTGGGCGAGATCGTAGCGAACGCGGACTGGGCCCGGGCCGGGGAACTCGGCCTCGACGTCCCGGCGCTGCGCGCCTATCGCCAGTTCCTCTCCAGTTCGGTACGGGGCGAGGTGCAGCGCGCGATGGCCGGGCACGGTCTCGGGCCGGCGGCCCGCAGCTTCGGTCCGGACGATCCGACCGATGCGATCAACATCATCGCCCGGTCCTCGTCCTGGCAGGAGGCGACCATCGATCAGGTCGCCCTGAAACGCGCGCAGCGGGCCCGGACCGACAACCGATTCCGCACGACCCGCCGGGAGATCCACCAGTTGGGCATGGGCCTGAGCCGCCGGGAGGAGACGTATCTCCGCGGTGGTGTCGCCTACACGCGGGCCACCGACCAACGGGAGGTGGAGAACTGGAAGCTCGCTCCCATCTCCGTGGACACCGTCGACACGACGTCGTACACCGCCGACGACATCGGCTACCACGAGGACGGCAGCCCCGACCTCACCGGTCTGCTGAGCGCCGACGACACGATCAGCGTGTCGGTCGAGTTCGACGGGGACATCGCGACGCGGGAATCGATCAGTTCAGTGGTCCTTCTGTCGCGCGGAAAACCCCATGACCACGTCGACATGGCGCGATCCTGGATCGACGGCATCGGCCCCGAGCTCCCCCTGCCGTGGACGACCGGGCAGTCGATGTGGCAACTCGACGAGTCGAGCGACTGGTTCCGTAAGCGTCACGAGGCCGGAATCCCGCTGCTCGCCGGTACCTCCCTGACCACGTCACGGCTGCTGGTGCTGTTCGACTGGCTCAACGTCCCGGGCGTCAGCAGGCGGGAGTTCGTGCTCGCCAGCGCCGCATGGATGATCTCCAGCAACGATCACAGCCTGTACGAGGTGCTGATGGGCGCCGAGATAGCGGGTTTCAGCATCTCCGGGACCTCGTCGATCCGCGATCTGACCCGGCCCGAGACCATGTACGAATGGGTCGCCGAGGACGGGCGAACCGACGTCCCGGCCGCCACCATCGAGACACGCGAACCTACCGACGACCGTACGGTGAAGGTGGTCCTGGCCGGTTCCGAGGACACCGCGTCCCAGGCCGCCGGCGCCCGGTTCCCGCACCGGCCCGGGCACTACACCGTGGTCGCTCACGGAGATCGCGACGGTATCCCCGGCCTGTCGCCGTCCGAGCTCAAGGCGCGGATCGAGAGCGACGACCGGTTCCGCGGCCAACCGATCACGCTCGCGGTCTGTGACGCGGGGCTGCCCGGTGGATACGCTGCCACGTTGTCGGGACTCATGCCGGGTGTCGAGATCCACGCGCCGGACGGACTCCTCTGGAGCACCGGCGCCGACGCCTTCGTCAGTCCCGCCACCGGCTACTCGACGGACGGCAGGCCCCAGTTGCCGCCCCAGGGGGTGTGGCGGATCTTCGTCACCGACACCACGGGCGTCTCCCAGGACGAAACGACCGGACCGTACATGTCCGGAGCCTCTACGCACCAACCGGTCACGCCGGACATGCTCACCGCGTTCCGGTGGGCGCCGCGGGGCCGCCGCCCGTTCGGTTCCCGGCCGTTGGGACCACGATCCCGGGTCGAGAGCATGCCCTACGAGAGGCTGGTCGCGGACCGGATGCGGGCGGGGAACACCGACAGCCTCTTCCGGATGGCCGCTCGCGCCTCCGACGTCCGGCTGTGGCTCGACCGCTCCGCCTTCCCGGGCGACGCGGTGAGCGCCGGCCTGACCAGCACCGACCCTGCCGTCGTGGAGCGCACGTTGTTCGCCACACTGCTGGCCGGTCCGCGGCCCCTGCATGCCCTGCTCTCCGCCGCGGCCGGCACCCCACCCCCGGGAGTCGACACCGCCCTCCTGAACAGGTTGCGGGAATCCGCGCGCTCCCCCACGGCGACGACGACAGCGGCCTTGCTCACGGCCGCGGACCAGCACTGGAGCACCGGCGGGCGACTGTTCTCGCCTTCAGTTCTCCTAGCCCTGTTTCTGACGACTCCGGGCCAGCAGATCTCGCAGGAGAGAACCAACAATCTCGCATCGTCGACGTCCTGGCGGATGGCGCAGACCACGATGATGCTCCGGCTCCTGGGGGGGCCGCCCCAGGAAGTGATCGCCGTTGTGCAGAGGCTGGCCGGATATCTGCACTCGGTGGATCAGAGCCTGTCCCTGCACAAGATTCTGAATGGTACCCAACTCGGCCAGGCCCCGATGGGTGGTTTCACCTGGGACACCACCTTCGACCAGGAGGACGTCTACCGGGCTCTGAACAGTCTCGGTTTCTCCCCGGGAACGGAGAGTCGCCTGCATACGCCGTACGAGGCCGCCTACTGGCTGCGGGCGACGGGGACGAGTCCCGTGTCTCACCAGAATCATGTGAGCCTGTCGACGATAGGCCTTCAGGAAGTCAAGGTGCTTTACACCGGCTTCCGGGATGTCATCCTCTACCGGCCGGTCGACAGCACCCGCCAGAAGCTGGTGGATGACTGGCTGCTCCGGAATCCGGGATTCCACCGACGAACTCCGATTCAGTTCACCCCGGCACAAGCGGCCGCCGTCTACATCTACACGACCGGGGCCTACAAGCTGTTCCAAGCCGTCTATTCCCAGCCCGATAGCGTGAAGGCCGTACACGACCAGCTTCTCGAATTTCACAAATCCGACCTGATGAACGACCCTCCGTGCAACGACTCGGACATGCCGCTCGGCTTCTTCAACTACGACCCGATCATGCGTGTCCTCCGGGCGCGATATCAGGCGGCGGTCGCGGCCGACGCTGACGGCGACGTCGAATCCGCCCTGCTGTTCAACATGCGTGAACGCATCAGAGCCATGGCCCCCGCCGTCCTCCTGGAGATGAAGGACCACGCGGACATGCTGATTGATGCCTTGTACGCCCTTCCGCCGCTGCACGGCCCTGAGATCTACCGAGGCGTCAAGAGGGACCCACGACTGAGGCCCGGCGACGTCTACGTACCGGACTCTGTGATCAGCGCCAGCAGAAGCATGGAATCCGCGGGCGCCTACCTCCCTTCCGCCGCCACAACAGGAGGAGCCGTCCTCGCCATCGAGACGAGGGGCTACGCCGCCAGGGACATCGACATCTTCTCCAGGTACGAATTCGAGAAGGAGATCGCCATCCTGCCCGGTTCGAGACTCGTGTGCGTCGAAGTCACCTATTTCGACCACACGATCCTCGGCAGAACCAGGCGGTATCCCCGATACCTCCTGAGAGAAGAAAACCCGTGAACATCCCAGCAATCTGGAGAACCGCTATGACAACACCCGACACCCGAACGGTCGTCCAATTCCACCAATTGCTTCTCCGCCTCGCCGGATGGGCCCCGGACGACACCATCCGCGACGCCCGTGACCTGCTCGCGCGCGGACTCGTCACCGATGTCGCCGCCCGCGTGGTCGAGACCGTAGTCAGTGATCGGGTGCCGATCAGGCCCCAGGACGCGGGCCTGCTCGCCGCCACCGTGCCCGATCTGCCGGAGACCGTGATGCTCATGAACGCGGCCGAGGCCGGGGAGAACGAACGTCCGGCAGTGGAGTTCGTGCCCTCGCTCCCCGACCCGCTCACCATGACACCGCCGCCGATGCTTCTCGATCTCACCGGCACCGGCACCCTCGACCCGCTCGACGCCGCTGTCGTGGAGGCGCTCGACCAGGTCGCCGGCCCGGTCGCGCTGTGGCGTGCCTGGCGGCTCCCGCAGCACGACCGGCCGGCCGGGACCCCGCCGATCCCGGTCTACCTGCTGGAGACGGCGGGTGACGCGGCCGGCCGCCCCGGCGCCGCCGCCTGGATCCAGTCGTCGATCGCCGCCGCCGGTCGCGACGATGCCCAGGTCGAGGTCTTCGGATCCGACGCGGAGCTGCCGCCCTACCAGCGGTCGGCTCGCGGCCGGTCGGCGCTGCTGTGGGCGGCGGCCCCGGCCGAGCCGGTCACCGTCGCCCGGGTCTTCGACTCGTACACCCCGGAGACCGGCGGCCAGTTCGACCCGGAGCATCCGCTGCTGGCCGGCGGTGACGAGGCGACCCGGGTCCTGGACTACCTGAACCAGGGCCATGTCCTGCTCGCCACCACGATGCGCGAGCCGGACGTCTTCGACACCGATGCCGGGCCGGTGGTGCCGTCGAGTTTCCGCACCGACGGCCGTTTCGTGTGGACCGACGCGGTCGGCTACTACCTGCGCACCTACGCCCTGAGCCCGGACGCCGAGCTGCTGGATCACGTCCGGGAGCGGGATTTCGCAGCGCCGGAGGTGGACGCGGTGGCCGAGCATCGAGCCTTGGCCGCGCTGATGGGCTGACAGACCTTTTTCACCCCTTGGTCGTACGATCCCCGAGCGCCCGCCTTTTCGCCCGAGCAATTGTCGGAATCATCAAGAAACCGTCAACAGATCCTCCACAGCCGACGATTACGTTTCTCCACAAGGGCATTCGGCGGAATCTCGGAACAGTGATTTCCGTCGCATGCCGAGGTTTACCAAGGAGGATTCGTGAATCTGTTGAACAGGCGTATCGCCACCGTGGGCGCGAGTATCGCCGTGGCCCTGACCGGCTCGCTCGTCGCGATCTCCTCGCCCGCTTCGGCCGCCTACGCCTGCCCGGCGAAGCAGGTCTGCCTCTACGAGGACTACAACCAGCAGGGCAGCCCGGCCACGCTGGCCGGGCTGGTCCAGGGCGCCGGTGGGGTCGGCTACTTCTGGGACCACAAGTTCCACAACGGCGTGAACCTCAACGACAAGGCGTCGTCGGTCCACAACAACACCAGCCAGTGGGTACGGGTCTACGAGAACAACAACTTCGGCGGCCGGTCGACATTCGTCGCGCCGTACGCGAAGACCAATTTCACCGGCGGCAACGCCCAGGTTCGCAACGACCAGGCTTCCTCGGCCCGGTTCGAGGAGCCCTGCCAGCCGAACGAACCGTGGTGTGTCTGAGTTCTCCGGTAATTGAAAGTAATTGAAAGGGAATCGGGGCGGGCCACGAATGAAGTGGCCCGCCCCGATTTCGTTCAGGCAGGTGGCGCGCCGAGTTCCCGGCGCAGCCGCTGGTTGGTCTCCCGCAGATCCGCCAGCTCGTTCTGCAGCTTCTCCAGCGCGGGGGCGAGCTCGTCCTGCGTCCATCGCGGGGTGATGTGCTGCGGGCAGTTCCAGTCGAAGGCGTGCACCTCGACGGTGATCACCCGTTCGATGTACGCGCGATAGTCCGGGGTGCTGACCAGCGCCACCAGATCGGCCGCGTCGGGACGCCGGGCGTCGACCACCCGGGCCTCGCCGAGGATCTTGAGCCGGCGCTGCAGCGGGTAGTCCATCAGCAGCAGCGACACCTTCGCGGACGATCCGAGGTTGCCGACCGACACGTACTGCCGGTTCCCGCGGTAGTCGGCCCAGCCGAGCAGGGTCGGGCTCAGCACCCGCAGGAATCCGGGCGGCCCGCCCCGGTGCTGGACGTACGGCCAGCCGCTCTCGCCGACGGTCCCGAGGTAGAAGGTGTCGCGCTCGGCGATGAACGCGGCCTCGTCGTCGCCGATTTCGGTACCGGTGTCGTATCCGGCGATCAGGCGCCGCATCGCGGTGTGGCTGCCGTACTCCCGTTGCGCGGCTTCGACCGAGGGTGTTTCGAGCGCGTTCAGGTAGCGGTATGGCACGGCATCCTCCAGGAGCTGGTTTCGCCGCGATGCTAGCCAGCCGCACTTGACGATTCGTGGATCAGCGCTCGAGGACGTACTGCCGGACGCCCTGCCCCGCCGAGGACGACAACCGCCAGTCGCCCGGCTGGAACGCGGCGCCGCGATCCAGCCCCAGCAGGGCTGCCACGGCCGTGTTGCCGGCGGCGGACAGCGCGGACACCCGGGTCATCCCGGACGCCGCGCACCGGTCCAGCAGAGCGCGGACCAGGCCGGTGCCGATGCCCCGGCGCTGCCACTCGTCGGCGACGAAGACCGCGATCTCGCAGCCGACACATTCCGCGACACCCACCGGCGTCCCGTCCACGAACGCCACCTCGATCAGATGCTCGGCCTGCTCCAGCTGGTGCAGATAGGCCGTGGGGAGCACACACGTGCCGGTCAGGAAACGAGCGGTCAGGGTCTGTGCGGAGAACGAGCCGGCCGCCGCCCGGAGCAGGGACAGATCAGCACGCCGCCACGGCCTGATCTCGGCGGCCATCGTCGCGATCATGAGGTTCCTTCCAGGAGAGGCCCCGGCCCTTGACGGGAGTGAAGAGGACCGGGGCCGTCCCGGGTTCATACGGTAGGGCGGAGCAGTGGACGGCCACTGGATCGTGAATCCACCGCCGGGTGCACAAGCTGTCAAGTCGCCCTCGATACGGTCGCGGCATGACTGTCCTGGAAGAGCTCGGCGCCGCGAAGTACGTCCTGCTGACGACCTTCCGCCGGGACGGCCGCGCGGTGTCGACAGCGGTGTGGATCCTGCCCGCCCCCGGCGGCGAGCTGGCCGTCTGGACCGGCGAGGACACCGGCAAACTCAAACGGATCCGCAACAACAGCGACGTCACGCTGGCGCCCTGCACGGTCCGGGGCAAGGTGCTGGGCGAGACGGTGCGGGCAACCGCCCGGATCGGCAGCCGTGAGCAGACCCTCTGGGCGACGAAGCGGATCCTGCGCAAGTACGGCCTGATCGGCCTGTCAGTCCTCACCGGCAGCCTGCTCAAGAACCGCCGGATCGGCGGCGTCGCGGTCCTACTGACCCTTCAGGACTGAGGTCGTCACCGGGTCAGCTTCTCGGCCAGGCTGTCGAGCTGTTCGCACATGTGCGGAGGCCCACCGCCCTGGAAGGAACCGAGTACCTCGCTGGCCCGGTCGAACGCCTCCCGCGCCCCGCCTCGGCACCGAGGGTGATCAACAGCTCGGACAGGCCACGGAACGCCTGAAAGCGGTACGGGCCCTGGCCGACCGAGCGGCCCCGTCGGAGCGAACACCACCTGCGGGTTGAAGCTGCTGTGCAGGTAGTACTGCAGCAGCCGGGTGACCGCGGCACGCTGATCAGCCTCGGTGTCGATCGAGTGGAAGAGCTCTTCCGCGTACGCCCGGACCAGCACGTGCGCGGTGTAACAGCCGCCGTTCTGCTCGTTGACCAGCGCGGCCTCGGCCGGTTCCTACCGGCCTCGGCCGGTTCCTCCAGGGCGGCCCGGATGGCGGCGGCGTCCACACCGGCCAGACTGGCACAGGCCTCGGCGGTGATGCCTGCGGTGGGCGCCTGCGACAGCAGCCAAAACAGCCGGGCCGCGCCGGGGCCGAGCTGGCGGTACGACCAGGAGAACGCGGTCCGCGGGTCTATCACGCCACGGCCCTCCGGGAACGCCGCCAGCCGTCGCGCGCCGTCACGCAGTTCGGCGGTGACCGTGGCCATCGACAGTTTCGGGCGCACACTGAGCCGGGCGGCCCGGACGGCCAGGGCCAGCGGCAGCCGGCCGCAGAGCTCCGGCCCGGGCGGACCTAGAGAGTCTTCTGCGACGACGCCTTGTCGTTCATCTCGTTCGTCGACCAGTCCGGCCCGAAGTTCATCTCCCGGCCCGCCCACACCCAGATGGCGATGCCGCCCTTCTTCGTGTTGTAGCTACCCTCCGAATAGATGTAGAAACCGCGGTTCGAATCGAACCTCTTCGTGCCGGAAACCCAGCGATCCACCACCGGAAGAATGGCGGATCGCTCTTACTTTCCCGACGTTAATCACCGCCTCTGGACAGCCGATGGACGGTGACTTGATCAGTCGAGGGCCGGCAGCGAGGCCTTGCCCTTGTCCGGGATGACGAACGGGGTGTCGATGTCGGCGGTGCCCTCGCCGATCTTCACCGCGGCGACCCCGACCCCGGTGCCGGCGATCTCACCGGTCGGGTCCTGGATGATGAAGACGTCCGCGCCGGTCCGGATCGTGTAGGTGGGCTTGCCGTTCGACTCACCGGTCTGCCGGAACCGGAAGATCTGGTCGGCGGCCGCCGCGTTACAACCGGCCGTCACCACGGTGCCGGGCCGGCCACCCGCGCCGAGTTTCGCCGACACGCACAGCGCCTCACCGCCGGACCGCACCTTGGCGGTGCGGATGTGGAATTCATCGCCGCCAGCCGTGTCCGGTGTGAGCACGAACAGTTCTTTGTCACCGAACGACGACGACAGACCAATCTTGCCGCCGTTGACCACACCGAGGGTGGCCTCGCTGTTCTGCGGCAGCAGGTAGACCTGCCGGGTTCCGCTGAACACGCCACTGCCACCACCGCTACCAGTACCGCTACCGCCGGTGGCCGCGGTGGTGGCGGTGGCTGCCGGGCGGGTGGTCGTCCGAGTCGCGGGTTCGGTGGTCGTGGCGTCGGCGGTCGGCGCGGCGGCCGACTCCGACACCACCGGCAACGATGCCGGGTCCACCCCGAGCGACGGCGCCGAGACCGGCGGGGAATCACCCCCAGCGCTGTTGCAGGCGGAGGTGAGCAGCAGACCGGCGAGAGCCGCGGCAATCGCTGGAACACGAGCTGAGGAAAGCACGGCGAACTCCTAATACAGAGGTGTTTGTCGAAGTCTTTCCGCAGGCCCAGGGCCGCCACCAGCACCTGGAGCGGAACCGGTGACGAAGAGGCAGCGCCGATGGGCCGTTGTTACGGCCTACCGCCTCGTCGGATACGCCTTCCTGCGTGCGAGGATGCGGATCATGAGCGTTGCCGCGGCCCTGGTGTTCTTCGTGGTCGTCGCGGGCCGGTTTCTGCTGCCGCTGGCCATTCCGTACTTTCCGCTACCCGCCGTCATCGGCTGCCTGGTGCTCGACGGCGTGGACCAGACGATCTTCCAGAGCTTCGGGTACGACCCGCCTGGCTACCAGTCGTACGACAAGGCGATGGACGTCTACTACCTGTCCATCGCCTACCTGTCGACACTGCGCAACTGGACCAACCAGGCCGCGTTCGAGATCTCCCGGTTCCTGTTCTTCTACCGGCTGGCCGGAGCGCTCCTCTTCGAGGTCACGCAGGCGCGCTGGCTGCTGCTGGCCTTCCCCAACGTCTTCGAGTACTTCTTCATCGCGTACGAGACGATCCGGTCCCGCGGGTCACCGGTCACCCTGATGGCCACCTGGTGGATCAGCCTGGCCGGGGTGATCTGGGTGGTGGTCAAGCTGCCGCAGGAGTGGTGGCTGCACGTCGCCCAGTTGGACCTCACCGACGAGATCTCCGGCCATCAGTGGATCCTCGGGCTGATCGTCGCCCTGCTGGCCGGGATCTCCGTGCTGTTTCAGCGACTGATCCGGCCACGGCTGCCGCCCGCCGACTGGGATTGGCGGGTCCGTCCCGAACCGCTGCCGGAGGAGATCGACGAGCCGCACGAGCAGGACGCCTGGCGGACCCGGTACGACGCCGTCTGGTCCTGGAACACCTTCGAGAAAGCGCTGCTGCTCAGCCTGGTCTGCGGCGTCTTCGGCCAGATGCTGCCCGACTTCACCGGCTCCACCACCGAACTGTTCGCCGGTGTGGCCGTCGCCGTCGTCATGAACGCGGCGATCTCACTGGCCGTCGCCCGGCGCAACTGGACGATCCGGTCCACCGGACTCGCCTTCGCCACCCGGCTGCTGCTCAACGTGGCGCTGGCCACGATCGGTGACTGGCTGCTCGGCCGGCAGATGGACGGTTACGACACGCTGTTCTTCCTCACCATGATCTCGCTGATCACCACGTTGCACGACCGCTGGCGCCCGGTGCACCACTACCGCAGGCTCACCGCCACGGCCGGGTGAGCCACGGCGGACCTGTCGCCGCTCCAGCTTCACGACCCGGGCCGCGGGGTTCGACCCGCGATCCGGGTCGAACCCCGCAGCGGATCAGGCGCTTGTTCGGTACGGGTGGATGCTGCTGTCAGGCAACGCTGATGAAGGACATGGTGTCGTTCGCCAACCGACCGCCCAAGCCGTCGAAGTTGATCCGCTGGCCGGACAGCAGCCACGTGCTGGCACCCTGGGCGTTGAAGTCCGCGGTGACCCGGACGTTGGTGTCGGTGTTGTTGATGATCGAGGAAGCGGCGTCGTTGGCGGCGTCGCCGTTGTAGAAGTGCCAGTCCGGCAGGAAGTTGTGCACGCCGCTGTAGACGATGAGGACGCTGCCCGTCAGGTTGACGTTCTGGTAGATGCAGACCTCCCCGTTCTTGCAGGCGTAGGCGGCCTGGGCCGGCGCCGGCAAGGCGACCAGGCTGGCGGCGACGGCCGCGGCTGCAGCGGCAACCATGCGCTTCTTCATACGATCTCCCCATTCATGAACAAATTGTCTATCTCACCCTGACCGGCCCCTCTGGACAGGCAGTTCCTCCGCAGATGCGCCTGGTCGGAGCTGCCCCGGCGGGCGCGCCGCCCGGCCGGCCGACCTGCTCGGGCGGCCGGGTGCGGTGCCCGCTGAGGAGTTATCTGGTCAGCGAGATGTAGGACATGCTGTTGTCGGCCAGGACCAGGCCCTTGCCGTTGAGATTCAACTGCTCGCCAGGCGGGACCCACAGGCTCTTGCCCTGGGCGTCGAAGTCCTCGGTGATCCGCGCTGTCAGCGTGGTGGACCTGTTGATGATCGAGGAGGCGGCGTCGTTGGCGGCGTTGCCGTTGTAGAAGTGCCAGTCCGGCAGGAAGTTGTGCGCGCCGCTGTAGATGATGAGGACACTGCCCCTGAGGTTGACGTCCTCGTAGATGCAGACCTCGCCGGTCTGGCAGGCGTAGGCGGCCTGCGCGGGCGCCGGCGACACGACCAGACCGGTGACGGCCGCCGCGACGGCAGCGGCTGCTGCCATGCGCTTCTTCATGGGTGCTCCTCGAATCTGAGTGTGCTTTCGGCATCACGCTGCCACGCGGCACTGGACAGACACTTTCCGATCTGTTGACCGATGGGTGTTCGGAGTTGATTCGCCTGGTTGGCGCGGAGTTGGACGGGTGACGGCGACCTACCTGTCCTACAAAGGAATGCCTAACCGTCCGTGGCCGCGAAAAGTGCCCGGGCCCGCAGCCGCCGGACCTTGCCGCTCGTGGTCACCGGGATGCTGCCGGTCGGAACCAGGACGATCTCGGTGATCTCGACGTCGTGCCGATCGCGGACCGCTGACCGGATCGCGGACTCGATCTCGGCGCGTAGGACGGCATCGACCGGCAGCGCGAGCCGGACCTCGGCGGCGACGGCGAGCCGGTCCAGGGCGGGGCCGTTCGGGACGACCGCGCAGCGCCGGCCGCGCAGCGCGGGGTGACAGCCCTCGATCGTGAACTCGACGTCCTCCGGGTGCAGGAAGCGCCCGTCGACCTCGATCACGTCGGCGAGGCGGCCGGTGACGAACAGCTCGCCGTGGTGCAGAAAGCCGAGGTCGCCGGTACGGAAGTAGTCCTGACCGTCGAACCCGGAGATGCGGGCGCCGTACACGGTGGTGGTGTCGTCCTTCTCGTAGCCGCGCGCGACGTTCGGGCCGTGCAGCCAGATCTCGCCGATGCCCCCGGGGCCGCGTTCGACGTGGGTGGCCGGGTCGACGATCCGGGCCGTCAGGCCAGGTGCGACGATGCCGCAGCTGACCACCTCCGGCCCGGTGTCCGGCTGCTCGACGGCGGCGCCGGTCTGCAGCGCTCGCCGGTCGAAGCGCACGACGCGGGGCGGGCCGCCGTACCGGAGCCCGCTGACGAAGACGGTGGCTTCGGCCATGCCGAAACAGGGCG
The DNA here is from genome assembly GCF_900104725.1 of Actinoplanes derwentensis. Classification (NCBI taxonomy): domain Bacteria; kingdom Bacillati; phylum Actinomycetota; class Actinomycetes; order Micromonosporales; family Micromonosporaceae; genus Actinoplanes; species Actinoplanes derwentensis. The sequence goes on from NZ_LT629758.1 coordinate 2,724,448, forward strand.
CCAGCGCGTCCGGATCGAAGCCGGCCAGGCGGAAGTGCTCGGTGAAGCGGGTCAGGGTCTCGGCACGGACCGGCTCGGCGGCGTTCAGCACGACCGCCATCGACCGCAGGTCGAGCCCGGCCGCCTCCTGCTGGGACACGCGCCGGGCGCAGAGGTCGAAGGCGAAGTTCGGCGCGGCGGTGATCTGGCCGCCGGTCTCGCTGATCGTGCGCAGCCAGACGCCGGGGTCTTTGAGGAAGTGCAGCGGGGAGATCATGGTGGCGGTGCCGGCCCGCCAGGCGGCGAACAACAGCAGGGCCAGGCCCATGTCGTGGAAGACCGGTAGCCAGCTGACCACCTGAGCGGTCTCCACCCGCGGGCCGACCGACCGGACGAACTCGTCGAGCATGCGCAGGTTGTGCAGGTAGTTGTCGTGGCTCACCAGCACGCCCTTCGGCGCTCCGGTGGAGCCGGAGGTGTACTGGACGAGGGCGAGTTCGTGGCCGGCCCGGTCCGCCGCACTGGTGAGACCTGTTTCCACTGCCTGGTCGACGGTGATGCCCCGGTCGCCGAAACCGACCAGTTGGTCCGAGGTCACGATCATCGTGGCGCCCGAGTGCTCGGCGGCCCGCCGGCCGGTCCGTCCCGGGGCGATCGGCACCGCCACGACGCCGGCGTACCAGCAGCCGAACAGCGCCGGGACGAAGTCAGCGTCCGCGCCGAAGAGCAGGGCGACCCGGTCACCGGGTGCGGTGAACTTGGCGAGCGACCCGGCGACCGCCTGCGCCCGGCTGTCGACCTGGGACCACGTCAGCTCCGGCTGCCCGGCGGCACGGACGGCGATGCGGTCGGGGTGGTCGGCGGCGTTGCGCCGCAGCAACTGGACGAGATCCATCGGGTTTTCCTCTTTCGTGAATGGAGAACCCGCGGAACGGTACCTATGCGTTGTTTACGTTTTCTGACCGTTATATACATAAATATTTCACTGCGATCATCGACCGGTCAGATCATCGGCACGGGCCAGCACCATCGCCTGGTCGTCGCGTTCGTTGTCGCGGGGGCGGCGGATCAAGCGGCTGACCTCGCGCAGACCCGCCGACGCCAGGAAGCCGGCGACCTGATCGGCGGAGTAGCAGTAACGATCGAGCCGGACCTGGTAGCCGAGCCGCAGGTAGACCGGGGAGACGTCCCGGACCCCCTCCCCGGCCTGGAACCCGATCAGCAGATGACCACCCGGCCGCAGCACCCGGGCCGCCTCCGCGAACAGCCGGGACTGACCGGCGGGCGGGGTGTGGATGGCCGAGTACCAGAGCAGCACCCCGGCGAACCGCCTGTCCGGGTAGGGCAGCGCGGCCAGCGAGCCGACCGCGAAGTCCAGATCGGGATGGTCCCGGCGGGCGTACGAGACCATGCCCTCCGACAGGTCGACACCCCGCACCCGGCAGCCACGATCAGCGAGGTAGCGGCTCATCCGCCCGGCACCGCACCCGGCATCCAGGACCAGCGGATCGGCGCCGGCCGCGGTCACTGCCGCGATGAAGGCGTCCACCATGGCGCGATCGATCGGGGCTTCGACCCCGGGATCCGGGACGGCACTGACGTACGCGGCGGCGCCGGTGTTGTAGGCGAGGCGCACCTGGTCGGGATTCATGGGCTCGCATCGTAGGGTGCTGAGGTGCATATAGACCTGGTGACCCTGATCGTGGACGAGTACGACCCGGCCATCGCGTTCTTCACGACGGTGCTCGGTTTCGAGCTGACCGAGGACTCGCCGTCGCTGACCACCGACGGGCGGCCGAAGCGCTGGGTGGTGGTGCGCCCGCCCGGCGGCGGGACCGGGCTGCTGCTGGCCCGCGCGGACGGCGAGCGGCAGAGCGGCGCGGTCGGCGATCAGACGGCCGGGCGGGTCGGGTTCTTCCTGAACGTCGACGACTTCGACGCCACTCATCAGCGGATGGTGGAGGCCGGGGTGACGTTCGTCCGCGAGCCGCGTACCGAGTCGTACGGCCGGGTGGCAGTCTTCCTCGATAGCGCCGGAAACCGGTGGGACCTTCTGGGAAAATAGTCCCATGTGTACCGATTACGAGACCCGGCACGGGCTCACCCGCAGGGCCGCCGTCCTCGGCGCGGCCGGCACGCCCGCAGGATGGCGCCGACCTCGAACGGTTTGTAGGCGACGTAGGCCAGGCCGCGCCATGCTGACCGCACGACGGGGGAAGCTTGCACCACTGCCGGCCTCCGCCGGGAACAAGCGGCAGGAAACGCCGTAGTCGCCAGGCCGCCATCAGCGTCTATATCAAAGCCCTCCAGCGTGAGGTCGCCCGAGACCTCCCGGGCGGACCACGCCCCCTTCGCCGACGGCGACCCAGGACCGTGATGCTGTCCGCGTGTCTGGGCCAGCACTGGAGACTCCCGGCCACGATGGAGGATGCAGCGGCCTACCAGCAGCAACCCCGAGTGTTCGGGGTCACACGAGCTCTGCACCCCTGGTGGGGGAATAGGCAGAGGAACCAAAAGTAAGCCCCACCCTGACCCGGGTGGGGCTTACTTTGTTGTCATAAACGACGCCCGGTAGGGCTAGTGGCTATCATGTTCCACATGAACACCCTTTTTGAGCAAGGGTGCCACATTTCTGTGTCCGAGGATCGACACAAACCAATACCCCATTGCCGCCGATTCTTGAAATCGACGTAATTCAAGTCTAATCGCTGCGGGACTCCCACACGATAACCCATACGAGTGGCAGCAGGTCCGGGGAGTGGGGTCGGCGGCAATCCTTCTCCGAAGGAGGCGACGATGACCGATCCCGATCCGGCCCACATGCTCCACTACTGCAGCACTGTCGTACCCGACATGCTCACCACGGTCTGCGGCGTCGATGTGGACCTCGCGCACCGTATCGGCTGCGACATCCTGGACCGTGCGGAAGCGTTCGCCGCTCTCACCGCATCCGACCAGCGGGTGCTGATCGTTCCGTTCCTGGAGGAAGCGGCTCATCACCGCCGCTGGACGCTTCGGTGGACAGCCGGGCGAAGGTCACCGTTGTCGTGCGGAACAGCCTGCTCGAACAAGCCCACCACGACGGCCTGCTGACCTCGGGTGCGATCGTGTCGTTGACCCGATCCGCTGTCGCACCCGCTGGCCGCCCGTCACCGGAACCCGATCAACCACACCGGCCGAACCAGTTCACCGGGCTGTCCGACCGCTACCCCCGCCCCTGGGCCTGCCTGACCGCAGTCGCCGACGCCTTCACCGACCGCCGCCGACACCCGTTGCGCCTGACGGCCGCAGCAGCACCCCAGTTACCCGGCGGCGCTGACGTGGCCCCCGCATCCCCCGTCACCACCACCACCGGCGGCGGGCCGGTCTTCAGCGCCATCGACCCCAGATACGACCACCACCAACTACATGATCCGCCCGACCGACGTCTGGATCCCTCTCGTGCGCCCGGACAGCACCGACTCCTACACCGGCATTGCCTGTACCCGAGGCCTTACCAGCACCCACCGTAAGATCACCGAAACTCTCACCCGCCAACAAGCTCTGCCAGCGCACCACCAGGCCTGGCGACAACACGCACGACGGACAACTCCACACCCGCCGCAGACGACCCCTGCGCGAGCATGAGAATGCTGCCTGACCAGCGCGGACGGCATTCTCGGCACCCGCAGGGCTCCCCCGGCAACAACCCGATCGTCACCAGCTGGCCCGGACCGTACCTGCCGCTCCCCAGCGACGTGGTGATCACCACCGAGCACAACGAGCCACTGGTGAACTGGCACGCCCTCCGCGGACCGCAAGCGATGGCCGCGGTCGCCGCCACCGGCGGCCAGGTCCACGCCGCCGCCGACAACGAACTGCTGACCGCCCGGACGGTCCTGGCCCGCACCGGCTGGACGTCCACCAATCCGGAGCGGCCGGACACGCCGGACTACTGCGGACGGCGCGTTCCGGTCAACTCACCGCAACCCCGATCGTGGTGCTCACCGCCCGTCCGCCCTGAGCAGCCATCGTCCGCACGGTCCGGTCACCCGGGCGGACGCATCACACGAGGCCGTCGATGATCGCCTCGAACACCGGGTGTCTCGGCGGGTAGCGACGAGAGACCGCGCGCCAAGCGCTACGAGTGGTCCGGGCCGCCTCAGCCACCGATCGACGGATCAGAGGAACGTCGTTGTCGGTCAGGGATTCGACCGGGACAAGTATTGCTCTGATGACGTCGCGGGAAACACTGACGTGGAAGGACACCGGAAGCTCAACTTCCCAGCCGACAGGCTCGATCAACGGCACCAGCACGTCGTAGGTCCGCCGGTCGACCACATAACGTACGCGTACTACGCCCTCGGACGATCCCTGAACGCGGAGGAGATGAGGGGACAATTGAATGACGACGATGCCTGCCGTGGACCGCCACAACCTCTCGATCTGACGCGGACGGTCTACCTGAACGGAATCGGCGTGCGATATCGGGCCGGCGGCCAGTTCGTAGGCGTCCCGGCCGTAACCGAGTCCGCGCAGATTACGGAAAATCTGCCTGCGGACACGGGCCTTCAGATCCGCGGACCGCGCACGATCGCCGAATCCGTCAACGGCGCTACGTTCGGCCTTCTGCACGGCACGAATAGTTGGCGACGCCAACGACGACTGTACCGGTGCCGGCTCGTCGAAGAGTCGACTCTCCCAGCCCTCGGTCAGCTCGTGACGCATGGAAAGCCGCGTCCAGTTCGCTGGCTCGGCGGGTGTCGACGCCTGGTCGAGCCTTAACGGCACGTTGGGGGTGAGAGACGAGTACGTGGTCAGGGCGGCATGCCCCATGGCTCGTTGATACTGACGAACGTTCCCGAGAATCACTGCCGTCGGCCGATGGGGAAGACCCTCCCGATCATGAGACACCAAGGCCAAGCCGTCAGCCAGCAGACGCACACCGGAGGCGATCACCGGACCGCCGAGCTCGTGAGCCCGAGTCAATGACCTCCGTACCGCTCTGATGTCGGGCTGCGCCGACCGCAGTTCCTGCCATGCGGCCAAGACATACGCGTCTGCCGATCCCGGCAGCCGCCGTACGAGTTCTTCTGCTGAGTCAGCATCCGGCTCTGCCTCGGTGAGGAATCGGACGTATGCCAGTGCCACGGCGGCGCTTGTGGTAAAACGATCCGAATCCCGCGCGTGCCGGTCCGCGAGCAGCGCGGCCGCCCGCAGATCGCCGTGGCTCAGATAGCCCAGCAGCGCTGCCGCCACGTCGTCGCCGAACAGCGCGACCTCACCGCCTTCCGCTGCCCACGACCCGATGAGCAGGTCCTCACCCTGCACCGTCAACACCGTCGCGATGGGACCGTCGTCCCCGCCGAGCTGGACGGCGACGGGTGTACCGGCATGTTGTCGTGGCAGTTCCGCCAGCAGGTCGGCACTCAGTGCCTGCATGGCTGTCATCGGTACCCATCGGCGTTTGTCGCGCATCCAGGGAATGACCCATCGAACGGCATGTCCCGGACCCGGGGATCTGTTCGTCTGCGGAGCCGGTGTGACGACGACATCGGTCTGATCGTCAGTATGAAAGAACTCCTCGAACGGCCGCCCAGTAGGTGTCCAGCCGCGAACGAGATAGCGCCCCGGATAGGGCAACGGGACGACTGTGCGCCCACTGTAGATCGGCACCTGCGCCACGACACGAAGATCCTCGCCGAGGATCTCCGCTACCGAAGCGTCGGGCTGACTGCGGTCGTCGTCGGGCTGTTGCCGAATGACGATCGCGGACGACGTCATCGCCGCACCACCGGAACGGAGTAGCGGTGATTCGGCGGCACCAGCATGCGCCGGTTGACAGCGTCGTCGAAGTCGCCTCCGCCGAACGTCGCGGCGACCGTGTACGAGTCGGCTGTCGCGTGATCCTGCCACGCCTCCGGCCGCGGAGCCCGGTGCAGCTTCTCCACCGTTCCGTCCAGGGTCAGATCCGCTAACTCCATGGCCTCAGCGGGACGGCACTCGATGCGGAATGGGACCCGAGGCGCCGAAGCGAACGTGCGGATCACACCGCCGTGATAGCCGCCGCCGAACGCGGGCTGCTGTCCGAGGGGTTTCGGCCATGCGTTCCACTCCATGACCCTGGCGATGGCAGCACCCAGGGATCGAGTGTCGATCACCCAATCGTCGTCCTGCCGGGCCCCCAGCCCGCCCAGCGTGTCCAGGACGGCCGCGGCAAAGGGTGTCGGCTGATCTCTGACCCCGTACGCCTCCGTCCCGACGGAGGTGGAATAGATGATCGGAGCGTCGCGGGGCGGCTGATGCAGTGAGGGCGTCATCAGCGAACGTGGCCGCAGTTCCAGATCGTCGAGATAATCGGGCACGTCCCGGCAGGCGTCGATGAAATAGCACTGGATGCCGGCGGCACAGGCGGACATCGCGCGATAGGTTGCCCCGAAATCCACGGCGTTGTCGAAGAATCCGGCCTCGGCGTCGCAGACGTCTTCCAACAGCAGAACGTCGTCTGCCTGGATACGGCAGCCGTGCCCGAAAAAGAAGAAGAGAGCGACGTTGTCCGGGTTAGAACCGCATCGTTTCCGCCAGAGCTCAAAAGCACGGCGGACGTTACCGAACGTCGCTCTTTCCACCTCCGTCGTGCCCTCGTCTACCGGGAAGAGAATCGGTCCAGCCGCGGACACCAGCAACTCGAGGCTGCCGAGCGGCCTGAAGTCGTCGCCCACCAGATTATCGAGGAGCCAGTTCGCGGTCGTCACCGCTGAGGGAACGGCACATGTCAGATCTGAGATCTGCCGCGCCGCCGACCCGAACCTACCCGCGTGCCGAGTAGTCGGTCCGCAGTACGGATACCTGTCGACGCCGACAACAAACGCATGGATCTGCGGCCGGGAACCGGCCCTGTCGAGGACCGTTGTCATGCCAGCGCTCCCTTGACTCGTTCGGCAAGGCGCAGGTGGAAGTTCGGCTGCCGGAAGTACGCGCTGTGCGCCCAGATCGCGTCAGTGGGATAGCAGTAGTCAGTCGTGCCGGACACGATCCGCGATACTCCGTAGGAGAGCACGTCCGCACGATCGACCACGTTGATCCACTGGGCGACGTTCTCGGGCCGGGCGAGACATGGCGGCGGAGTTTCACTGTGAGATGAGAGCACGGGTCCGCTCGCACGGAACAGGCCGAGTTCCGCGAAAAGGCCGACCTGCGAGCCCACCGTCACTAGGACGTCGACTTCGAGGTCGGTCCGGAAGTGGGTCACGATGTCGTACAGGATGTTGCCGCCCATGCTGTGCGCGACCACGACCAGCGGCTGATCCGGCTTTCGTTCCCGAGTCGCCTGGTCGAGGTCGTCCAGAACCGCTCGGACGATGGGCCCCGGTCGATCGCGGTCCCCGCGTTGCGCGAGGTAGGCCAGCACGTCGCCGGCCAGTTCGGTGACGGTGCGCGACGTGGCCCGGCGGACGCCCGACGCCACCCTGCGGGCCGGGATGCCCATCACGTGCTGACCAAGCCGCCGCACCCCCTTCGTCAGCGCTTTGCGAACCGCCCCGGCCCCACCCATGGACTCGATCCGGTCACCGGCCCCGGCGTGCGCGGGTCGCAGGTCACCGGCTAGATGCCACTGCGCGGAGCGTTCCAGCAGCTCTGCTACCAGTTCACTGTCGTTCTCCACCTCGGCGATCCACGGATGACGCTCGACCTCGTCCAGCCCGGGCCGCAGGAGACGATGATGGTGACAGAAGGCGACAGCGCGGGCGGCGGAGTCTGCGACGGACGGATCCCAATCGTCTGCCGAGAGCAGGCCGAAGACGAGATCGATCGCATCGCCGAGGTCACGGCGGGCGACGCCGCAGACTATACGGTCCGGGACGGCGATGTCTTCGGTAGCCGCGACCTCGTCCCGCAGGCCGTCGTCGCCGGCCCCGCCCAGCGCCTCGACGTCGTCGATGCGCAGACTGACGCCGCCCCACCGCAGCATTCCGGCGGAAGGTCCCCAGAGCGGATTCCGCACCACGTCGGTGTCGGGCCACGCGTTGATGACGGGGAACATGAATCTTTTGAAAAGTTCGTCCCGCGCCGTCGCAGCGCTCTGACACCGCGAATCAGGTCGGTTTCCGATGCCGTGTACGAAGACGAGAGGCATACGGAGCCCTTTCCCGGGAACGGCGGCCGTGGATTCACGGCAACGGCCCACCACCGTAGCCAGTGGACAGTCGTCCGGCAAAGTATCCGCGTGCCTGGGCCTGTTTCACCGTCCTGGCCGAGGCGTTTACCAACCGTGGCCGGCACCCGCTACGCCTACCCGCCGCGCCGATCCCCGAACTGCCACACGGCGACGAAGTCGTCACCGTTCCGCTGTCCGGCGTGGACGATGCCGGGCCGGTCTTCAGCGCCATCGACCCGCGCTACGACCAGCACATGATCGCGGCCCTACGCGACGCCGCGACCGCACCTACGACCGCCTGGATGTCGGCGTTGAGTCGGTACTCCCGCAACAGCGACAAGTTGCACCGCACCGTCGAGTACCTGCTCGCTCACCAGACCACCATCCTGACCACCAATTACCTAATCCGACCCACCGACGTCTGGATCCGCCGCGGACACCTCCGCAGGCTCGACAGCCGCGACCCGTACACCGCACTCACCGACATCCACGGTCTGGCCGGCACCCACCGCAACATCGTCGAAGATCTCACCCGCCGGCTCAGCGGCATAGACCGAGCACCGATCACGGCTGGCTGAATGATGCCGAACGGTAGATCAGTGGCCCATCGGGCCCGAAGCAACCTCCGACTCCCGCCTACGCGGGACTCTGCCCGCCGTGGCGGCGCAGTGTGTGGAAGGCGCTGACCTGGCGTTCCGTGCTCGCTCAGCGCCACTGCCACCGTTTCATGGGCAGTCCCGTTCGGCGGACAGTGCGAAGTCCGCAGCTGAGCCAGATGATCATCCCCGATGACGCGCACGGCCGGGGACTCTTTCGTTGGTCCGCTCTGGCCCTCCTACTGGAGTTCGCTGATGCCGTAGAGCGCGCGGAGCCGGTGTCCGGTGGTGTCGCTGAACTGCCACGGCAGGTTGACCCTCGGTGGGTTGTCCATGCTCGGGTTGTAGCCCGGGACGTTACCGAGGGGCAGGTGTTGCATGATCCTGTTGAGAGCGCCCAGGCATGCTGGGAAGAGCTTGTTGACCAGTTGCCGTACGTCGAGGACCAGTTCCCCGTCGAGAGGATCTGCGGGTCTCGGCGCACCGGTCCGCCGGGGACGGAGTGGAGTCCCTGATAGTGGTGTAACGCGGTTGGCGTGATCGTCGGACAGCTTGTCCGGCATAGAGCGCGGCCATCGCGTGATCTTTCGAGCGAACGTCTCACGGAACTCTCGAAAGGACCCACCACGATGGCCGCTCCTCACATCATCGACCCTGCCGGCCTGCTCGGCCAAGCGCTGACCGACGCGTCACCGGATCTGATGCGCCACCTACTGTCCACCGTCATCAACAGCCTGCTCTCCGCCGAGGCCGACGCGATCTGCGGCGCCGAGTACGGCATCAGCAGCCCGGACCGGGTCAACTCCCGTAACGGCTACCGCCACCGCGAGCTCGACACCCGCACCGGCACCATCGACGTCGCCATCCCCAAGCTCCGCTCCGGCTCCTACTTCCCGGAATGGCTGCTCGAACGCCGTAAACGGGCCGAAGCCGCCATGGTCAGCGTGGTCGCGACCTGTTACCTGCTCGGCGTCTCCACCCGCCGGATGGACAAACTGGTGCAGTCTCTGGGGATCACCAGCCTGTCCAAGTCGCAGGTCTCGCGGATGGCCGCCGACCTCGACGACCAGGTCCACGCGTTCCGGACCCGGCCCCTGCACGAGTCCGGGCCGTTCACCTTCGTCGCCGCCGACGCGCTGACCATGAAAGTCCGCGAACAGGGCCGGGTCGTCAACGCCGTCGTGCTGGTCGCGACCGGTGTCAACGCCGACGGCCACCGCGAGGTCCTCGGCGTCAAGGTCGCCACCAGCGAGACCAAGCAGGCCTGGAACACGTTCTTCGCCGACCTGGTCGCCCGCGGCCTGACCGGCACCCTGCTGGTCACCTCCGACTCCCACGCCGGCCTGGTCAACGCCATCGCCGCGAACCTGCCCGGCGCCTCGTGGCAGAGATGCCGCACCCACTTCGCCGCAAACCTCATGGGGATCTGCCCGAAGTCGGCGTGGCCGGCGGTCAAAACCATGCTCCACTCCGTCTACGACCAACCCGACCCCGACTCGGTCCACGCCCAGTTCGACAAGCTCCTGGACTCGGTCGGCAGATCGCTGCCGAAAGTGGCCGCCTACCTCGACGACGCCCGCGCCGACCTGCTCGCCTTCACCACGTTTCCGCAGCAGATCTGGCGTCAGATCTGGTCCAACAACCCCAACGAACGCCTGAACAAGGAGATCCGCCGCCGCACCGACGTCGTCGGGATCTTCCCCGACCGCGACGCCGTCACCCGCCTCGTCGGCGCCGTCCTGGCCGAACAACACGACGAATGGACCGAAGGCCGCCGCTACTTCGCCCTCGACGTCCTCGAACGAGCCCGCAAGACACCGCCCGCAGCCACCGCCACCACCACGGACCTGCCCGCACTGGAGACCGCAGCATGCCCCACCCGACCGGCGACCCCGCCATCCCCGACCCCACCGAACGCGCCCGGCGCAACGCCGCCCTGCACACCGACAACATCGAGACCGGCTTCTGGGACGACCGAGGCCGGCCCGCACCCTGGCCCGACGACATCGACCACTGGCGACCCGAAACCCGCGACCCCGTCACCGGACAGCCCGGCGAACAACCCTTCTAACCAGCACAACTCGAAAGATCAGCCGTTACACCACTTCCAGGGGCTTGACCCCGGACGGTGACGGTGTAGCGGCCGACACCCGGCACCCATCTGCCCTGCGTTGCGCCCCCGGGCGGCTGGACTTTGATACCGAGTGTCGTGGTGGTCCATCCGGGATGGCTTTCGCGGAGGAAGGAGCGAAGCCTGCCCTGGGTGGTGGGCTCGGTGGTGAGGTAGAAGGTTCCGTCCGCGCGGGTCAGGTTGATGGCCTCGTTGTGGACGCTGTTGCGGAGATCTCGCAGGACGCGGAAGGCGTGCTGCATTTCGCTCCCGGGTTTCGTGTGGTCGAACAGGTCTTTGGCGACCGGTTCCAGGCTGGACTGCCACTCCCCATTCTGAGTGTTCTGCCATCCGCCCCGGCGTCCTCCGTTGCGTCCAAGCACGACGTCGGTGATGCGGGCGGCGACGTCGAAGGCCCCGACCAGGGAAAACAGCAGCGAGTCCAGCTCGCACAGCATGTCTTCCGGCTCGTGGCCGACCATCGTGGCTGACAGCGCGAAGATGCTGTCGCGAAACTGAAAGGCCCGCGAGATGCGGGTCAGGAGGGTGCGGTTGAGGTTCTCCAGGGTGAGATCGTTCTTGGTGTCGTACCAGACCCTGCCGGCCTGGTTCCAGCGCTCGAAGGCGGGCATCGCGATGTAGGCGGCGCTCCGCCTCATGGACGTGGGATGCCACCGAGTCGCCGACCCTCCGATGATCACTGGCCGCTGGTGCCAGCGCAGGTAGAGGCCGATGATTGCCAGCGCTTCGTCTGGTGAGACCACGTTGGCGAGGAGTTGGCCGTACGGTCGGTGTCGTTCGGCCAGGAGCCAATCCCGCTCGGTGACGATCAGGTCAGCCTCCTGATCGCTGCCGACGCGGTAGAGCAGCACGCCGTCGCGAGCATCGTTCATGTCGATGCCATGCTTGGCCGCCATCTCGTCGACTTCGACGACCGAATCGGGGTAGTCGTTTACGTCGTTGTGGTCGAACTCGTCGTCGGCGAGCCTCACTTCGAGTGCGTCATGGCCGAAGTAGCTGCGCAGCACCGTCGGGGCGTCGGGGAAGCCGGTACTCCCATTACCGAGGAAGGGATAGCCGTGAAAGGCGCCTTGGCCGTCGACCTGGCCGGTTGCGAGCGGCTGATCGATGAGCATAAGCAGCCGCTGAGGCTGTGATCGGTCAAACGGGTTCGGCGCCCGCGATGAGCGCAGCGTCGGCGGTGCATACGGCGGGAGAGGCACCCATCTACTACAGCACCACCTGAACCCGGCGAGCGACCCAGTTACCCCGGTCATCGAGCCTCGGCAGTCGACGTGACGAACTACTGACCGCTTTGTGTAGTGCTTCGCTGCTTCAGGTATTCGGCCAGGGTGGGCTCCCTGTCGTCTGGCTCGCCTTCGGTCTGGGTAATGAGGAGGTCGAGGCGGCCGAAGATCCACGTAGCCACCATGTCGGGGTAGGCGGACGTGAAGTCGCGTGGTGCCGGCTCCTTCTCATCGATTTCGTAGCACCAGGCGGAAACGACGTTGTCCCCGGCGGCTAGGTCGGCGACTGCGGCTCGGAGGCGGCCGGTGTGTTCGATGATGGTCTGCCGGTGCAGACCCCAAATCGGGCCGGTCGACATGCCTTCGTGCGCGATGAAGTTGCGCGCACGGCGAGCGCGGTGAAGGAGATCCATCTTCGCCATGTCGCTGCTGAGTTGATAGCCGGTGATGTCCTGCACGGTGGCCGCGAGCATCTTGTCTTGTGGCAGCGCGGCAAACGCTTGCTCCAGCGTCAGCACCGGATCGGACTCGACGATCTGCACCAGGTTGAGTATTCGCAGTACGTACTGGCACTTGGTCTCGAACGCGTTAGCCAGGTACAACGCCTTGCCAGCGGCTAGCAGCAACTCTTCGGCCAATAGGGGCTGCCGGAACTCTCGGAGACTCAGCGACCACGCCACGACACCAAGGGTAGGACCGATGTCCATCGAAATAGACTGACGCGCACAGGGGGGCGCCGAGCCAGACCCAAGACATCGCCCGGGTCGGGGCCCGCGGTAACAGTCGGGAACGCGATGCTCGGCGGTCAGCGTGTGATGGGAATGCCGTAGCGCGGCCGAAGAACGGCTGTAGCGAGCAGGTGGCAGCTTGGTCGATGTCGGCGGGCAGGTCCACCGGCCCACCGACAGGCGTACGGCCGCGATCACGGGCGAAGTCCATGACGGTGAGAACGGGTGGGGGCCGGGTGCTTCCGCTGTGGCAGGCGTCGTGCGGGTGGTAGGTGGCTCGATGCCAATGCTGGAGAGAGGCTGGACGCAGCCTCGGGCTGCAGCCCGCGCGGTCGTGCGCGCGTGGACAATCGCGGACAGGATTTTGTAGTCACTGCGACCATGGCTGCATGGTTCGGTACCCCGGCGCTCGACCGCGCCGCCCTGCTCGTCTGGCCGCTGTAGTGACCGTTGCCGCAGTCCTGGTGGCGGTGGTGATGTGGGGGCGGCATCTGCTGGCGAACGCCCTGGTCGTGCCGAGCTGGGACGTGCTCGAGCGTGCTTCATGGGTCGCCGCGGTGGTGGCAGTAGTCGTTCCTGCCGCGGTCGCAGGCCGTACAGCATTGCTGAAACGAAGAACGCGACGGCAAACGTCAGTCCGGATCGGGCGAATCCCCCCGGAGCCAGCCTGGTTTCAGCAGCGGCCCGATCTGCTCGGTCAACCCGGCACCCGGTGGCGCAGCCGGAACCCTTGGCCTACCCAGGTGCTATCGGGGCTGGGCGGGGTCGGCAAAACCCAGATTGCCGCAGCATTCGCCCGTCAGGCCGCCGGCCGCGGTGACCTGAAGCTGCTGGTCTGGATACCCGTGTACGGCCTAGACTCGATCATCACCGCGTACGCAGAGGCCGCAAGAGCCCTGGCAATCGTCGACGACCAGGCCCATCCGCAACAGGCGGCCGACCAACTGATGGTGTGGCTGGAGCAAACCGATCAGAACTGGCTCATCGTCTGGGACAAACTCGACAGCCCTGCCGACGCGGCCGATTGGTGGCCACCTGTGAGCACACATGGCCGGACCATCGTCACCACCCGACGCCGCGATGCCGTGCTCGACGTAGGACACCGTACCTTGATCACCGTTGACCTGTTCACAGCCGACGAGTCAGTGGCATATCTCAGGCGGGCTGTCGGCAAGCCCGTTCAACGCCAGCATGCCGTAGCCCTGGCCAAGGACCTGGATCATCTTCCGCTCGCCCTGGCACAGGCTGCCGCCTTCATCCGGGACCGTGAGCTCGACTGCGTTACCTATCGACGCCGGCTCAGTGACGTGAGACTCAGCCTCGCCGACGTGGTCCCGCCTGAGGACGGGCTTCCGGACAACCACCGCACGACGCTCGCCGCGACCTGGGCGCTGTCGATCGAAGCGGCCGACAAGGCCGGTCCGCCAGGCCTGGCACATTCCATCCTCCACCTCGTCTGCCTCCTGCAACCCGAGGCGATCCCGTTGGACTTCTTCACGAGTACGCCCGCCATCGACTACATAACTTTGGAAGGCGAACTCGGGCAGGAAAGCGATATTCTCGACGTCCTGCACACTCTCGATCGGCTGAACCTGGTCACCTGCAATCAGCGCACCGCCCTGGTACAGACGCATGTGCTGATCCAGCGTGTCATTCGCGATGACCTGGATGCGGACAGCCTCGACGTGCTGGCCTGGATCGCCGCGGACGCGCTGCTGGAAATCTGGCCGGAGGTCGAGCCTGATCGGCTCCGCGAACAGATGTTGCGCGCCAACACGCTCGTCCTCTTCGAGGCGGCGCGCGCCTACTTGATCGAACCCCGTACTCACCGGCTGCATTTCCGCATCACCGACAGCCTCGTCGAAGCGGGGAACCACGATGCTGCGACCGCCATACTGCGACAGCTTCTGGCCGAACAGACCGGCCTGATCGGCGCCGATCATGTCGATTCGCTGACCACCCGCCGACACCTTGCCGACGCGATGGAAGAGAACGATCCACGCGAAGCCGCGGCGGCCTACCGGAGGCTGCTCGACGACTGCGTGCGCATCATGGGCCCGGAACATTCCTACACTCTGGTCACCCGCTGCGAAGTTATGAAACGGGACGCCGACCACGACAATCCGCAGCACACCGTGGCCCGCTTCGAGGAACTGCTCGGCGACTGCCGCCGCATCCTCGGACCAGACGACCCAGTCACGCTCGGCGTACAGGCATCCTTGGCCAACTGGCACGGAGAGACCGGTCACTTCGACGCGGCCAACGAGGTATACCACGAGGTCCTCGCAGCGGAAACCCGGATATTCGGCCCCGACCACCCCACCACGCTGCGCACCCGCAACAACGTTCTGTGCCTTCAGCAGGACTCCGGAATTCCCCTCAACGGATCCGTCAGCTTCCGGGAGCTTGCCGAGGAATACACACGAGTATTCGGTCCGGACCACCCACGCACCCTCGCCACCCGAGCCAATCTCGCCTCCGCCATCGGTGCGGAAGGTGACGCGGAAGGTGCTGCCGACGCATGCCGGACACTGCTCGATGACTATGCCCGGGTTTACGGCGCCGACCACTTCGAAGTCTTGGTCATGCGCTTGGCGCTGTCGTACTGGCAGGCCCACGTCGACGCAGCTCGGCGCACCAACGATCTGTCACCGAAGCGCTGAGACCATTTGCCAGGCCCCTCTCTGTCTGAAATAAGGACAGCACCCGAAGGCTGGCTCCGCCTGCCGAACCAGGCGGAGCCGGCGAACGGGCGGACAGCCCCTATCTCCGCGGATTCGACAGGGTCGATGCGCAGCTGCTCGCCAGCGCGGGCACCACAAATGGCGGATGCTGTACTAAATCAACTTTTATGATCCCTGGTCGCGCATCCGTTAAGAAACTCCGTCTTCGAGGGCGGGCTACCAGTCGTGGTTGTCCATAAAGTTGATGTCGCCGCCGAGCACGGTGCGATATATGGCCTCCTCATGCTCGGCTGCAGCGCGGGCCCGAGCTCGATCACGATCGGACTGGCTCTGGCGCCGTCGCCGCTCGTCCTCGCTGATCGCCGGTGCCGCCGGGGCTGCGCGGGTCTTGTCGGCCGGACTCTGCTGCTGCCGATGCTTGCGCTCGGCCGGGGGAAGGCCCGCCCATCGACGGGGCTGCTGTCCTGCCATCACTCCATGGTGGTTGCCGTCAGCTGGATCCGCGAGCCCTCACCAATGCCACGCTGCGGTGCCACTCTGCGGTGGCATCGTGCCCTTCAACTACGGGAAGTAGGCCCGTCCGACTGGCAGAGTCGCGTAATCCAACCGTCGCCTATTCATGCTTCAACTGGACGGTCGGTCGCTCTGAGTATCGGTGGGGCGGTGCTCGGGGCTCCGTCGAGTGCGCAGACAATGATCGATATGAACGTCCGATATGACGAGGTTCTCGACCCGCTGCGCCAGGCATATGACACCCGCGCGGCCTGGCGCGACGGGCTAACCAAGGAACCGTGGAAGTTGGCAGAGCGTCAGGCGTTCCGGGACCGTCTGGCATCAGGTGCGCGGTTGCTGGAGATCGGTGCGGGCACCGGGCAGGACAGCGCCTTCTTCCAGCAGGAGGGTCTTGACGTCGTCGCAGCCGACCTGTCGCCGTTGATGGTGGAGCACTGCCGGGCCAAGGGCATCGAGGCTCACGTGATGGACTTCCTGCACCTTGACTTCCCGCTCGGCTCCTTCGACGCGGTGTTCGCGATGAACTGCCTGCTGCACGTGCCCAACCACGACCTGCCTGTGGTCCTGGCCGTGATCCGGGCTATCCTGCGTCCCGGCGGCCTACTCTTCGTCGGGGTGTATGGCGGCAGCGAAAGCGCTGAGGGTCCGATCGACGATGACCAGCACGTGCCGCCGCGCTTCTTCTCGTGGCGAACTGACGAACAGTTGCTCGGCTTTGCCGCCGCCGCGCGGTTCGACGTGGTGGACTTTCATCCGGTCGATACGGGTCGCGGCTACCGCTTCCAGTCGCTGACCCTGCGGCGCCCCAACGGCGACTGAGTAGCCGGCAGCAGCGGACCCGTGGTCACGGTGCGCTGCAGCCGGGGCGGCAGCGGTTCCAGGTAGTAAATAACCCAAAACCAACGACAGCGCAGGTCAGAGCCCCGATATCACCGGGTGGTCGCCGCCCATTCCGTCAAGCGGTTGACCAGCGCTGGCGTTGATTCGGGCTGGAAGCTACGGCTTGGCCAGTTGAGGTGGTCGCCATTGGTCGATAGACCTCACACCCACCCCAACCTGGACGGGGGGTGTCAATACCTTGGAGGATTTGATCGTTCTGGGACGGTGCGAATATGCGGGCGCGCTGGTGACGTCGCGGACGCGTCCCGCCCCCAACGATGATCACTGCTGCCATTCCATCGACTTTGCGTCGCACGCTATGCCAACGATCCGTTGCAAAGAATCCTTTGCCAAGATACGTTGGCATGCATGGCTGAGGGCCCCCGTACCCCCGGGTACGACTCCACGCACGATGTGGTTCTGGACGCTCGAACGCTGCGAGGCGTTGCCCATCCACTACGCCTGCGGCTACTCGGTTCGCTGCGTCACGAAGGACCGCAGACCGCCACCCAGCTGGCTGCTCGGCTCGGTGAGTCCAGCGCTTCGACCAGCTACCACCTGCGCACCCTGGCAGCGCATGGCTTCGTTACCGACGCACCCGAGCTAGGCCGCGGCCGGGAACGTTTCTGGCGTGCCGTACATCGCTCGACCTGGTTCGAAACTCCCGACCAAGACGCGCCGGAGCGCGAGCTCGGTGAGGCTTACCTGCGCACCGTCGCGCGGATGTACGCGGACAACGTCGAGCAATCGATCAATGAGTTAGCCGACTGGCCGCAAGAGTGGGTGCAGGCGTCGAACATGAGCGACACCACCATCCGCCTGAGCGCCTCGGAGACCCGGCAGCTCTCCGACGACTTGATGGCCCTGTTGGCGCGCTACCGGAAACAGGCGACGGAGCGGGGCGACGACGAGTCGGAACGCGTCGCGATGACCACACAGTTCCAGATCTTCCCGCGGCGAGGCCAACTGGACGATCTGTTGGCGAGGCGGACCGCGCCTGCAGATACCGAGTCGTCCGGTGCCGTGGTCGATGAACCGTCCGGCGCCGTGGCCGGGGACCAGGCGTGAGGCGGGCCGCGTACGGGCTCCTCGTGGCCGAGGCGGTCTCGGTCACCGGCACCCGAATGTCGGTGGTGGCGGTGCCCTGGTTGGTGTTGCAGACCACCGGTGATGCCCTGTTGACGGGCATCACCGCGTCCGTGGAGATGGGCACCCTGGTCGCGGCAAAAGTACTCGGTGGACCGCTGGTCGACCGGATCGGGTTGCGGAGCACCAGTATCGGCGGTGACCTGATCGCCGGTCTGGTGCTCGGCGTGGTGCCGCTACTGCACATCGCGGGACTGCTCGATTTCCCGGTCTTACTCGTCTTGGTCGGGGTAGTGGGACTGTTCTGCTGATCGCGCTGGTCGGAGCGCCGGCGGTCATCGTGCTGGACGCGGCCAGCTTTCTGATCGCCGCTGCGCTGGTGGCGACGCTGGTCCGCGTCCGGCGGGCCGCACCCGGCCCCGCCGAGCAAGACAAGCCCACCGGTGCCGGCGGCTACCTCGCCGATCTCGCAGCCGGGCTGCACTTCATCCGGCGTGACCCGCTGTTCCGGGCGATCGTCGCGATGATTCTGCTGACGAACATGCTCGACCAGGCCATGACGGCGGTACTCATCCCGGTATGGGCTGCCGAGCGCTTCGACGACGCCGTACCCATCGGACTCGTGTTCGGCGCGGTGAGCGCCGGAGCCGTCGTAGGATCGCTGCTCGTGTCGGCGTACGGCCAGCGGCTGCCGCGATGGCGCACTTACGCCTTGGCATTCCTGCTCGGCGCTGTGCCGAAGATCTTCGTGCTGGTGCTGCCGGTCGGACTGCCCGTCATCGCCGGCGTCGCGCTCGTCTGCGGGGTACTGATCGGGGCCATCAACCCGTTACTGTCCGCTGCTGAGTTCGAACGCATCCCCGCCGGGCTGCGGGCGCGCGTGCTCGGCGCGGTCGGTGGTCTGGCCTGGGCCGGTATCCCCCTCGGTGGGCTGCTGGGCGGAATGCTCGCGTCAACCCTCGGCGCCACCGGCAGCATCCTCGCGGTAGGGGCGGCGTACCTACTGGTCACCCTCGACCCACTGATCCGTCGACGCACCTGGCAGCTGATGAACCGGCCGCCCTCAGACGCCGCTGCGGTATCCGCAACGGCTTAACTACAGCGTCACGTCGCAACCCGGCCGCCGAGCTGGAGCGAAACAGCCTGAACAGCCCCGCCGCCGGACGCAGTATGCGGGACCGGATCCGCAGGAACATCAACTCCTTCGGACAAGTTCATCGCGGGGTGAGGAAATCTCAGCTGCGGAGAGCGCGAGATGCCCATCGACGATCTCCGCGGGCAGCTTGAGGTGAGCGAGTTCCGGGTAGTACTCGGCGGCCCGGGCTAGACCGAAGTCGCGCTCGGCCGGGTCGGCGGGCCGCAGCGGGCCGTCCTCGTCGTCGTTGCGGACCACATCACCGGGGGGCGTCAGGTACAGGACAGGTCCCCAGTAGTTGAACAGCGGGAGGCACCCGGGCCGGACCGAGCCGCTGCGCCAGTCGTCAGCCTGTGCCGTCTCCTCGATCAGCCGATGGAAGAGTTCAGCGTTCGTCATGGTCGTCTCCGGGAGATGTCAGGTGGAGCAGATCGGCGACCCGGAACGTGCGCTGGACGGCGTCGGCGACGAGGGCGGGGCGGATCACCCGGCACTTGTGGACGGTGAAGAGCTCCCGTTCGCAGACCGTCCACGCGGGGATCCGGCCGAGTAGAAAGTTCGCGCGCAGTGGCGATTCGCTGTCCGGTGGGACGGCACCCACCAGTTCGTACTCCAGGTGATATTTCATCAGTGGCGCCGGGGACGGGAGCTCGACCACGACGAACAGGCCTCTCGTGCCGGTTGACACCATTCCGGCGAGGGCGTCGCCGCGCCACCTGATCTCGCCCGCGACGACCGGCAGGCCCTGAGCCGAGAACGACCATGCCCGGTGAACCTTCACCTCCCCGGTCCAGGGCCAGTCCCGTGAGCCGGCCTCGACGGGCACCCAGCCCGCGTCCGTCACCTGACGCGCCATCTCGCGGTGCGCCTTGTTCTCCTTCACCAGCCCGACGACGAACCAGGTAAGGACCAGGAGCAGAGCCGCGCCGGAGAACTGGACAGGATAAGTGCGCATAGCCCAGTCCGCTGACACCATCACCAGCGAGTACAGCATGCCGCCCAGCACGTGACCGCAGGCCGCGACTGCCCAGCCCCTCATCCGTTGACGGACTGACATCGGCGTTCCCCGTGGTGGAATCGACTGACTGCCGACCACGGTAACGACCACCGTCAACGGATCAAAGGCCGATGACCGGGCCAGAGCCAGCCGCTGACGCGGGCGAGGTGGGCGGCTTCGATGCGGTTGCGGGCGCCGGTCTTGCCGACGGGCCCACCGGTCACCCCATCTACTTCCGCCGGGTGACAACAACCACCGAAAAGCCGTACCAATGCCACCAAAAACCGAAAGTCGGTGCCAACCGTCGCCGAAACCCCTGCGCGGCCCCGCAGGTCGCCTCCTCTGGGCAGTGCCAACTACGACGGAGAGCACGGCCCCGCCCCAGCCGACCGCGGAGGAACGTGCCACACAACGGCGAGCAGCACAGTGGGAACGCGAGAAGAAACTCTGGGAGAAGGATAAACGCGCCCGCGGGCTCTGACCTCCGGTGAGTCACCCGGCCGGTGCCAGGGAATCGAGGAACGTCACATCTACCGCCCGCTGCGGCCGCCCGTCCGCGCGGGACCGGACGACCGCGGTGTCCCCGTCTGAGAACGCCTCCCGCTTGGCCGGATGGAGACGCGTGGTGCCGTGGGCAGGGTGGCGACCTCGGTCCGGATCGTATCCAGCGCGCCGATCACATGGGCTTGCACCGCGTCCCAGGGGGTGCGGTCGTTGGAGGACCCCGTCGCCGATCAACACCGCCGACGAGGGCATGGGCCGAATCGCGTTCCTGCTGCTGGCACTGTTCGCGAAGATGGAGCGCACGTTCGCCGCCGAACGCGCCGCCAACGCCCGCGCGGTCTCCGAGGCCAAGGGCCGGCACGTCGACCGGCCCCTCGCACACCTAACCGACAAGATCGAGTACGCGCGGTTGCTCAAGGCCCAAGGTCAGAGCCTGGGCACGATCGCTGGCAAGACCGGTATCCCGAAGACGTCGCTGCACCGCCATTTGTCCGACATCGATACCGCGCCGGTACCGTCGGCATAGCAGAGCACGAGATCGGTAGATGGGTGTGGCCTCGGCGACGAGAGGGTGCCGGCCGACGATTGGCGATCTTGCAGAAACTAGCGTTTAGGCTGCTCAAGATACTTGCGGCAGATGATAGTGGGGCCGTTCCGGCTGAGCGTGACTCCTTCTTTCGGGTGACTGTCGCGGTATGGGGGTCCACATAGGTTTATTGCTGGTGGTCGATGATGATGGAACCGAGTTCCTGTCTGCCGAGCAGGCGGTCGGGCACGGGCGGTTTCCAACCGCCACCAGCGGGCCAACGGAGGGTACTGCGCGAGCCCGGCCGTGGCGACGACCCGTTAGCTGCCGACACACGCAGGGCGTTCGGAGGTAAGGCGGAAGGCGAGGGAGACAAGGCATGGGTGTGGTCGAGACAGCGCTGCTGCGTACAGCAGGTTCGGTGGTCTCACCGGCGGTGCGACGGTGGCTGGGACGCCGCCGTGACAAGCGGGAACGCGAGACACCGCTGATCGAGCTGATCGGGACAGGGGTCGCCGACGATCTCGGCGTACGCCGAGCCAGCCGCCGGCTGGGCGACATCACCGACACCGTCTACGAACGGCTCCAACCGCTTATCCGCCGCCGCGAGCAAGCGCTGGCCGACAACGAGATCGTCGCTGTCCTGGACGCGGTCACCGACACCCTGCAAGCCGCTGACCTGTCCGACGCCGCGGTGTTCGCCGACGACGTCGACCCCGCCCTGATGGCCACCCGCCTACGGCGGCAGCTACCCGACATGCCCGCCCTGGCCGGCCTGAGCGAGGCGGCGGTCCATCTGTACGGCAGGGTTCTCGACGAGTGCTGCACCTGCCTGACCCAACTAGTCGTGCAACTCGGCCCGTTCCAGGCCCGCGCCACCATCCAAACCCTGGAGCGACTAACCACGGTCGCCGACGGCCTCACCGAAGTCCTTGCCCGGCTACCGGTAACCAGCCTCGACGCACCCACAGGCACCAGCCACGACACCCAGTTCCGCAACCGCTACCTGGCCCACATACTCACCGAATTGGATCACCTGGAACTGTTCGGCGTCGACGTACACCGCTACCGCCTGCGCACTCCGCTGAGCATCGCCTACATCAGCCTCACCGTCACCGGTTCCAACACGCGGGGCTTACGTCGAGCCGGGTTCCGCTGGAATCCCGGCCAGTTCCGCGCCGATAGCGGCGCGGACAGCGCATCGGTCCGCGCCGAACAGGCCCTCGGCGACGCGGCACGAGTCTTACTACGCGGCGACGCTGGTTCCGGCAAGACCACCCTGATGCAGTGGATCGCCGTTACCGCTGCCCGGCACGGGTTCGCCAGTGAGCTCGACAGCTGGAACGGACGCACCCCGTTCCTGATCCGGCTACGCGACCATGTCACCCAGCCATTGCCAGCTCCGGAGCGTTTCCTAGACCTGATCGCCGCCGCCATCGCTGGTTTGATGCCCGTGGGATGGGTCCACCGTCAACTCGATGCGGGAGCCATACTGTGTATCGACGGTGTTGATGAAGTACCCGAAGCCCAACGCCGAACCGTCCGCGACTGGCTGCGCGGCCTGCTCGCCGCCTACCCCAACCTGCGAGTAGTCGTCACCTCCCGGCCCGCCGCCGCATCAGCTCGCTGGCTGGACACCGAAGAATTCTCCTCGGTCTTCCTGGAACGCATGGGCCCGGCCGACATCAAAGCCCTCATCCGGCACTGGCACGAAGCCGTGCGACGTGCCGGAGACCTACCCTGTCAACCACACCAGCTCTCCGGCTTCGAGCAGCGGCTACTCGCCCAGCTCGACGGCAGCCCCCACCTGCAGAACCTGGCCGCCAGCCCGCTGCTGTGCGCGATGCTGTGCGCGCTGAACCTCGATCGCGACAGCAACCTGCCCCGCAACCGGATGGATATCTACCAAGCCGCGATCGACATGCTGCTGCACCGCCGCGACTCCCACCGCGGCGTAGCTACTGAACTACCCGAACTCACCAGCCGCGACCAAGCCCAAATCCTGCAGGAAGCCGCCTGGTGGATGACCCAGAATGGCCGCGCCGAACTTACCCGAGCCGAAGCCGCACAGCGGTTCTCCCACCGCCTCGCCGGAATCCGGCACATCACCGCACCGGCTACCGAAGTTCTCGAGCACATGATTCAACGCAGCGGCATCCTGCGTGAGCCGGTCCCCGACCGCATCGACTTCGTTCACCGCACCTTCCAGGAATACTTGGCCGCCCGCGAAGCCGCCGACCAAGGCCACACCGGCGCCCTCATCGAACACGCACATCTCGACACGTGGCGGGAAACCATCATCCTGGCCACCGGCCACGCCAACGCGCCCATCCGCGCCCAGGTGCTGACCGGCCTGCTCGCGCTCGCCGACAAACAGCCCAAGAAAACGCGGCGGCTCCGGCTACTCGCCGCAGCGTGTCTGGAAACCGCACCGGCGGTCGAACCGGATGTCCTCACCCAGGTCCGCGGACACCTACGCGACCTGCTGCCCCGTTCCGTCACCGAAGCGAGATCTGTGGCCGCAGTCGGAGAACCGCTGCTCGCCGAACTGCCCGCAGACCTCACCGCATTGAGCGAAGCCCAGGCCGCGGCCACTGTCCGAGCCGTCGCACTGGTCAACGGGCCGGCAGCGCTCGACACCCTCGCCCGCTACGGTCCCGACCCGAGGCCCCGCGTCCAAAGGCAGCTCATTACCGCTTGGGAGTACTTCGACCCCCACGACTACGCCGAGAAAGTCCTGGCTGACTCACCCCTCGACGGCGGCGCGATAGAAATCCAAAACGCGAGCCTAATATCGGCACTGCCGCGACTGCGTCACCTCACCGACACGAGCCTGGACACTTTCCAGAGGCTGGAAATCTCCTATCTATCGAACGTACCACACCTCACCAGGCTGCTCCTTCAAGGAGGATTTTCCGGTGACCTACGGCAACTGTCCCTACATTCTGAACTTCGGTGGTTATATCTCAACGCAAAAGATCGGCGCCTTGATCTCTCACCGCTGCAGGACCTTCCTGAGCTCACATCTCTCTCGTTGTCGAATCTCGACCCGAATCAGGATTTGACTCCTCTTCGCCAAATACCGAAGCTTTCTAGCCTCGGCATTTCGGGATTCGCAATAACCGAGACAACTTTCGCAGAGTTGTCCGAGTTGAAGCATCTTTCCTTGATGGCACCCTCGTCGTGGAATCCTGAGACGCTGAATTGCCTCCAGAACATGAACAGTATGTCTTTTTCAACAGACGGCGAGCCAGTGGGAGGAGCCCACGCTCTGGCAAAAGCAACCCAGAGGCTGGGCTTGGCAGATTCAGGCAGTCGAAGCATTTGCCTCTACGAGTTCGGCGAATATCTCGGAGGGCTTCTTCCAATTGTGGATCTTACGGGGTCGGTCATTGATTTCGGAAGCCACCATTGCCAGGTATTTCGGATCCGATGTGATCGGGACGCCTTTCGGGAAGTACTCGCGCAGGATGCGGTTCGCGTTCTCGTTGCTGCCGCGCTGCCATGGTGAGTGCGGGCGGGCGAAGTAGACCGGCAGCCCGGCGGCGGTGATCCGTGCGTGTCCGGCCATCTCGGAGCCGCAGTCCCAGGTCAGCGAGCGGGCGATCTGTGGCGGCAGCGTTCCGGCGGCGGCGATCACCGCGTCGCCGACGGTCAGCGCGTCGCGTCCGGTCAGCGGGACCAGGACCAGCATCCGGGAGGTCCGCTCGACCAGGGTCGCGACTGCGGACCTGCCGGCCTTGCCGATCACGAGGTCGCCTTCCCAGTGGCCGGGCACCTGCCGGTCCTCGACCTCGGCGGGGCGTTCGTCGAGGTAGCGGGGCTCACGGATCCGCGGGGCCGGGGCCGGGCGGGGGCCCGAACGGCGGGCGGTCCGGCCGGTGCGCAGCTTCAGCAGTTCCCGAGCCAGGGCGGACACCGGCTGGGCGTAGACCCACTGGTAGATCGCTTCGTGTGACACCCGTACAGCCTGATCGTCGCGGTAGTCGCGCGGCAACCGGCCCGCGATCGACGCCGGCGACCAGCCGCCCTTGAGCAGCTGCGTGACCACCGTCCGCAGCCGTGGTGACCGGTCGACCGCGTACGCCTTCGGCCGCAACCGACCGGTCAGCGCCGACTGGTCCGCAGTCACGGCCCGGTACTCCGCCCGGCCGCCGTGGCGGGCCACGTCCCGTGAGACCACCGACGGGTTCCGGCTGATCAGCCGGGCAATCTCCTTGAATTCCAGGCCCTCGGCCAAGCCACGGGAGATCTCTTCACGATCGACCAGGGTCAACATGTTGCGCACGGCGGGCATCCTGTCCCACCGACCCATCAAGATCAAATGCTACGACTGACTGAACTCGCCCTTGACATCCCTGAACTGCTACCTCCGCGGCGAGACCTGGCTCACGGACTTGGCGCCGCTCGCCTCCATCGACTCCCTGACTACCCTGCGGATCGAGTACACACCCGTCACTGATCTGAGTGCCTTGGCCAACCATCCCCGGCTCACGGAGTTGGCGATCGAAAATGAGGTACATCTTTTCGATCTGGCGCCGCTTGCAGACATACCCGGGTTGAGAAAGCTCTGGATCAGAGCCTCGGCCCCTGGCCTTGACCTAACGCCCCTGCGCGGCAGCGACGTCACTGTATTTCTTTCCCGACGGCTAAGGGCCACGACCGCGGATCCTGGTGGGATACGAATCCGAACGTAGTGGTCATCTCGTTGCGCGCGCTATCACAGAAAGCAGACTATTTTCTGCGATAAGCTCCGCGACGAGCCGCCTCGGCCTGCCCACACCCCGGCGGACGAGGCGGCGAATACCGGTTCTTTTCTGCGATAAAGCCGCGCGGGAGGATCTTCGGATGGGAACCGTGAACAGGCTTGCCCGCCCGGCGACCCCGACCGCGGCCGAGGCGAGCACGGCCTACCTGGGCATCCTCGACCATCCTGAGAGCGTCGGCACCCGCCGCGTCTACGCCTCTACCCTGCGCCAACTAGCCGACGATCGCATTGAGCAGTCTAGATTGGCGCCCCACGCTGGGCTACTCGTGGAGCACTGGAGCCGCACCGCGCTACGCCGTGCGGCTGAGCAGATGGCGCAACAATTCCGCCGGGAGACACGTTACGACTTCACCCCGTACTCAGCGGAGGATCCTGCCGGTCAGCTGGTGATTCTGTTGCCATCGCACCGGTTTCTCGTCGGTCGAGGGAAACTCATTGCTGGTGCGGTCGGCATCGATCCCTCAGTGCAGTATCGCGATGAGCGGACCCCAGGCCATGCGCGACTTGGATGTACGTCCACCCCTACGAGCGAGGATCTGGTCTGATCTCCGGGGTGTGGCCGTATCTCGTTCAGCGGTGGCCCGGCTTGCCCCTTCCAGGGCCGTTCACTCCCACCGGTCTTGCACTGCTGCGTAGCCTCATTGCCAAAGGTCTTCATCCAAGCCATATCGGAACCGTGCCCGCAGAGGAGGCCCAGTAGCCTCCACTGTGTTACGAACGTTTGTTCTGTTCTACTAGTCCTTTCGGCCAGAGTAGAGGAGGAAACCAGCTTTCCGGGTTCGTGCCCTCGGCGGCAGAGACTCCATCGAACGAATCGGCCATTCATGTCGGCCGCTTGGTACGAAGGTGATCGCCGGGCGTGCCGGTATCCTTTCACTGTGTCACAGGCGAATCCGGCGGCCAGCAGGCCCACCACGATGAGTCGGCTCGACGCCGGGCTGGCCGTGGCCCTCGCGGTGCTGGCATTCGCGGCCGGGTCGGCGGTGTCTCCGTTGTGGTCTGGCGCGCCCTGGGCACGGGGCGGGCCAGCGATGGCCGATGCTGCGGACGTCCGGAGGCTCGCGAACGCTCAGCAGAGAGCCGACGCGGTGCGGTCGTTTCGTGAAGCGCTCAAGTCCAGGCTTGCCGACGAACAGGTAGACCAAGTGGCCGACCGGGCGGCGGCGGACCATGCGAGCGAGCCGGAGGCGGCAAAGCTCCAGGACGGCATCAAAACTCGCGAGGCGTTGCTGAGTGCGCTGCGGGTCCAAGCCGACGACGCGGTTACCGACCAGTCCGCGGCGGATCGGGAGCTGCGGCTCGCGACCGAGAAGGCCAACAAGAGCGAGAAGAAAGCCACTGGCCGCCTGCGGATTCTCGGCGACCTGACGCGCGCCGCCGTCGCCGCCATGGTCTGGTTGGTATTCGCCATTTTCCTCCTAGCCGGTGTCGGGGTTGTCCGGCTGTTCATGCGGCGGAGGGCTCGCTTGATTCACGTGTGGACGGTCGTTGGCTGTAGCTTCGTCCTGCTCGCTGCCCTGCTACTCGCGGTGACGGCGGGTTGGATCGCCGCGACCGCCTTCGTGGCGATCGTGGTGGTCGGTTGGTTGCTCGTGGCGGGGAGACGAGTTGCCTGACGCCACCGAAGCGGCAATCTCCGATCCGCGTGACGACCTGCTCGCGATGGCCGGTGACGCGGAACGGCTGGCCCAGCGCATAGCCGGGCGGCCGCTGCCGTTCACGCTGGGCATCTACGGCGCCTGGGGTGAGGGGAAGACCAGCCTCGCCAACCTGGTCGTGGGCTTTCTCAAACAACAGAACGGCTGGGAGGGGCTGCGCGTAGTCGAGTTCTCGGCGTGGCCGTACGTCACGGCCGACGCCATCTGGCGCGCGCTGCTGGAGAAGGTGGCCCGAATGGCCTACGGCTTCGACTCTGACCCCGGCCCCGCGCCGGTCCAGCCGTTGCCGGCGCGGCTGCGAGGTCGCCTGCTTGCCGAGGTATTCCTCGGCACTGTCGCCAAGACCGAGGAGGAACAGCACGCCGAGGAGTTCGAGCAGTTGATGGCCACGCTCGGCCGGGCCACGGCGGTCGCCAATCGCGTCGCCGCAGAGTCCGAGTCGGCGCGGCAGCTGTCCTCGCTGGCCGGCGCCGTCGTCGATCTTGCCGCTGCGGCGGCGAGCCCGCTCGGCTCGCTGCGCGGCCTGCTGGGCAAGGACGAGACTGCGAAGAGCACTGCTGATCGTGCCGTCGCCACCATCGAGCAGATGAGAGCGGGTGTACGTCAGCTGTTCCGAGCGGCCAGTAATCCCCGCACCGTGGTGCTTATCGACGACCTCGACCGATGCCTGCCCGAGGTGGCCTTCGACGTTCTTGAAACTATCAAGATCTTCCTCTCAGAATGTGCCGAGGCCGAGGCGGAATGCCTGTTCATCGTGCCTGTCGATGAGGCCGTACTACACCGGGGTCTTCATGCCCGGATCGGCGGCGACTATGTGAACGCCCGGATGTACCTGGAGAAGGTGATCCAGCTGGGGATCGACGTCTCGGCCGTGCGCGCCCCCTCGTCCGAGCGGTTCATCGCTGCGCAGTTCCCGGAGTGGGTGGGCGCCGCCGACCTGATCGACCTCGCGAGCCGGGGCAACCCGCGCCGTCTCAAGCAGCAGTGCGACCTGCTCGCCTTCAGCTTCGGCCGCGAGCCACAGGAGAAAGGCGAGACGAAGTGACCACGACCCCGGCCGAACTCGCAAAGGTTTGGCATCGCCTAGTGCAGTCGACCGCGACGGATCCCGGCATGGCCGAACAATTCGCCGTCAATGGCGTCACCGCCCGGACGCTGGAGATCCTGCGGGGTTTCACCGACGCGCGCGCCGTCGACGGCTCGATCGTCAGCAAGGACGGACCATTCACATACATTGCGCGGACCGTCAGTGATCAGGCGGCCACCACCTCGGTCGGCTGGCTGCACCTGCGGTTCTTCAACCGGGTGCTGAGCCTCTGGCACGACAATCACGGCCTCGCGGCGAGCGTGCGGCAGGCCGCCAGCCGGGACGGCTATGTGGACGCGATCGGGGCCGTCGACAGGTGGTTGGATGACCCGCATCCGCCCAAGGACTTCGACGGGCGCCCAGCGTTGCTGCGCGCGCTCGATCCGAGCGGGGAAAAGGGCCGTGACGAATGGCGGCTGCTGTTGGCAGGATCGCCGCGGATCTCGCAGGTACCGAGGGAGTATCTGCTTGCCGATCCTGCCGAGTTGCCGAAGTACCCTGGTGAGTTCAAGGACTACAGCGAGGACCCAGACACCTACCACCGGGCGGCCCAGGTGTTGCTGGATGCGGCCAGGGCCGCCGACGAGGACTTTGATGCCTGCGCGGAAGCGCGCCTCGCCGTCGCCCTCGACCTTGTCCGGCGCCGCCGATTCGCCAAGGTTCGCATGCTGGAGGTCGGCTGGCCCGAACTTGTGGAGCGGGTCCGGACGCCCGGCGGTCGCCGGCGGCTACGGCAGCTGGAGGCGCGGGTCCTCGGTGACACCGATACGGAGGCTTTGCCGGAGGCTTGGCAGAGCGCCGAGAGTGACGAGCGGCTGAGCGAGTTCCTGCGGATCGGCCCGTACTTCCGGACGATCTTCGACGACCAGTTCGCCCGTGTCGTCGGCGTGGTGGAGGGTAGCGCATCATTGGCCGCGTCGATGGTGACGTGGGAGCCCTATGCCGACATCGAGCTCCATCTGGAGCCACCGGATCAGACCCGCGCGGTGAAGTCGCCGAACCAGACAACTGCGGCGCGGCGGCCCAAACTGCTGCGTTGGCGAGGCATCGCCCGACTGGCTATCGGACCAGATCATCATCGCTGGCCGGTCGAGATCGACGTTGAGAAATTCCGGAGGCTGGCCGCCAGCCTACTGAACGCCTATGCGTCCGCCTACACCATCGCAGCCCGGCCATCCACGACCACCCGGGACGTCGCACCCGCGCCGAGCGCGGCTGCGACGGTGGAACAGATCGGTGAGCTTCTGTGGCACCAGACGTTCGGCGCGCAAGCCGAGGCAACATCGAAGTTCCTCACCGTCATGAACGCAGGCAAGCGAGTGCGGCTTACCATCTCCTCCGGCATGGCCGATCTGACCGGCCTGCCGTGGGAGTGCCTGCAGATTCCTGACCTCCGGATTGTGGCTGGCCTGACTGTGAAGCTTTCCGTCGTCCGGCGGGTTGGTGACGCGATCGCCGGGGATCGCTCCATCGGTACGACTCTGCGGGTCCTGGCCGTGCACTCCGAGCCACGGGGCTTGGCGCAGCTGCCCGGCGCGCGCCAGGAACTGCGCTTGCTGCGGGCGAGCTTTGCCGAGGCTGAACAGCAGGGCTGGGCGTCGTTGACGACCATCGAGGATGCCACCGAGCGGGACCTGCGGGAGAGCCTCCGCAGGGTGCGTCCGCATGTCCTGCACTACACCGGCCACAGTGGGATCATCAACGACACTGCGACGCTGATTCTTCAGGACCACCACGGTGCCCCTGCTCTGCTGACGGCCGAACAGCTCGCCGTGCAGCTGTGGGATTCCGGTGTGGTCCTGGCCGTGCTGAATGGCTGTGACACGGGCGTGGACCCTGGTGTTCCCGGCCAGGCGGCGTTCGGAGTGTGCCAGAACATAGTTCGCCAAGGCGTACCGGCCGTCGTCGCCACCATCCGTCCGGTCCTGGACAACGCCGGCTTGCGCTTCGCCCAAGAGTTCTACCAGGCGCTGATGGACGGCTACCCGCTCGAGGCCAGCGTCACCGAGGCCCGCAAGGGCATCTTCATGCAGGGCTGGGACTGGTCGGCATGGGCGTTGTTCGCCGCCGATCCCAGCGCGCTCGAACCTGTCCGCCTCCGCCGTCCGGGCGGATTGATCGTGTGACCTCACTCGCCGCAGCCGCAGCTTCCTTCTTCTCGAAACGTTGCGTTACAGGAGCTGTTTGAGCAGTCCGGAGAACTGATACAGCTCGTCAGTCTGCCGCACGGTCAACGGCTGCTCGTCGAAGTGCGCGATCTGGTTGCGGATGGTTCTGACTCGGTCGAGTTGAGCTACGAACTGGGCTTGGTCGACCCCGGTCCAGCCCAGTGTCGCCCAGTTGGTTTCGGCGAGTTGAGCCAGCCGCGCGTCCTGCTGATCGGTGGCCAGCAGCTTGACGTAGTCGCCGAACATTAGTCGCGAGAAATCGCCCGACTGGTACTTCTTACCCAAAGCTCGTACCGGATCGCCCGTCAGTTTGGGTCCGAGGCATCGCCGGATGCGGAACTCGATCTCGCCGACGAGGAAAAACGGCTGGGCGAGCTTGTGGAACCGTGCCGTGATGTCGGCACCGGTGATGATCCCGGCGAAGGTGCCGTTGTTCTCCCGTACCAGGAGGTATCCACATCGCTGAAGTTCGGGCAGGCGCGTGAAGAGTTCCTGGTGCACCTCGGCCAGCGGGAGGTCGTCTCGGATCATCGCGCTGGACAGCGTCGGCACCTCGCCCTTCTCGTAGCGAGCGGCGATCGAATCCCAAGTGATGACGCCCTTGAGGTCGGCAAGGCCGTCGATCACCGGCAGTTGCGAGTAGTTCTTCTGACGCATCGTGTGCGTTACCGTGCTGAGTAGAGCGCTGGAG
Source organism: Actinoplanes derwentensis (assembly GCF_900104725.1). Lineage (NCBI taxonomy): Bacteria > Bacillati > Actinomycetota > Actinomycetes > Micromonosporales > Micromonosporaceae > Actinoplanes > Actinoplanes derwentensis. Next base: position 2,755,941 of record NZ_LT629758.1, read on the forward strand.
TTGACCGATTCGACGCCGTTGCGGGCCGAGGGAACATCGCCGATTTTGAACGACTGTTGAGGCAGGGTGCCGGGGAGTACCTCCTCTTCGGCTTCGTCCTCAGCTTCAGTGAACAGACTCTTCGCGACGACCAGCATCTCGGTCGTGAGTCCGCACGTGGTGAACGACGGGTGGGTGTCAAGACCGGCCTCGTGCAGGGCCTCTTGGATCATCGGCACGGTCTGGTGGTTTCGTACCCGGGTCCCGAACATGGTGAGCAGGTCGGAGGTGCGCAGGGACCTGCCCTTGAGCCCGACGAGCTCCTCGCGGGTGGGGCGGCGGGAATCGGCCATGTTCATCGGTCCGACTCGGCGCGGAAGACGGTGCGCTTACCCATGGCCTCGTTGACCAGTTGGACCAAGCGGGCGGACCTGTCAGCGTAGAAGGCGTCGAAGTCGTCTTCGTGCAGTGTGGCTGGATCGATGACGTGGGTGGTGACAACGTCGTCGAACCATTCGGGCCGTGTGCCGGCTTCTCGGGCGAGCACCTTGAGGTAGCTCGACGGTGAGCCGATGAGACTCTTGCTCGCCCGGTAGGACAGCGGGGTCTTGTTCACGATCGAGTTGCCGCGGTTGTCGTCGGGGAAGTTTCGGGCGAGCCAGTGCTTCGGGAACACCTGCCGGATGGCGACGGCATGCTGGATGAGAGCGCTGGCGGTCAGCGGGCCCTCGCTGTGGTACCAGTCGACCGCTCCCTGCTTGACGAGGAGCGCATAGATTCCCTTGTAGGCCGCGCTGTTGCGGGTTGTCAGGGTGTCCAGCCGGTCGGCCAGGAATGCCGCCTCCATGATCGTGTCAGGCAGGCCAGTCCGTGTCGAAGACATCGACGATCCGTGCGATTCGCCTCTCACCGCCGCGATGAGCTGTTCAACGTCGCGGGTGAAACGACTCTCGGTGGCCCCGCCGTACATCTCGCCCAGCACGCCACACCAGTACCAGCGGGTGAGCAGTTCCCGGGTACCCGGGTCCTCTGCCTCATCGTCGAGCAGGATCGCCCGCACCGCGGCCATCGGTACGAGCTGGGTCCGGTAGGGCAGGTCGGCATGGCGCACGATCAGCTGCTCGCTGAGGAAGTCGCCGACCCATTCGAACGCGCTCGCGACCCGGGGCGCGATCCTGATGAAGTCCTCCAGCGGCAGGTTCAGAAGATCGCGCCGCTTGCAGGAAACCGCCATGGACGGTCTCTCCCGCTTGCGTTCCCAGGTGCTGACGAGTGTGACCGCTTGCAGGAAGTCGCTGCTGCTCAGCCCGTCGTCGACGCCCTGCTCGGTGCGCCCGAACACCGGATAGGAGGTGGTCAAGCCCTTCTTGATGTCGTGCCAGGCGTCCGGCAGTCGGTAGTAGTCGCCGTGGGTCAGCTCGTACTCGCTGTCGCCGGCGTAGGTGGCGGTCAACAGTTCGAACACGTTCAGCGGAACACCGCCGGTGTTCACCCGTTCGAACACGGAGCACACCGCGTCCTTGGTAGTCGAGGCGGCTAGTTTGATCATCGGGATCTGGAAGGACCGAACGTTGTGCAGGATTCCGTGCTCGAACTTGGCCCAGAGGTCCCAGTTGGCCTCGTCCAGCAGGACGAACTCGCGTTGCCAGGCGGTGACCTTGTTACTGTCGAAGACGATGCTCAGGGGGAAATGCCTCGCCTGGCATTCCAGCGTTCGGCTGCTGAGATCGAGTTGCACCCGGCGGGCGAAGTCCGAACGCAGGACCCGATCCCTGGGCACGGACACGATGGCCTCGTCGCGGTCCGTGGATGAGCCGACGGCTTTGACGATGTCGACGTAGTACCAGCGCTCAAGTTCTCGACCGCGCTCGTCGGTGGTCCGTACCGGCTGGTTCAGGTGCAGAGCCTGGTACAGAGAGGTGAGCCGCTGCTGACCGT